>NZ_JBGLRC010000069.1:0-545 GCF_041402345.1 Aeromonas sp. S11(2024) | reverse complement strand
CTGATGGATTACTACAACTGGCGGCGTCCACATCAACACAATAACGGGATACCGCCAGCAAAAGCCGAAGAACGGCCTAACCAAGTGTCCGGATTTAGTTGACCACTACATACGGCATGCAGCTCAGTTCATGGATGAGGTACACCGAGGCCATGTGAAAACTCAACTGGCTCGCCGTGTATCCCTTCAGACTCGCCGCTATCTTTACCATCTGGCTGCGCAGCAGGTTATACGCCAGCAGCACTCCCCACAGCTCTTGCCGTATTCCCGCCGCCTTCTTGCTGCGCAGGGTCAGCCGGTGTTGTTGCAGGCTGTGCTTCATCTCCCGATAGCCCAACTCGATTTCCCAGCGCTGGCTGTAGAGCTCGACGATATCGGCACCCGGGAAACGCATCGGGTCAACCATCGAGGTCAGCACCTGCCGCTCTTTGCCATTGATAGTGCGAGTCAGCAAGCGGGCTTCCACTGTATCCGGCAGGTGCGGCCACTTCTTCCTCGCCTGTGGGCTGGTCTTGAGATGCACCAGCACATCCTGGCGCCCCAGC
>NZ_JBGLRC010000068.1:0-556 GCF_041402345.1 Aeromonas sp. S11(2024) | reverse complement strand
GATCAGTTAAGGATCCATTGACCGATCCTTCTGTTGTGTGAAAATCCGAAACCTGTTGATTGGTTTCGGATTTTTTATGCGTATCGCTCACGCTCTCGACTTCCTCCACGCCAGCAATGCTGCTCAGTTTGAGTCACTCTCCGACCTCATTCCTCCCGAGCTCATCACGACGCTGCTCGCCGAAGAGAATGTCGTGACCCCGCGTCGCCGCCGCATGCCCATGGAGCGTCTGGTCTGGGCCATCATCGGCATGGCCATCTTCCGCCACGTCCCCATGACCCAGCTCGTCAATCAGCTCGATATCCTCTTGACCGGCGACCGCCCCTTTGTCGCCCCCAGCGCCTTCCTGCAAGCTCGCCAAAAGCTTGGCCACAAGAGCATTGAGTGGCTGTTTCACGAGACCGCCTCTCTCTGGCACCAGCAGGCCAATCATCCCGGTTGGGCTGGGCTGCAACTGCTCGCCGTTGATGGCGTGATGTGGCGCACCCCCGATACCCCGGACAATGCCGCCGCCTTTGCCAAGCCCGGTACCCAGCATGGGGAGACCGCCTATCCG
>NZ_JBGLRC010000067.1:0-567 GCF_041402345.1 Aeromonas sp. S11(2024) | reverse complement strand
TAACCTTCGGGAGGGCGTTTACCACGGTGTGATTCATGACTGGGGTGAAGTCGTAACAAGGTAACCCTAGGGGAACCTGGGGTTGGATCACCTCCTTACCTTAAGATGTCGAAGTTGTTGAGTGTTCACACAGATTGCCTTGATTCAAAGTAGTTAGAGCAAAGACCTGATGCGAAAGCGTCAGTGCTTGTTCAACCCACGGTTGAACAAGAGAAGCCCTTTTGTTGGGTGTTGGGATGTGAATAATGGCGAGAGCCGTTACCCAATCATCTGCGCGCAAGCGCAAAGACAAATCCGGGTCCCCTTCGTCTAGAGGCCTAGGACACCGCCCTTTCACGGCGGTAACAGGGGTTCGAATCCCCTAGGGGACGCCACTTCTCTTCTTGCTAACAAGAATGCAGAGTTAAGAAACTGATTCTTAACTCTGTTTTCTTCGGCCTTGCGCCGTTGCAAACATGCTCTTTAACAATCTGGAAAGCTGATTTAAAAAGTAGTTCTCAAACATTTGTTACAAGTGCTTTGGAAACTTCTTGGCGAAAACCAAATTTTATTTGGTCCTTGTTGTAC
>NZ_JBGLRC010000066.1:0-570 GCF_041402345.1 Aeromonas sp. S11(2024) | reverse complement strand
CATACGGTGACTCCGGATAACACGGTAGGGGTACCGTTTTGTTATCCGGTTTGAAGCCGTATGACCACTCCCTTTTGTGGGCAACTGTCAGGTGAATACCATCTCCATACAGTTATGACGAGCGTCACGGCGGCAGCTGGCGCGGCTATAGCGAAACCGGTTACGCCAGCTATTATGCCGACCGTTATCACGGCAAAAAGACCGCCAGCGGTGAGCGCTATCGCAATAACCTCAATAGCGCCGCCCATATGGAATTGCCCTTTGGCGCCATGGTGCGGGTCACCAACCTTGCCAACGGCAAGAGCGTAGTGGTCAAGGTCAATGACCGTGGCGCCTTTAAAAGGGGGCGTATTATCGATCTCTCCAAATCTGCGTTTAGTGCCATCGGCAATATTCGCGACGGGATTATCAAGGTAAAAGTTGAGGTGTTGTGACCGCTTACAATGTCGCAGAGTCTGGTTGTAGTGGTCTAATCATCCCGGACACCATTTTAGGTGGTACAGTCGCCACCATGACCTGAGGTGTTCAATGACAAGATTACGTCGCTCATTTACTGCCGAATTCAAACTC
>NZ_JBGLRC010000065.1:0-885 GCF_041402345.1 Aeromonas sp. S11(2024) | reverse complement strand
CGGCTTCAAACCGGATAACAAAACGGTACCCCTACCGTGTTATCCGGAGTCACCGTATGACCACCAACGAGAAAGTAGCACGTCGCAAACTCAGCCTGCTAGAGCTCGCCAAAGAGCTCAATAACGTCAGCAAAGCCTGCAAGCTCATCGGCTACAGCCGCCAGCAGTTCTACGAAATTCGCCGTAATTACCAGACCTATGGCGCCGAGGGATTGCTCGACAAATTGCCCGGCTGTAAAGGGGCTCATCCCAATCGGGTCGCTCCCGAGATTGAACAGGCCATACTCGATTACTCCCTCACCAGACCAACTCAAGGCCCGCTGCGGGTCGCGCAAGAACTGGCTCTGCAAGGCATCAATGTCAGTGCAGGTGGGTGCGTGGCGTGTGGCAACGGCACGACTTGCTCTCCAAACACGACCGCTTGCTGCGCCTCGAGAAAACTCACCGTGAGCAGACCATTGAGCTCAATGACGAGCAAATTCGCCTGTTAGAGCGATTCAGTCCCGAGTTCCGAGAACGCCAGATTGAGGTTCACTACACCGGAGAACTGGTGGCGGTCGACACCTTCTTCGTCGGCGCGCTCAAGGGGGTTGGCAAGGTGTATCTACAAACCGTGCTGGACTGCTATAGCCGCCACGCCTGGGGACGGCTCTACACCAGCAAGCTGCCGGTGACCTCGGTTCATGTGCTCAATGAAACGGTGCTGCCGTTCTTTGAAGCCCATGAGGCTCGGGTCTATACCATCCTGTCGGATAACGGGCGCGAGTTCTGTGGACGACCTGACCACCATCCCTACGAGCTGTTCCTGCAACTGGAGGGGATTGAGCACCGAACCACCAAGGTGCGCAGGCCACAGAGCAACGGCTTTATCGAGCGGCTACATCG
>NZ_JBGLRC010000064.1:0-943 GCF_041402345.1 Aeromonas sp. S11(2024) | reverse complement strand
CGGAGCGGCCGCATCATGCGTTGAAATACAGAACCCCCGATGCGGTACATAGGGGGTTCTGAGTAGAGAAATGCTAGTTGAAAATGTGTAAACCTATTTCAGGACTAGACAGTCCTTTTCACGTTCGAGCCGGTTGATACGGGCTTCCAGCTCCTGAATTTTCTGCTGCTCTGGAGTCAGTGCTTTGCTGATTGGGGTTGTGCCAGTTCGTTCGGATTGCAGCTGCTGAACCCAGCGACGGAGCACTGTTTCACCGACATCCAGTGAACGGCTGGCTTCAGGGACAGAATATTCTTGGTCGAGCACCAAGGATGCGGCTTCGAGTTCGAACTCGGCAGTAAATGAGCGACGTAATCTTGTCATTGAACACCTCAGGTCATGGTGGCGACTGTACCACCTAAAATGGTGTCCGGGATGATTAGACCACTACAGCTATCGGGAGATGAAGCACAGCCTGCAACAACACCGGCTGACCCTGTGCGCAGCAAGAAGGCGGCGGGGATACGGCAAGAGCTGTGGGGCGTGTTGCTGGCGTATAACCTGCTGCGCAGCCAGATGGTAAAGATGGCGAGCCAGCTGAGTTTTCACATGGCGTCAGTCTATCTTATCCATGAACTGAGCTGCATGCCGTACCTGTCACCGGGAACTATCCCGAAGCGGGTAGCAGAGCTGGATAAGCAGGCGGAGCAGTTTGTATTACCGGAGCGAAGTGAGCGGAGTTACCCCCGCAGTGTGAAGGCAAGACCACAAAAGTATGCGGTGCAAAAAGCCAATAAAAACAATGCCAGTCAGGCTTGACTGACTGGCATTACACCGGTTGGTGTGGCTTTTGTTTGGCTCTGTCCCAATTACGTGTTGAAAGGCTAATCTTGAAGTAGGCCATCACCTTGAGGTCTACCAATATGGATACCCCAGCCTTTCAACACCTGTTGTCCCTTTTTCC
>NZ_JBGLRC010000063.1:0-1058 GCF_041402345.1 Aeromonas sp. S11(2024) | reverse complement strand
TTTCATGGTGTATCGCTTTGTTTCTTTGGCGAGAAGAAGCGTACCCTAACTGGTAGTTGACCGCCTCTCTCCTATGCACCATGGGCATTGCACTTATTATCTGAATTCACGATCCGGCAGAGCCGGTTTGGTGCTGGTATCGCTCATCGATATAACCCGAAATGAATAAAAAGTGGGTCATTGTAGAGAATGCCGCCATGGCATTCAAGGCGGCCCAATACCGGCCAAGGCGGGCGGCCATCTATGTTGGCGCTCCGCTTATCCCCGTTGCCAATGCATCACCAGCTCGGGGTGGCCGCTATGCTCGCACAACTGCTGCTCACCCTCTTTGAAACCGTTGCGGGAATAGAAGCGCCGCGCCTGCTTATTTTCGGCGTAGACCGTCAACTCGAGTCGATCATATTGGGCTTTGAGGTGTTCGAGCAGTTGGCGACCCAGCCCGTGTGATTGGTGAGTTGGGGAGATAAACAGGGCGGCAATAGACCCTTGATACCAAGAGATAAAGCCCAGTAGCTGTCCATCCTCCTCATAACCCCAGCTCTTGCTGGCGGGCAGATAGATGTCCCGCATCGCTGCCCGTTGCTCATGCCAAAAGGCGGCGGGAATAAAGTCGTGGGCTTGTACCGATGCCTGATACCAGAGCTCGACGGCGGCATCCAGATCGGTTGTTAATAATGGGCGGATCATAGTGGCCTTAATAACAAAGGGTGGAAGTAACGCAGGCTCGATCAGCGCAGCGTAATCGGCATTCGTGGTAGCGAGAGGGGGGAGAGTTCTGCACCACTCCCGGTTCGCCACCTTGGCCAAAATGGCAAGGCTGTGATTTATGCAATCCCTGTTACCGTATAGTGTCGCTCGACATTGACGGTTATTTTCCCCCAGCGGGAGGATTTGACTCTGGCTTGGTGCGCTTGAAAAGCCGCCTGCTCAGTAAACTCTTCATAGACTGTATGGAGATGGTATTCACCTGACAGTTGCCCACAAAAGGGAGTGGTCATACGGCTTCAAACCGGATAACAAAACGGTACCCCTACCGTGTTATCTGGAGTCACCGTATG
>NZ_JBGLRC010000062.1:0-1098 GCF_041402345.1 Aeromonas sp. S11(2024) | reverse complement strand
AGGTGGTCGCGAATTCAACTTCGAAGTGCAATTCCCGATTAAAAATCAGGCTGCTTTCAGAAGTTCGTCAAAAACCACCTGTGGCTGTTTAAATCCCAAGCATTTGCGCGGCCTGAAGTTCAGCCGCTTTTCGACGGCTGACAGTGCCTCTGCTGTCACCACACTCAAATCACTGCCTTTGGGCACATATTGCCGCAGCAGACCATTGCTATTCTCATTCTGTCCCCGTTCCCATGCACTGTATGGATGCGCAAAGTACACCTGCGCTTCCAGCTCTGCTGCAACACGTTCATGTTCGACAAACTCGCTACCATTGTCAGCTGTGATGGTATGGACATGTGCCTGGTAGGGTTTCAGCATGCTGATAATGGTGTCCGCCACCGCGCTGGCTGTTTTGCTGGGAACGTATTGAACCAGGTAGAGCCGGCTCTTACGCTCCAACAGACTCACTATTGCACCGCTGCCTTGCTTACCCAACACGGTATCGACTTCCCAATCTCCCACACGGCTCCGCTCATTGACTATCGCAGGGCGTTCATCAATCGATACCGGATTGGGAATGACACTGCGTTTGCTGTTCTTACCCTTGCGATAGCGTTTGTGACCCTGACGCAGATGCCGGTATAGCGTGCCACCGTTGGCCTTGTCGCGTGCCACATAGCGGTATATCCACTCGTGGCTAACCGGGCAGTTAATCATGTCTCCAACGCCACTGATTTGCTCGGGACTCCAGTCCGCGACCAGCGCCATGCAAACAAAGTCGATGGTATCAGACGGGACAGTACGCTTCTGACTCGTCAGCCGTCGTGCCGTGGCAAGTTGGTGAGCCTGCTGCGGCTGATAGGCCTGCCCAGCACAATTACGACGAAGCTCACGACTGATAGTCGATGGATGAACCCCGAGCTGTTTGGCAATGCGGGCCTGTGACAGGCCATGGTCACGGAGGCAGGCAATCTGGTATCGTAGCCCCTCGGTCAACTGCTGGTATTTCATGGTGTATCGCTTTGTTTCTTTGGCGAGAAGAAGCGTACCCTAACTGGTAGTTGACCGCCTCTCTCCTATGCACCATGGGCATTGCACTTATTATCTGAATTCACG
>NZ_JBGLRC010000061.1:0-1103 GCF_041402345.1 Aeromonas sp. S11(2024) | reverse complement strand
TAATGCCGATCAGTTAAGGATCCATTGACCGATCCTTCTGTTGTGTGAAAATCCGAAACCTGTTGATTGGTTTCGGATTTTTTATGCGTATCGCCCATGCTCTCGACTTCCTCCACGCCAGCAATGCCGCTCAGTTTGAGTCACTCTCTGACCTCATTTCTCCCGAGCTCATCACAACCCTACTCGCCGAAGAGGATGTCGCGACCCTGCGTCGTCGCCGTATGCCCATGGAGCGTCTGGTCTGGGCCATTATCGGCATGGCCATCTTCCGCCATGTCCCCATGACCCAGCTCGTCAATCAGCTTGATATCCTGTTGCCCGGCGACCGCCCCTTCGTCGCCCCCAGCGCTTTCCTGCAAGCTCGACAAAAACTGGGAGACAAGAGCATCGAACGCCTGTTTCACGAGACCGCTTCGCGCTGGCACCAGCAGGCCAATCATCCGGGTTGGGCCGGGCTGCAACTGCTCGCCGTTGATGGCGTGATGTGGCGCACTCCCGATACCCCGGACAATGCCGCCGAGTTTGCCAAACCCGGCACCCAGCATGGCGAGACCACCTATCCGCAGGTGCGCATGCTTTGCCAGATGGAGCTGACCAGTCACCTACTTGTGCAGGCCGTCATGGAGAGCTGCGCCGTCAACGAGATGGTGTTGGCCGAGCAACTCATCGCGCGTACACCGGACCACTCGCTCACCCTGTTCGACAAGGGGTTTTACTCTCTCGGTCTGCTCCACGCCTGGCAAACCACTGGCAGCGAGCGGCACTGGCTGCTGCCACTCAAAAAAGGCACGCAATACGAGGTGGTGCGCAAGCTGGGGCGTCAGGATGTGCTGGTGCGTCTCAAAACCAGTCCACAGGCGAGGAAGAAGTGGCCGCACCTGCCAGAGACACTGGAAGCCCGCTTGCTGACCCGACACATCAATGGCAAGGAGCGCCAAGTATTGACCTCAATGGTCGACCCGATGCGCTTCCCGGGCGCCGACATCGTTGAACTCTACAGCCACCGCTGGGAAATCGAGTTGGGCTATCGGGAGATGAAGCACAGCCTGCAACAACACCGGCTGACCCTGCGCAGCAAGAAGGCGGCGGGGATACGGCAAGAG
>NZ_JBGLRC010000060.1:0-1198 GCF_041402345.1 Aeromonas sp. S11(2024) | reverse complement strand
TGTACAGTTCTAGTTATCACCTGACACCGGCCTCAAACCGGTGTCTTGTTTACGCTACTTTAGTGCGCACTTCCTTAGGTATCAATTTCAGACCCTTCTTGAACATGCTGTCGGGGGTTTGACCCTCCATCATCCTGCCTTGATGTGGCCGCTGGGTGTTGTAGTGCTCCAGGTAGCTATCCAGGTCTGTCTGCATCTGCTCTACCGACTCATACCAGGTCGTCCTCCCCTTGATACGAAAGTGTTCATCCAGCAGTGTGCGATGCAGCCGTTCGATAAAGCCGTTGCTCTGCGGCCTGCGTACCTTGGTTGTCCGGTGCTCAATCCCCTCCAGTTGCAGGAACAGCTCGTAGGGATGGTGGTCTGGGCGCCCACAGAACTCGCGCCCGTTGTCCGACAGGATGGTATAGACCCGAGCCTCATGGGCTTCGAAGAACGGCAGCACCGTTTCATTGAGCACATGAACCGAGGTCACTGGCAGCTTGCTGGTGTAGAGCCGTCCCCAGGCGTGGCGACTGTAGCAGTCCAGCACTGTTTGCAGATACACCTTACCAACCCCCTTGAGCGCGCCGACGAAGAAGGTGTCGACAGCCACCAATTCCCCGGTGTAGTGGACCTCAATCTGACGTTCGCGAAACTCGGGGCTGAAGCGCTCTAACAGGCGAATTTGCTCGTCATTGAGCTCAATGGTCTGCTCCCGGTGCGTTTTCTCGAGGCGCAACAAGCGGTCGTGTTTGGAGAGCAAGTCGTGACGTTGCCACACGCCACGCACGCCGCCGGCACTGACATTGATGCCTTGCAGAGCCAGTTCTTGGGCGACCCGCAGTGGGCCATGAGTTGGTCTGGTGAGGGAGTAATCGAGGATGGCCTGTTCAATCTCGGGCGCAACCCGATTGGGATGAGCCCCTTTACAGCCGGGCAATTTGTCGAGCAAGCCCTCGGCGCCATAGGTCTGGTAATTACGGCGAATTTCGTAGAACTGCTGACGACTGTAGCCGATGAGCTTGCAGGCTTTGCTGACATTATTGAGCTCTTTGGCAAGCTCTAGCAGGCTGAGTTTGCGACGTGCTACTTTCTCGTTGGTGGTCATACGGTGACTCCAGATAACACGGTAGGGGTACCGTTTTGTTATCCGGTTTGAAGCCGTATGACCACTCCCTTTTGTGGGCAACTGTCAGGTGAATACCATCTCCATACA
>NZ_JBGLRC010000059.1:0-1587 GCF_041402345.1 Aeromonas sp. S11(2024) | reverse complement strand
CAGTAGCCTTCCTAAGAAACACCCTCGATTGCCTGTAGGATAAAACCAAATTCGGCGGCCCGACGGTGCAATCCCTTGACCACCCGATCGCGGTACTGCTGCTCGTAGTGATCGGCGCCAGGATCCTGATATTCCATACCAAAACGCATGGCGTTATAGAACAAGACCGCAATCTTGCGGGCCGTGGCGGTGACCGCCTTCGCTTTGCCGATGCGCGCTGACAACCGTCGGTAGAATGCCCCCAGCGCTGTATTTGTTCTGCCGATGGTCACCGCTGCCAGTCGTAGGTGGGCGGTGACTCGATTCTTGGTCTTGCGAGTATGAGCTGACAGTACCTTGCCACCACTGATCCGGCAGCCCGGAGCCAGTGTCAGCCATGAGGTGAAGTGTTGGGCCGTTCGCCAGCGACTCAGATCCGTTCCACACTCGGCCACCAGACGCAGTGCCAGGTAAGGGCCAATGCCATGGATCTGGGTCAGATCGATACCGACCAGTTGATAGAGCAAGGTGCGGACATCAAAGTTGAGTGCGTTCGGCTGCCGGGTACGGTGGCGAGGCTTGGGTAGCGCTTCGCTGGGACGGGGCTTACCACGAGAGAGTTGTTGCAAGCTTTGGGCAATCTGCTCATCACAGAGAGAAATCTGGGCCTGGTAGGCGTCATACATGGCCAGTGCCTGACTCAAGGCAAACACATGCTCGGGCTGGTAATTGCCAACCAGCGCACGTTGGATGGTTTCGACGCTCGACTGACAGCGCAAGTCGCGCATGGCGGCGAGCATCATGGCATTTCGCTCTCCTGCGACAATGGCACGGATGATCCGCATACCGGTGGCGCCGGTGATGTCACTCACCACATGCTGCAATTGCAGGTTCATGTGAGTTAGCGCCTTCTGCATGTGCTGGATATGGGCCGCAGCGTAATCGAGGTGACGTTCACGTAGCCGCAGATAACTGCGCAGCGCGGCGATCTCCCGCTCAGGATGGAAGCTGGCGCGCAGTAGACCGCAAGCATGCAGGCGCTGGATCCATTGCGCATCGTTGACGTCAGTTTTGCGCCCAGGTACGGCCCGGGCATCCCGGGCGTTAGCCAAGATGACCTGTAAGCCATGGGTCTCCAGGATCTCGTACACGGGTATCCAATACACACCCGTTGATTCCATTGCCACGGTAGTGATCCCAAGCTCGACCAACCAAGCAGCCATACGCTCCAGGTCTGCCGTGAAAGCCTGAAAGGTTTGCACTGGTTCTTCGGCGAGCGCGGTGGGCACCGCAACCACATGGAACCGTGAACCGATATCAATGCCCGCGGCGCGGGCATGGATGATCGGCAAACCGTGTTCTGTGTTGTGCTTTTTCATGAATACCCCTCCATCACAAATAGTGCCGGACGGGGACTCGGATTCGATCACATTCCTAAACGGGGTCACCAAGGTGCCACCACTCACGGGTCCGCAGCTTCCCCTGGGTCAGGTTTTTTGACGGGGACTAAGCCTCCAAAAAGCAAACGACCACTGTCCGGTGAGATCAGTGTAGTGGACGTGTTTCTAATTCCATGGGCCACGGAGTGCCGGGGAGGCGGTTTTTTAG
>NZ_JBGLRC010000057.1:0-2033 GCF_041402345.1 Aeromonas sp. S11(2024) | reverse complement strand
CACACTATGCCCCCCTGCATTCCCCCTGAATGCGAGCCGTTCGATCACCCAGGTTTTTGGCACAAACTCTGGGCCTTTGCCAAACGTGCCGGTCGGCCCTTTATCGAGACCAGCCTGTTGCTCTACTACACCAGCCAGAAGGATGACCTGCCACTTTGGGCCAAGCTGCTGATCTACAGTGCGCTGGCCTACTTTATATCGCCCATTGATGCGATCCCGGATGTGTTGCCGATGGGACTCGCCGATGACATCGCGGTACTGAGTGCAGCTCTCGCCAGCATTGCCGCCTTTATTGATGAACAGATCCGTGCCCGAGTGGCCAGAAAAATGCGCGAGCTGTTCGGCCAAGATTAACCCCCACAAGGAGTACACCATGACCATTCCCTTTTTCCGGGACGGCTTTGCCCTGCCCGTTGCACAAGCATTGCTGGTTCTGCTCGACCAAGAAGTCGCTAAAACCGAGCTCAATCTTGAGCGCTTAACCCAACTGACTTTCAACTTTCGTAACCCCGGCTACAGTGCCGAGCAAGGCGGCGTGCACCCAGTCGAGATCCGCCTGATCCGTGGGCTCGATGGCTGGCTGTTCGATTACGTCACCGATTTCAGTTATCAGGGGCTGGGCTCGGATGCCGAGCTCAGCAAGGAACTCGATTTCAACTTCCTCGATGGGGAACACACCATGTTGGGCTGGGGACCACTGCGGCTGGCAGAAGCGCGGGAGCTGTTCGATATCTGGCAGAGCAACTTCATTGCCTACTGCCGGTTGGAGTGTTTCAGCGTCACGGTCGCAGGATATTAGGAGGACACGATGAGCCAAGAATTAGCGCTCTCCCACTACTCACGTCAATGGTTGGGACAAGTTGCCGCCAACGCCAAGATAACCCCTACCCGCAGTAGTCAGCGCTGGTTGCTGCACCTGACACCGGATAGTCCACACATCCGCACAGTCACTCTGCAGGTCCGCTGGTCTGGTGTGCAGGGGCAACTGCTCTCAATCACCAATGCCGATGACGGGCGCACTATGAGTCAGCCGAAAGATGAGATCTGTATCGACCCTAAACACAGCAGTTTCTGGCGTTGCCAAGAAGGGCCCGTCTCACTCACCGATCAGCCTCGCGTGCTTGCAAGCTTCCTGGCTGACCTGCAGCGCATCTGCATCCATCGCGGCTATGCCGTGGAGAGTGACCCCATCGCCGACATGGAGAGCGAAGATGATTAACGCCGTGATCGCCATCGAACTGGAGACTTATCTTGAGCGCGATGGTCAGATTGAAGTCGTACATGACCAAGGCCAGCCAGTGGACGGTTATGCCCTCTACCTGCGCTATGAAAACGAACAGGGCAAAGCACTGGCTCAATGGCTGTGCGACCACCCGGATCACCGCTGGCTAACCCAGCTAGGCACCCTGCTTGCGACCAATTACGACGTCCCGTTGCACGACTACACCACTCACACCCTTGCGGCCTGAACACCTCCAGCCAATCCTGCAACCACCACATTTACCAACCTATTAACCAAACACCTCGCCGACCCTGCCGCATCCCACGCGGTGGGGCGATGGCGTATGGAGTACATCATGTTGCATCACAAATTGATCGCTGGGGAGATCCCCGGCACCTACCTCGTCACTGAGCTGATTAACGAAGAGGACCTGTTGACTATCGCCAACCAGATTGCCCGTCAGAAACTGGCCAAAGGAGAAGCTATTACCGACAAACACTTGGCTCAGCAGGCACTACAAACCCTGTTGCAGAGCAGAGAGCATGAAGTATTTGCCATACTGTTCTTGGACAACCAGCATCGGATCCTGGCATATGAGGAGCTATTTCGCGGCACGCTCAGCAGTGCCTCCGTCTACCCACGGGAAGTTGTTAAACGTGCGTTGGCGCTCAATGCTGCAGCTCTGATGCTGGTGCATAACTGTAGTGGTCTAATCATCCCGGACACCATTTTAGGTGGTACAGTCGCCACCATGACCTGAGGTGTTCAATGACAAGATTACGTCGCTCATTTACTGCCGAATTCAAACTCG
>NZ_JBGLRC010000056.1:0-2803 GCF_041402345.1 Aeromonas sp. S11(2024) | reverse complement strand
GGTCTCGATAAAGGGCCGACCGGCACGTTTGGCAAAGGCCCAGAGTTTGTGCCAAAAACCTGGGTGATCGAACGGCTCGCATTCAGGGGGAATGCAGGGGGGCATAGTGTGTCTCCTTCAAGAGTGGGTGAATGGTAGAAATAAAAAGAGGAGGCAAATGCCTCCTCTTGGATGGGAATGGGTGTGACCTATTGGTCCCACATCAAGTAGTCAAACTCGGGTGTGTTGGTGGCTGGCAGAACAGATGCGACCTCTTGGGTCGGCAGTGCGAGCTGCTTGCCATCAGCCGTCAAAATGCGGATCGACTTTGCCTTACGTAGCTTGCCCCACATGTCGAATAAATTGTTCTCACCGACACGGGACTCGGTCTCATAGGGCGCATCATATTGGCTGCCATCGACGATGATGGTGAAAGCCTGCCCAGCATAAGAGCCGTACTCCTTGCCCTGCACGGTGGCCGTCATGCTGACCTTGCGGGTGTCACTACAGGCTATATAGAGATGGTTCTGCTCGTTGACCACCGCCGTGTATTCGCTGGTGCCCTGACCCCAGCCACTGCTCCAGCGCCCGGCCTCACCATAGGCAAAGGCTACACTGGATGAAATAAGCAAACCAGGCAATACAATTAACCATTTCATATTCCAAGCCTCATACATTATTGTTAAGCACAACGTACAGATTAATTTTGTGGTTGGAACTGGTATTCCACATCACCATTGGTAGTTGATAAATTCAATTCTAACACGTTGCAGTCATAGCCCGTGTAAAGCATGAGTTCCTTACCAAAAGCTAACGTTAGAGGTAATGGGTAAATTGACTTTACTTGACACTGGCCTCTGTTAACGACAGCTTTCGTTATCTTCACCCGGTCGCTGTGAGAAACAACAGTTATTACTTTTGATGGCAACCCCTTGTTGGGGATAATTGGCCGCACATTGACCGAAAATGTGGAGGCTGTTGTCGGCCCCTGCTGGGCTAACAGTGCATCATTCTTTTTATGTGAGATGGTATCAGCCGTGAGGCAGGTAAAATCTGAAGATGTTCTGTCAGGTAGTGCAGAGGCTCCCCCCTGTGGGGTCAGCACGTAGGTAATATTGTCTGGTTGAGAGATGAGATAAAGGGTTTTATTTTCACGCAAGCCATCCCAAAATTTATCAAGGTACGTCTTGTTGTTGGTTATTACGCTTGCAGGTTCAGCCTTGTCTCCGACACTGACGTAAAACGACCCCTTTTCAGCGTCATATTCATCACCATCCAGGATTGCTCGCATGGTTATTTTGTTGGTGTTGTCACAAGCGAAATACAATGCATGTTTATCGTCAGCGACAATCGAGTAGCGATGTTCATTACCCACTGTGGTATGTGTTACTTGGGCAGGTGCCTGATAGTCTTTCTTTTTTATCCCTTCCGTCAAGCAGATAAATTCACTGCTGTCACGTGCTGGCAATACCTGAATGGCATTTGCTGTTGGAAGCTTGGGTTCAGTTAGACCCAAAGCCATGGGGTGCCCGGCTCTTATTTCATCCCATAACTTAAAGAAATTTAATATGCTGCGATCTCCGTTTATCACGTAAGGTGTGAAGTAATACGATTCGCTGGTTTTTATATCAAAGGTTCTATCGTATACATCAGTGCCAACTTGGACACCTTTAATCGTGGCATACATAGCGATATCTTTACCATTTTTATCGCAAGAGATGATGAGCTTATTCTGGTCATCAATCACAGCGGCATACTCCATGCCATCCTGTGTTTTTCTACTCGACCATTGGCCTGCCTCACCATAGGCCAACGCGTTGCTACACAACAATGCGGTGACTGACGAAATTAAAATTTTATTCATTTTTATTACTCCCGAACGTTCTTCATCTTAAAAAGAACGGTCTAAATAATGGTTATTTTTTGTAACGCACGCTGATAGAACCATCTACGACATGTTTCACTATTTCATAGTCAGGGTTATACGTAGCCAGGTTATGCGCTGCGATACCAAGGGTTGCGAACATACCTGCAACCCCGGTTGCGCCACCTAAAAATGTTGCTCCTGCTGCGGCAATACGCCCTTGGGTGTATACCCTGCATTTCAATCCGGCTGATTCTATCGTTGTCTCAAGAATTAGAACGGTACTGCCCATGTTTCCAGAGACACCCACAATCTCAAAGGTGCTTCGGGTATTAATAAGGGCTGCTATTTTCTCGGTACGAAAATCATCATATTGCAGTATTTCCATCGAAGGTCATTGCTCCTTGGTGAGTGATAGAGCCCCCAGCTCAAATACTGCGGCTGGGGGCTTGTGCTTTAACTCGTTGCGGCGGTTTTGAGAATGCGTTGCACACTGGATAGGCTGATCCCTGTTTGTCTTGCAATCTCTGCTTTGGCAAGCCCCCGGTCGGCAAGAGCCAGCACTTCTTCTCCTCTTGCCATCGCGGTAGGTTTGCGGCCTTTGTAAACGCCACGTTGTTTGGCCAACTCAATGCCCTCCGCCTGCCGCTCCAGCATCTGCTCCCGCTCGAAGGTGGCGATAGCACCGATCATGGTGAGCATCAGCTTGCCGGTAGGGGTCGAGGTATTGATCCCCAGATTCAAAATCCTCAGTGCTACCTGCTTGCTTTGCAGGTATTCCGAGATCTCCAACAGGTGACGGGTGTTGCGGGCCAAGCGATCCAGCTTGGTGACCAACACCACATCCCCCTCACGCACAAAGTTGAGTAACTGAGCCAATTGGGGGCGGTCGTCCCTTGCCCCACTGACTTTCTCCTGAAAAATCGTGCTGCACTCAGCCAGTGCCTGAAGCTGGGTGTC
>NZ_JBGLRC010000055.1:0-2981 GCF_041402345.1 Aeromonas sp. S11(2024) | reverse complement strand
TGCTCTTTAACAATCTGGAAAGCTGATTTAAAAAGTAGTTCTCAAACATTTGTTACAAGTGCTTTGGAAACTTCTTGGCGAAAACCAAATTTTATTTGGTCCTTGTTGTACGACAACAGGCTGTGCCGGTTTCACCGACACTTCTTGGGGTTGTATGGTTAAGTGACTAAGCGTACATGGTGGATGCCTTGGCAGTCAGAGGCGATGAAGGACGTACTAACCTGCGATAAGCTGTGAGAAGTCGGTAAGAGACGCTATTACTCACAGATTTCCGAATGGGGAAACCCACCCGAGATAACTCGGGTATCTGTTACTGAATACATAGGTAACAGAGGCGAACCGGGAGAACTGAAACATCTAAGTACCCCGAGGAAAAGAAATCAACCGAGATTCCCTCAGTAGCGGCGAGCGAACGGGGATTAGCCCTTAAGCATCTTGGAAGTTAGTGGAACGGTCCTGGAAAGGCCGGCGATACAGGGTGATAGCCCCGTACACGAAAACAACCTTGATGTGAAATCGAGTAGGGCGGGACACGTGACATCCTGTCTGAATATGGGGGGACCATCCTCCAAGGCTAAATACTCCTGACTGACCGATAGTGAACCAGTACCGTGAGGGAAAGGCGAAAAGAACCCCTGTGAGGGGAGTGAAATAGAACCTGAAACCGTGTACGTACAAGCAGTGGGAGCCCTTCGGGGTGACTGCGTACCTTTTGTATAATGGGTCAGCGACTTACATTTTGTAGCGAGGTTAACCGTATAGGGGAGCCGTAGGGAAACCGAGTCTTAACTGGGCGTCTAGTTGCAAGGTGTAGACCCGAAACCGGGTGATCTAGCCATGGGCAGGTTGAAGGTTGAGTAACATCAACTGGAGGACCGAACCCACTAACGTTGCAAAGTTAGGGGATGACCTGTGGCTGGGGGTGAAAGGCCAATCAAACTCGGAGATAGCTGGTTCTCCCCGAAAGCTATTTAGGTAGCGCCTCGGACGAATACTACTGGGGGTAGAGCACTGTTTGGGCTAGGGGGTCATCCCGACTTACCAACCCCATGCAAACTCCGAATACCAGTAAGTAATATCCGGGAGACACACGGCGGGTGCTAACGTCCGTCGTGAAGAGGGAAACAACCCAGACCGCCGGCTAAGGTCCCAAAGTTCTGGTTAAGTGGGAAACGATGTGGGAAGGCTCAGACAGCTAGGATGTTGGCTTAGAAGCAGCCATCATTTAAAGAAAGCGTAATAGCTCACTAGTCGAGTCGGCCTGCGCGGAAGATGTAACGGGGCTCAAACCAGGCACCGAAGCCGCGGATTCACACTTATGTGTGAGTGGTAGGGGAGCGTTCTGTAAGTCTGCGAAGGTGTATCGAGAGGTATGCTGGAGATATCAGAAGTGCGAATGCTGACGTAAGTAACGATAAAGGGGGTGAAAAGCCTCCTCGCCGGAAGACCAAGGGTTCCTGTCCAACGTTAATCGGGGCAGGGTGAGTCGACCCCTAAGGCGAGGCCGAAAGGCGTAGTCGATGGGAAGCAGGTTAATATTCCTGCACGACTTGTAATTGCGATGGGGGGACGGAGAAGGCTAGGTGGGCCAGGCGACGGTTGTCCTGGTGAAAGTGCGTAGGTGGTGTTTCTAGGCAAATCCGGAGACACAACACTGAGACACGAGACGAACGCACTACGGTGTGGAAGCCATTGATGCCCTGCTTCCAGGAAAAGCCTCTAAGCTTCAGATTACAAGTCATCGTACCCCAAACCGACACAGGTGGTCGGGTAGAGAATACCAAGGCGCTTGAGAGAACTCGGGTGAAGGAACTAGGCAAAATAGAACCGTAACTTCGGGAGAAGGTTCGCTCTTGATGGTGAAGTCCCTTGCGGATGGAGCTGTCGGGAGTCGCAGTGACCAGATGGCTGGGACTGTTTATCAAAAACACAGCACTCTGCAAACACGAAAGTGGACGTATAGGGTGTGACACCTGCCCGGTGCCGGAAGGTTAATTGATGGGGTTAGCGCAAGCGAAGCTCTTGATCGAAGCCCCGGTAAACGGCGGCCGTAACTATAACGGTCCTAAGGTAGCGAAATTCCTTGTCGGGTAAGTTCCGACCTGCACGAATGGTGTAACCATGGCCATGCTGTCTCCACCCGAGACTCAGTGAAATCGAATTCGCCGTGAAGATGCGGTGTACCCGCGGCTAGACGGAAAGACCCCGTGAACCTTTACTACAGCTTGGCACTGAACATTGAACCTACATGTGTAGGATAGGTGGGAGGCTTTGAAGGCGTGACGCCAGTTGCGCTGGAGCCGTCCTTGAAATACCACCCTTGTATGTTTGATGTTCTAACGCAGGGCCCTGAATCGGGCTCGCGGACAGTGCCTGGTGGGTAGTTTGACTGGGGCGGTCTCCTCCCAAAGAGTAACGGAGGAGCACGAAGGTTGGCTAATCCTGGTCGGACATCAGGAGGTTAGTGCAATGGCATAAGCCAGCTTAACTGCGAGACGGACAGGTCGAGCAGGTACGAAAGTAGGTCATAGTGATCCGGTGGTTCTGAATGGAAGGGCCATCGCTCAACGGATAAAAGGTACTCCGGGGATAACAGGCTGATACCGCCCAAGAGTTCATATCGACGGCGGTGTTTGGCACCTCGATGTCGGCTCATCACATCCTGGGGCTGAAGTCGGTCCCAAGGGTATGGCTGTTCGCCATTTAAAGTGGTACGCGAGCTGGGTTCAGAACGTCGTGAGACAGTTCGGTCCCTATCTGCCGTGGGCGTTGGATGATTGAAGGGAGTTGCTCCTAGTACGAGAGGACCGGAGTGAACGAACCTCTGGTGTTCGGGTTGTCACGCCAGTGGCACTGCCCGGTAGCTAAGTTCGGAATCGATAACCGCTGAAAGCATCTAAGCGGGAAGCGAGCCCTGAGATGAGTCATCCCTGACCCCTTGAGGGTCCTAAAGGGCCGTTGGAGACCACAACGTTGATAGG
>NZ_JBGLRC010000054.1:0-3890 GCF_041402345.1 Aeromonas sp. S11(2024) | reverse complement strand
GCGCGGCGGCTGGCGGGTATTCAAGACACTGGATGCCGCCGTGAACACGGCGCAGGCCATCGGATTTCGGCGCGTTGAAGTAGACGTCAGCAGCCGTTAAGAACGAGGGCGCGGGGTGTAGACGACCCCACGCCCTCACCACAGCAAGACTGTTTAAGGAGATTTGCCATGGGGATCGCGATCCTACCACAACACGAACTGATTGATCTGATTGAGACGGTCTCGCCCGATCTCGCTCCCGAACATGCGGAGCTGCTGGCCGAGAAGCTGCGGCCGGCGCTTGCGCCCCTCGATGCGGCCCTTGGGATGCTGTCCGGCAATGCCGTCCTGCAGGAGGCTTTCGGAGAGCTGCTGTGCCGCATAGGCGCGGGCATGGAGGGCATAGCATGATCGCTCTGGTTCTGGCCGCTGCTGTAGCGGCCTCAGATGCCCCGCTGGGGGCTGTCGATATGGCCGCCACGGCGGCCAAGGTGCAGGCCGACATCAAGCGGATGTGCCCTTGGGTACCCATCAAGGTGGTGGAGTGCAACAATGCGCTCCCCTGCTCCAAGGCGGAGCTCAAGCGGGTGATGGAACTGCACCAGCGCTGCAATGACTCCCTTCGCCGCATACTGGCCTGTACGGCTTCCGGCGTCCCTGCGGACGTGTGCAAACAGGGGGTGATGTGATGCGCTTCTTGAAGAATTTGGGCAAGGCCAGCGCGGCCTGCGTGGGTTATATGGCCTTGCTGACTGCTGCCTTCGGTGCCCATCCGGGCATCGGCGGGGTGATGCTGATCTTCACTGGCCTGCCGTTCCTGTTCATCCTCCTGTCCTGCTTCTCCGCCGACTAAGGCCGAGCCCAGCGCAGCAGGGCGGCAAACGCCGCCATCCATGCGGCCCCTTCGAAGTATGAGGGGGCCTCCCACCCGAAGAAGTCATGCAGCCCCAGCAGGCCCATAAACCAGCCTCCCGAGGCGGTTACCGCCCCTTTCAGGAAGAACACTGCGGCGAACAGCGCCGCTACATGCCAAGCCTTCATGGGCGCGGCCCTCGGTACTGCTCGGGCTCCAGCTCGCGCAGCCGTTCTTCGGCCTCGTTAAGCTGATCGGACAGATCATTGCGGTAGCCCTCCAGCTTCTGGATCTCGGCGGCCTGCTTCTGGCGCTCGACTTCCGACATGGCCAGCACGGTCTCTTTCTCCTTGAGGGCTGCTCGATAGGCTTCCAGCTCCCGATCCTTCTGGGCCAGTCTGGCGGCCATCGCCTCCGCTTCCGCCTTGGTTCGGCGGGTCACTTCGTCCACCTTGATTTGGCGCTCTGCCAGCTCTTTAGCGGCCTTGGCCGCGGCGTCCCCCTGCATGTTCATCTGCATCGAGATCCCCGTCAGTAGGGCACGATTGCCGACCGCACTTAGCTCATCTTCCGAGTACATCCGTTCTTTGCGGATCAGCCCCACGTCTCGGCCAATCACGCCATCCATGAGGTGATCTTTCTGCTGCTGGGTTAACAGGGGCTTGGCCGCGCCTGCCCGTTCGGCTATGCCGAGGGCCTTCTCCACCAGTTGCCGCGACATGTATTCAGATCGGGTCAAGCGTTGGCGCTTGGGACCGAGCCGAGCCATGCCGAACTTCCGGCACACGCCCGTGTATACCCGATCCTGCCAAGCTCGCATCGCCTTGTTGTGGGCTCGCAGCTGGGCGGCTTTTGGCTCGCCCTTGCGCTTGGCCTCCGCCGATGCTGCTCTGCCCTGGTGGAGGTCGTTGAACGCTTGACCTGGCTTAGGGACGGCGTAGAAGTGCAAATGCGGGTGCTTTTCGTCTTGGTGCTCCACGACCGATACCAGATTGTCCCCGTATTCGCCCTTGAGCCACTCTAGGGCCGTTTCCTTGAACTCCTGCCAGTCTTCCCCCTCTCTCGGGTAGCTGATAACGCCAGCGAGCAGCACAGGGGCATCTATGCGCAGTTTCCGGCCCTTCACGTCTTTGGCTTGTTCTCCCCATGCCTCGGCCTGTTCTACAGCCTCGGAGGGGGAGCAGCCAAAGACCCTGATCGGCTCCTGCGGTGTTATCCCTTGGGCTGTCAGATGGCTGACGTGATCAGGGTGCCTCTCTGCTTCGTTGGCTATGTCCTGAGCGCTTCGAGTGCCCTGTTTTGGCTTCCGTGCGTATGAGTCTATGTGCGCAAACTGATACATCGTGCCCCCCTGTTTTTGGCTCCTGTCATCTGGGCTCAAATGTAGCAGCCTGCTTGCGTTTTCCACAAGTAAAGTAACCGACTTTACTTGTTAACCTTCCGCTTCGCTGGAAGGTTAACAAGTGTCGGCCCTGCGGGGCTCAAACAGACGGCTTTGGCTATTTTGGTTGCCGGAGGTGCGCGGCGTGTGGGGGGGGTGATTATGCGTAGGCAGGGTGCCCCGAACTGGCGCGCTATCGCTTGCCCCCCACTCGGCTCCGGTACGGTCGGCCAGCCGACCGATACCGGATCGAGCGGGCCTATTTTTATGGCGGATTTGGGAGGGGGGTTACGGTAACAGTTACCGAATGGGGCGGGTGTTGTGATCCTGTAGTGATCGAAAAGCTGCTTGATCCATGATCAGGGGCCAGAGTAAGCTGATGCCCGTAAACGAAAAAACCCGCCATAGGCGGGTTCTTCGGAAGCCCTCGGTGTACCACCACCTTGAGCTTCGGGTAACAGGTTCGGGGGAACCGTGCTACCGAATACCAGCCAAGTTTAGCGGCAACCCGCCGCACCTTTCAAGCACAATTCCCCCCGAACCCCTGTTACCGTTGGCCTCTGCCAGTGGCGATTAGTCGTACCCGCTCGAATTGGAAGCATGAGTTTGTTGTCGAGCAGGTGCAGGGGTCGGGCCGAACGGGGAAACCTCACACACGGCCCAGCGTGCGACGCGCACCATAGCCTCCCAGGGCTCGCAACCTTGGGGCACCAGCACCGAGCGCAACGGGGAACCAACCACGGCCAGCTCGATAAAAACGGCGCGGCAGTCCGGCCCACAGGCGGGGACTGAAGCAGGTGCAGAGTGGCGCGGTGTGTCTCAGGAGCGCGTGAGGGGGAGCGGCAGCCAGCCGCCTCGATAGTCCTGAGCAAGGCGATCCATCCAGCCGAACTACGTCAAAAATGACGTAAAAAGGCAGGAGGGCGAGCCTATCTTGAAGCGCAGCGAAAGATAGGAGAGCCGGTGTCTTACGCCCTTTTCTTTCAAAAAAAAAAAGAGAGATGATCTTGGCGAGGTGGGTAACTGCGCCCGTCCGTCCACATGCCATCGGTTCGGCTTGTGGGCGGCAGCAGTTATCCACGGAAGCGGGTTAGGTTTGGTTCTGGCCGGAGGTACGTATGGGGTTCGACAAGCACGGGATCGAGGTAGATGGCGATTGTATCTGGCTACTGGACGCAGGCGGGCAGCGCCTGTGCGACCTGACGGAGATGCAGTTGCTCGATTTTGGGAGGCGGATCAGCGTTGAAGGGGGGTTGCTCAACTTCGATTTGGACGCAGCAGAATGGCGCGAACGCCTGATTGCCTTGGGCCTTGAGCTGGATTGAAAATCATTTTAGCGGTTCGCTAAATCAAATCTTGCTTTTTGATTTAGGGCGGCCCATAATCAAAACCATGATTTGAAGTTTCAGAAGCGAGGTTTTGAATGCAGGAGCTACAGGCCAAGTGGCTATTCGATCAGGGGGGCTTCTCCAAGGCGATGATCGTCCCCGCCCCAATGGGGCACGGCTGGCATCTCCATGTCGTGAAGTTCGGCAAGAACGGGGATACCGAGGTGATCGAGCGGCAGCGCGGCGGCTGGCGGGTATTCAAGACACTGGATGCCGCCGTGAACACGGCGCAGGCCATCGGATTTCGGCGCGTTGAAGTAGACGTCAGCAGCCGTTAAGAACGAGGGCG
>NZ_JBGLRC010000053.1:0-5389 GCF_041402345.1 Aeromonas sp. S11(2024) | reverse complement strand
CTGGGTTGGCGCAGGATGCTGGAGCGTTACGGAAAAGGCGTAAATATCAAAGCATGTTTGCATGAGGCGCTGGGGCGCCCCATGCAACACGTCATTTGGACATAGCCTTTTGTTTAGGGGGGCAACCCGGGTTGTTTAGGGGCGACCGGCCGGGCAGGTGGCCACGTTGACGGCGGCAGTGCTGCCACCATGACGACCTGATGTGCTCACCTCGTTGCGTACCAGCGGCGGGTAGTTAACCGGCTCACGAGCAGGCAGGGCAGGGGCTTCGGCAGGGGTTGCCATCGGCGCGGATGCTTTGCGGGCACGAGCCAGCAGGCCAGCACCGTGAGCTACCTGTTTGGTCACGACCGGAGTCTCTTCCACCGCAACGGCAGCGACAGGAGCCGGGGCTTCGACAACCGCAACTGGCATTTCGACTGCAGCCGGTACAGCTTCTACGACAGGGGGGCTGACAGCAGGGGCTTCTTCAACAACCGGAGCGGTTTCAACCACGGTAGCGGCAGTCTCGTCTACAGCGGGAGCGGCGACAACGGCAACTTCCGGCTCTGCTGCAACCACGACTTCTGCGACAGCTGCAACAACCGGGCTAGCGATCACATCGGCTTGAGTTGCTTCGACCTGGGCAGCAGCCTGCTCGGCAGCTTCTTCAGCAACGACTTCGACAACCACATGCTCGGTCAGTGCCGCAGAGGCTTGCAGGGCTGCAGCGACGGCTTCAGCGCTCGGGATGGTAACAACAGGCACTACCGGCTCTTCAACCTGCGCTTTGGCAATATCTGCCTGGGCTGCGGTGGTCAGAGTGGTGGAATCTTGCTGTTCTTCGTCACGCTGGCTGCGGGCATCTTCATTGATGCGCTTGCGGCGCTGACCTTCGATACGCTGGCTGCGCGGAGTGCGGCGTGAACGGCGCTGGCCTTCACTCTGCTCTTCCTGCTCGTTACCCACGGTAGCATCGATCACTTCAGCTTGCGCTGGTACTTCGTCAACCGGCAGGGCAGGGGTGTCAGCAGCGGCGACATCGACGCGGATCTGCTTGCGCAGTTGGCGACGTTCGCGGCGCTCTGCTACTTTCTGCTCTTTTTCCTGACGTGGCTGGGCGGCAGTTGCATCAACGGTGTCTACCGCGTCAACAACGACTTCGGCGCGCGGCTCACGGGGAGCACGAGGTTCACGGGCCGGACGTGGTGCACGTTCCTGGCGCGGTTCGCGAGGCTCTCGCTCCTGACGGGGTTCACGTTCCATGCGCTGTTCGTTGCGCACTTCGCCACGAGCTTCACGCTCCTGACGAGGCTCGCGCTCTTTACGTGGACGGCGATTGCGGTTTTCACCAGCTTCGCGGTTGCCACCTTCACGCTTCTCGCCAGCTTCCGCATTGTTGCGGTTGCCACGATTGTCGTCACGACGAGGACGCTGACCACGGCCACGACCTTCTTCGCGCTGGTGACGCTGACCTTCATCCTTGCGTGCTTCACGAGCAGCAGGTTTCTCGGCGGTTGCTTTCACCTCGGCAGGGGCTGCATCGCTGCTGAACAGGCCGGTAATGCCTTTGATCAGCTTGCTGAAGAAGCCGACTTCGGCAGGGGCCGCAGCAACGGGAGCCGCCGGCTGTTGCGGTGCAACAGGGGCCGGTTGTGCCGGTTGGGCAAAGCCTTGCAGCAGCGGTTGCTCACGCTCGATCACCTGAGCTTGCTTCGGTTGGTAGACCGGCTTGGCAATCTCGGTTTTCAGCTCGTAGCTGGCCGCTTCCGGGATCTCGTTCTGACGAATGCGGGTTACTTCGTAGTGCGGGGTTTCCAGATGCTGGTTCGGAATGATGTAAACACGCACATCATTGCGCTGCTCCAGACTGGCGATGGCGGCACGCTTCTCGTTAAGCAGATAGGCGGCAACATCCACCGGCACCTGACCGTGAACCTGCTCGGTGTTGTCCTTCATGGCCTCTTCTTCGATGAGACGCAGGATGGACAGGGCGAGGGATTCGTTGTCACGGATCACGCCTTGACCCTGGCAACGGGGGCAGATATGGCTGCTGGACTCGTTGAGGGAGGGGCGCAGACGCTGGCGAGACATCTCCAGCAGACCGAAACGGGAGATCCGACCCAGCTGGATGCGGGCACGATCCTGATGCACCGCTTCACGCAGACGGTTTTCCACTTCGCGCTGATGGCGAACCGGCGTCATGTCGATGAAGTCGATTACGATCAGGCCACCCAAGTCGCGCAGACGCAATTGACGGGCAATTTCATCGGCCGCTTCCAGGTTGGTTTGCAGCGCAGTCTCTTCGATATCGCCGCCCTTGGTGGCGCGGGAGGAGTTGATATCAATGGAGGTCAGTGCTTCGGTCGGATCGATAACGATGCTGCCACCGGAGGGGAGGCGCACTTCACGTTGGAAGGCTGATTCAATCTGGCTCTCAATCTGGAAGTGGTTGAACAGGGCAACTTCACCCTTGTACAGCTTCACACGGTTGAGGAAATCGGGACGCACCAGCTCGATATGGGCCTTAGCGCGTTCGAAAATCACCGGATTGTCGATCAGGATCTCGCCCACATCGCGACGCAGATAGTCACGGATGGCACGCACGATGACGTTACTTTCCTGGTGGATCAGTACCGGCGCAGCGCGCTCCTGGGAGGCCTTGTGGATGGAGTCCCAGTGGTTGAGCAGGACGTTCAAATCCCACTCCAGCTCTTCCGGAGACTTGCCTACACCGGCAGTGCGCACGATCAGGCCCATGCCTTCCGGCACGGTCAGTCCGCTCAGGGCTTCTTTCAGTTCAGTCCGCTCATCACCCTCGATGCGGCGGGAGATACCACCGGCACGGGGGTTGTTGGGCATCAGTACCAGGTAGCTACCTGCCAGGCTGATAAAGGTGGTGAGGGCTGCACCCTTGGTGCCACGCTCTTCCTTGTCGATCTGGACGATAACTTCCTGACCTTCGCGGACCACTTCTTTGATGTTGGGACGACCCTGATAGGAGTAACCGGAGGGGAAGTAATTGCGGGCGATCTCCTTCAACGGCAGGAAACCGTGGCGCTCGGCGCCGTAATCAACAAAAGCAGCTTCAAGGCTGGGTTCTACGCGGGTGATCTTACCCTTGTAAATGTTCGCTTTCTTCTGCTCGTGTCCCGGACTTTCAATATCCAAATCGTAGAGCTGTTGTCCGTCAACCAGCGCTACGCGCAACTCCTCTTCTTGAGTTGCGTTGATAAGCATTCTTTTCATTGAGTTCTCATTATTGTGTCATTTTGATTTCCTCCATCTGGGTCCTACCAGCGCCGGCCTCGGGTCTTCAGCATACTGGGGCAACCTCCCGGTTGGGGTATGCATGAGGCGCAAACTAAGGGCGTTCTGGTCATCTTTTCTCGAGAAGAGATGAATAAGGATGCCGAAATGGAGACAAATAAACGGTGATGTTTGTGTTCTCCATGCGTTGTACCTCGCACCCGGGAACCGTCATGTTCTTGTATACACGGTGTTTCGGGATTGGGTGGCATACTTTTTGGCCACTTAGTACAAGGCTTGAACACAATGACAAAACCTTGTTTATTATCCCATTTAAACCTCTTTTATAGCAAGGCGCCATTTTTCAACAAACCATGCAGCCAAGGGGCGCTGGCAGTGTTAAAATCCGCGCCATGACACAGATACATCAACAAGTGCAGCTGCTCACCATCGAAGCTGAGCATGACGGGCAGCGCATCGACAATTTTCTAAAGACTCAGCTAAAGGGCGTCCCCAAGAGCCTGATCTATCGCATCCTTCGTAAAGGCGAAGTGCGAGTAAACAAAAAGCGCATCAAACCGGAGTACAAACTCTGCGCAGGTGACGAGGTGCGGGTTCCTCCCGTGCGAGTTGCCGAGAAGAATGAGCTGCCTTCGGCAAACCTCGGGGTGATCCAGCGTCTGGAGAGCCAGATCCTGTTCGAAGACGATGCCATGATCGTGCTGAACAAGCCCTCCGGGATGGCCGTACACGGTGGCAGCGGCCTGAGCTTTGGCGTTATTGAGGGGCTGCGAGCCCTGCGTCCAGAAGCCCGTTTCCTCGAGCTGGTGCACCGCCTTGACCGCGACACCTCCGGCGTGCTGCTGGTCGCCAAAAAGCGCAGCGCCCTGCGTAGCCTGCATGAGCAGTTGCGCGTCAAGACCATGCGCAAGCAGTATCTGGCGCTGGTGCGCGGCAAGTGGCAGGCCCATGTAAAAGTGGTCAACGCACCGCTGCGCAAGAATGATCTGCAATCCGGTGAACGGGTGGTGCGGGTCAGTGCCGATGGCAAGCCCTCCGAAACTAGGTTCCGTATCGTGCGTCAATTTGCCGAAGCGACCCTGGTCGAGTGCAGCCCCATTACTGGCCGTACCCACCAGATCCGCGTGCACACCCTGCATGCCGGTCACCCGATCGCCTGTGACGATAAGTACGGTGAAGCGGCGTTTGACGAGAAAATGCGCAGCCAAGGGCTAAAACGGCTCTTTTTGCATGCCTGGAAGCTCAGCTTCACCCATCCGGCCGATGGTCGCGAGATGCAGGTCGAAGCGCCGTTGGCACCTGAGCTCGACAACTTCCTCAACGGCTTGCCACGCTGATGCAGGATATCCGGCTCGCCATTTTCGATTGGGATGGTACCCTGATGGATTCGGTGGGCCGGATTGTGGCCTGTGTGCAGGGGGCCGCCAGAGATTGTGAGCTAGCGGTTCCTGCTCCAGCCCAGATCCGGCAGATCATCGGGTTGAGCCTCGATGTCGCCATGTCCCGTCTGTTCCCCTTATGCAGTGACAGTGGCGCTACCAGAGATGAGCGCCAGATTGCCGCACTCATCAATCGCTATCGTCATCACTATCTGCACGACGCTACCCCCAGCCCGCTGTTTGCCGGGGCAGGGGAGTTGCTACATAACTGGCAGTCACGGGGACTGCAACTTGCTGTCGCTACCGGGAAATCGCGCCGTGGGCTGGATCGGGTATTGGATGAGACCGGGCTGCACCCGTTATTTGTGACCAGTCGTGGGGCCGATGAGGCTCGCTCCAAGCCTGATCCGCTGATGCTTGAGCAGATCCTGGACGAGCTGGGGCTGTCACCCCGGCAGGCGGTAATGATCGGCGACTCTGTTCACGATATGGCGATGGCCGAGGCAATTGCCATGCCGCGCATTGGCGTTACCTGGGGTGTAGATAGTAGTGATGCTCTCAGTCGTCACGAACCTGTAGCGGTGGTGGACTCCATGACGGCTCTTCGCGGGCTGTTGTAGACGCTTCTCTTTAAGAGACATCAATCTGATTGTCTAGTCCAGAAATAGGTTTACACATTTTCAACTAGCATTTCTCTACTCAGAACCCCCTATGTACCGCATCGGGGGTTCTGTATTTCAACGCATGATGCGGCCGCTCCG
>NZ_JBGLRC010000052.1:0-5488 GCF_041402345.1 Aeromonas sp. S11(2024) | reverse complement strand
AAAGCAAACGACCACTGTCCGGTGAGATCAGTGTAGTGGACGTGTTTCTAATTCCATGGGCCACGGAGTGCCGGGGAGGCGGTTTTTTAGTATGTCCTTTTCACGTTCGAGCCGGTTGATACGGGCTTCCAGCTCCTGAATTTTCTGCTGCTCTGGAGTCAGTGCTTTGCCGATTGGGGTTGTGCCAGTTCGTTCGGATTGCAGTTGCTGAACCCAGCGGCGCAGTAAGGTTTCACCGACATCCAGTGAACGGCTGGCTTCGGGGACAGAATATCCCTGGTCGAGCACCAGGGATGCGGCTTCGAGTTTGAATTCGGCAGTAAATGAGCGACGTAATCTTGTCATTGAACACCTCAGGTCATGGTGGCGACTGTACCACCTAAAATGGTGTCCGGGATGATTAGACCATTACAAAGTATGCGGTGCAAAAAGCCAATAAAAACAATGCCAGTCAGGCTTAACTGACTGGCATTAGCAACCATATGTCGGTTTTTTTGTTTGGCTCATGGCCGCGAGTTAATGTCAGCACAGTGAAAAGAAGTAAGTAAAAATAATGCCAGTCAGATTTAACTGACTGGCATTAACTATGATGGTGTTCTTATCCCAACCAGCTTAGCGCTGCGTTACTGCACAGAGACCGTGAGCTCTGGATGCCCAAATGCGATGAGCTGGCCGTTTGACCGTTGGAAATATTGACTCCAGAAGGATTCTAGATTCTGGATCATCTTGCCACTTCGATAGCCGTTCTTTGTATCGGTTGGCACAAAGGCCGCCCCATGCACATAAACCCTGGCACCGTTGAAGTCAGCGACTAGATTAGCCTTTTCGACCTTGGCTAGCTCCACTGCTGGGGAAATATCACGGATCCCTTTGGCTTGATAGAAGCTACCAAAGTCGCTGTATTCCAGCATGTCAGACATCAGCAGGATGATGTTTTCCTTCACGCCATCAGCCGCTCGGATGTCGTCACCCACCGCCTTGAGGCTAAACAGGATCTCGCTGCGCGGGATATCGGTGGAGGATTTGCCCATGGTCTGCACGAAACGCTGACCAAACTGCTGCAACATCTGCTTCGGCTGGGCCGCGAGGCATTGGTTGAGCTTCTTGGCACTCATCATTGGCACATCACCCAGTGTCGACTGGTCGAGCCCTTTCTCCAACTGTCCTGCATATTTGAGCTGCATGTAGTGACCTTCCAAATAAGCGGAGAAGGAGTACAGACGCAACTGATCGCCCGGCTGCAGGAATCGCTTGATATGATCCCAAGCGGTACGCTGCAGATCCGGCGTGAGCGGCGTGGTCTGATCCACCACAACCGACAACATACGACCCGAGGGCGCAGGCTTGAACTCGGTAATCCTAGCCTGTTGATAGCAACTGCTCAGGTCGTTGCGCTCCGCTGCCATTACGACCACAGGCAGTAACATTGCCAAAGTCAGGAAGTGTTTCAGAGTTATCACGCTTCCACCTTGTCCAAGAGCTGCAGGCGACGAGCCCGTTTAAGATCTTCCACTAACGCCCCCTTCTTGTTGGCAACGTATTCCATATCATCCTCATCGAACTGAGTCAGGTCACCCCACGCATGAGGATTAAAACTCGCCATCTTGCTGTTGCTGGCAAGCGCTCCTCGCTCTTTTTCTGGCTGTTCTATTGCGACAACCGGTGTAGTTATTACTGGCTCAGACACCGGCTTAGGGAAGTGCTGTATGGGCTGGGGAATCTGGACGGGGGGCGCTTTGGCACTGAAGAAATTGACCACGGCGTAGAAGCGCTCCTTCTCACCATTGAGCTCCGGGTCATTGATAGCCTCGAAGCGAGGTCCGGCAATAGCGATGATCTCTTCGATCCGCTGGTTGTCCCCAGCTTTTGTGGCGGCGTCCAAGTCGTCTAGGGTCTTCTTGACATAGTTGCGGATCAGATTGGTACCTTGCTTGCCAATCTCACGGTTTTTCTTGATATGATCGATACTCTCCTGCTCTTCCACGTAGCGCAGGAAAGTACGACTGTCTTTGTTATGACTCAGGTTGTCCTTCGTCTTGCCGCTCACTCTGAACACCTTGTCCTGCAACGACTGCAACTTTGCCAAGGAAGATTGAGCGTCTTGGGCAATAGCGTCAGCTTTGATCTTGTGGTGTCTTACAAACTCGGAGGCACTATTGTACTTATGAGTCATCTCCCAAGCCCCACGAGAGTACGTTCCAGCAAAGCTGTGCCTAAATGCAAGGAAGGTTGAAGTAAATTGAATAAAAACGAACAACCCCGATAACACAGCAAAGGTCACCAGCGAAGCACGATGGATGGCATCAATCTGGTCTTGTGCGGACTTCTGACTGGAACTGGCGGACAACTCTGCCATATCGGATGGCAAAGGAATCTCGTCCTCACCAGACGCAATCGGGAAGTCATCAGCATTCTGGATGACAGCTGTCGGGTTCTCGACCAGCAATGCTTCCTGCTGGTTCAGGGTTTCGGTTCGAACCCAGAACGCGGCGACTGCCAGCCCTATGATAAAGATCCCGTACCCGGCAATGATCGAGAATCGACGCTGCGGCTGCCCGTATTTATCGATTGGCACATTGATCCGGTTCAGCAATTGCTGGAAGGGTTTAGCGCCATTGTCGTCATAGGTATTGTCGATGGTAGCGTTGAGAGTCTTGGTCATGTCTGCACCATCGCGGATCGACTCGTAAGAGAGGATTTTGTTCACTACCCCGTTACGGTAAAGCTGGCGACCTGCAAGTTCGGACAGAGCCAGGGCGATAATTGAAATGACTAATCCTAGGAAAAAAGCACCAACAATAGCGGTGTTGGGGGTCGCCATGGTGAGGGCAAACGGCGCTAACGCATAGCCAAAGGCAGATGCTTCTATCACCATCAGGACGATCATGAGTAGCCAGATCCCTAACCCTTTCTCAGACCGATCCGCCTCATCCGCTTTTCCCAGATAATCCAGATTGCGTTTGAAGTTCTCTTCCGAGGGCTGATACATCTTGTAGAAGGTGTCATATGCACCACATACACCTTTCTCACCCGGGTTGAAACCTACCGCATTGGGGTTATCCTCGGATGCCTTCTCGTTTTCGCCGGGGTTCCTTACCCAAGCCGCGATGCGGCCAAACCACGGCATACGAAGCCGCATCTCCATGTGCCAATATTTTACTTCGTACCAGTAAACAATGGCTGTCACGACAGCAACCATCAAACCAATCACCAGGCTGATGATGTGCCAGGCCCCCGACAGGGCGTGAATAATATTTTCAAACATGTCTAGTTCCCTTAACGACGCTTGGGCAGGTATTGAGCCACGTAGGCGTCACCCTGCTTCGGATAATAAATTTCGCCCGCAACCGCGGAACCAGTTCGTTTGTCGAACACAACGTCCATGCATGACACTGGCGAAGCAGCCTGATTGACGGCGAACACCCGATAGAGGATTTGAGTCTCCCCTTCGTAGGTATTGGCGACTGATTCAATCTTGGCGGTCTGCTTTTTGGATTTTTTGTAATTTGGGATGAACTGCATTGCGGGCTGCTTAGCCACTTTCGCTTCGTCACGTAGGACCGCAACCGGTCCCACCGATGCCACATGACCATTCACGGCAGCAACCCATGGCTTGCCATTGAGGCCAGGGAAGTATTCTTCTGTAGAATGTTCCGCCAGCGGTTGGCCATTCGCCAGGTTCTTAACCTGGCCCTCCACACGAGGCAGATCGCCGATACAAGAACTGATAGGAGCGCTGGCGTAAGCCGGAGTGATAATGGAGAAGGTGGGGGTTTTGGGCGCAATGCTGCCGGTCAGCGGTGAGGAATTATCAGTAACCAAATGGCCACCAAAGTCGATGGTTCCCTTGCCGGCCAGTTTGACCGCTACAGAACCACTGGCATTCGATGAAGGGGGGAGAACGTCATCCGACTTAGGCTGAGCGACCGGCTTATCCTTGAGGGAGGCTGCAGCAGTAGTCATTAACTCGGCAGTGTTAGCAGACTTAGCGGGTATTGTTTTAGCCTTCACAATCTTTTGGGTCACCGCAGTGGTAGTGGCAGCCAATCCGACCTTGCTCGCAGAACCAGTGCCATGAGCTAAATATTTGGGACTGGCACGTTCCTCACTCACACGCTTGACCAGCAAGGCCTCATTTTGCACCTCGACCAACTCGACCCTGCGGTTCTGTGCTCTACCATTTTCGCTATCATTGCTGGCTATCGGTCGGGACGAACCTGCCCCCTGATAGTAGATATCGCTACGAGGCACCCCGGCTGCAGCCAATATCTGGCCCATCGCCCGAGCTCGTTCTTCAGAGAGGCGCTGATTGAACTGAGCAGCGCCAGCAGAATCGGTATGGCCGACCACCAGCACCTTTCTACGTTGATTCTCGGGGAGTTTGGACTGATCTTCCCGCTTGCTGGCAAACTCTTGCGCCACACGGGTCATTTTCCGATAGCCTTCGGTGGTAAGGGTCGCGGAGCCCACCGGGAACATCTCGGCGTACTCTATAGACGCTTCAAGTCCCACTGCTGTAGGTTTGTCCTTCTGTTTCTGCTGCTCTTGGGCGGCAGCCACTTGCAGTTCACGCACCTGCATTTTTAAGCCTTCTTCTTTGGCTATTTTTTGCAACCGATCAACTCGATCTTTGTACCAAAGGCCGCCGCCACAACCCACAGCAGCACCGGCAACAGCCCCAATGAGCACCTTGTTGCTATCGCCTTGAGTGGCACCAATCGCAGCACCAGCAAGAGCGCCTAGCAGGCCACCACCGGCACAGCTTACCCAACTATCATTCTCGGCCACTTGCTCATCGATGGTTGCACACCCCGTCATCGACAAGGTTATGGCCATCGCCAGCACCGTTGGCCTACATATAGGCATCCTAATCATTACTTATCCCTTTTTTTGTTATGTTTACCTGAAATAGCAAGATTTATTGCCAGCCCCTCAAATCACCGCAAGTCAGTAGACAAAATGCTAAGGACCACGTTGATAAACAATTCCATGATAAATACCAGCACATCAGGAATATCTCGGGACTGGTCTTAATATTGAGTTGGGCAAAAATCATCATCACACCACGTGCGGTCACACGCATACCCAGGCCATTCAATAAACAACCAGTTACTTTTATTTGAGTTTTGAGGCAGTTTTCCTGGGTAATACTGTTTCTCCCTAGGCATTTTTCAGCAAAAGACAGGCTCTCTTATCCAGCTATCCAATCGCCTCACCATTGAGAAAATGTCCACAAACCAAGGCTCTCCAAATGGAGTCATACAATCAATATTTCGGCCCATATTGTGCCTCATTCGAGAATTCAATGCAGCCTCATTATGTTGATTGCGAAGGGTGGAGCCCGCTCTGGGCAGAGGTCGCAGACAAGGAGAAAGCGGCGCGGGTGCGCGAGGTGATGCTCAACGCCCAGGAGTTCAACACAAAGATTCCGCTGGGCACAGCCGCGCTGACCAACCCGGCCTACGACCCCAATATCTACTGGCGCGGC
>NZ_JBGLRC010000051.1:0-7041 GCF_041402345.1 Aeromonas sp. S11(2024) | reverse complement strand
GTTCAGTCGGTTAGAATACCGGCCTGTCACGCCGGGGGTCGCGGGTTCGAGTCCCGTCCGCTCCGCCACTAATTTGAAGGCCTTCCCTGATGGGAAGGCCTTTTTGCTATGTGCGATCTTGCCCATAAGTCCCACAGATTTGTACGCAAGAACCAACACAAAGCCCGGTTTCATAACCGGGCTTTTGTATTTTTAGCGCCTTAAACCAACAATATCTGGCTTTTCTCTGCCAAGTAAGAGTGCCAGATAGCCGGTTATTTCCACCATTTTCTGACTATATCAGAGCCTTATCAGTTTCATTCACGGCCATTTGAATGACTCTACAGGTGGTCAAATCAGGCTTGTGTTGCTTGCTGAGTACAGGGCAGTTCCATATTGACCACCCCCTCTTCCATTTGCACGTCGATCTTGAAGCCAAGCCGTTTGGCGAGGTTGACCATGCCACGATTGCTGGGCATGGTCATGCCGGATAGCTGGCCAATCCCCTGCTCTTTGGCGTAGCGGATGATCTTCTCCATCATCAATTTGCCGAGCCCCACCCCTTTCAAGTCCGATCGCACCAGAATGGCAAACTCGGCATCGCTCTGGTCCGGGCTCGAAATGGCGCGTACCACGCCGAGGATTTGATCCTGCAGCTCGCCATCTTGCCCCACCGCCACAAAGGCCATCTCCCGGTCGTAATCGATCTGGGTCATGCGAGCCAGCTCTTCATGACCCAGTTCACCCACATCGGCAAAGAAGCGTTTGTACCTGTCTTCATCGGAGACCTGCAGCACGAACTGCTTGTGAGCCGGTTCATCTTCCGGCCGGATCGGGCGCAACAGGATATGGCGCTGATCTTTAAGCCAGGCACCTTCCTCCAATTCGGTAGGATAGGGGCGGATCGCCAGTCGGTTGCTGGTCGGGATGGCGGGGTCAGCCAGCATGAGGCTGGCATCCAGTACCACCATTTCGGCACCACACGCTTGTAGCGGGTGCAGGTCCAGCTCCTGAATCTCCGGAAAGGCGAGCAATAGCTCGGAGAGCTGGCAGAGCACCTGACCGAGGGCATCGATATCCAGTCGCTCCGGCGTGGCCTGTTCGCGGATCTTGCGGCTCTTGAGGGCGCCGATGATCTGGTAACGGGCCAGCGCCTGATTGAGTGGCGGTAGCGCTGCAACCATCTCCTGCGGTTCCGCACCCGACTCACCCAGCAGAATGACGGGGCCAAAGATGGCGTCTTGCTGGATCCGTACCCGCAGCTCGAGGCCGCCGCTGCGGCGAGCCATCCGCTGCACCAGCAAGCCTTCGATACGGGCGCCCGGATCATGCTGTTTGACCCTGTCCAGAATGGCATCTGCAGCTTGTGCCACTTCGGCCGAGGTGCGCAGATTGAGTACCACTCCGTGTACGGCAGACTTGTGCAGGATATCGGGCGAGCGCAGTTTTACCGCCACCGGGTAGCCGATCTGCTCGGCGGTGAGGGTCGCCTCGATGGCGTCGGTGACGATCCAGGTTGGCAGGGTCGAGAGACCTGCGGCTTGCAAAATCGGGTGCACCAGATGGGTATCCAATCTTAGCTGTTTGCGCTCCTGAGCTTGGCGGATCAGCTGCTGGCACAGCTCGCCATTGAGCTGGTTGCCATGCAGGGATGCCGGGGTTTCCATCAACTGCTTCTGGTTGCGGCGGTATTCCACCATGTGCATGAAGGCGGCCATGGCGCTTTCCGGCGTGCGGTAGGTCGGGAAGCCCGCCTCGGTAAAGAGTTTACGCCCCTCCTGCGCCGAGTATTCGCCCGCCCAGTTGGTGAGGATATTGAAACGGCGCGCTCTGGGATGCTGCTTCAGATGGGCGATAAGATGGCTTGCCAGCGGCGCGCTCAGTGCCGTGAGCGAGGGGGCGTGGATGATCAGGATGGCGTCGATGCCATCTTCCTGCAACACGCTGTCCAGTGCCTCCTGATAGGTGGTGATGGTCGCATCGCTGCCGATGTCGAGCGGCGGGCGAGCCAGCTTGCCGCCCCGCTCCAGCAGCACATCCACCGCCATATTGGCCAGCCCGCGGCCGTTAGAGATGATGGCGAGCCGCTCCCCCTTGAGGGTCATGGAGTGGCTGAGGGTTTCCACCGCGGCAAACAGTTCGTGGGTATCCCGTACCCGCAGCATGCCGGCGCGACGGATGGCGGCATCATAGACATTGTCGAGACCGTGGGCCGGATCGTGGCGCCCGCTTTTCAGTACCAGGATCGGCTTGTTGCGCGAGGCTGCCCGCGCTGCCGAGAGAAAGTGGCGGGCGTCGTGCAACTTGTCCATGTAGATCAAAATGGCGCGGGTGACGCTGTCGCGGGAGAGCTGATCCAGCAGCTGGCCGAAGTCGATGTCGCAGTGATCGCCAAGGGAGATGAAGGCGGAGAAGCCCAGTTCATGCTGCTTGGCCCAATCCAGAATGGTGGTGCTGACGGCGGCGGATTGCGAGAGAAAGGCGACCTGCCCCGGCTTGGCAGCAATGGGTGAAAAGCTGGCGTTGATCCCCTGGCCGGGCAGCAGCATTCCCATGCTGTTGGGGCCGAGCAGGCGAATGTCATATTGCTGGCAGACCCGTTTCAGCTCCAGTCGCTCCTCGGGGGAAAAGTCGGCGGCCAGTATGATGGCTGCTCCCGCGCCCTTTTGGCCGAGCACTTCCAGCAACGGCAAGACCCGCTCCCGCCTGGTGCAGATGATGGCGAGATCCGGGGTCAGCGGCAGGCTGGCGATGTCGGGATAGGCCAGCACGCCGGCGATGGACTTGTTGCGCGGGGTGACGGGGAGGATGGGCCCTTTGAACTGGCCCGCCAGCAGGTGGCGCACGATCACATGACCTGCCTTGAGCGGGTCGGTCGAGGCGCCGATCACGGCGATTGAGTGGGGTTTGAACAGCCGATCCAGACCGCTTGCTTTCATGGGCACTCCCGACAAAAGGGGGAAGATACCAGTCTAATACGCCTTTGCTGCGGGTTCTGTGACCGGATCCTGATCACCGTTTGTTCAGGGCATTGGCACGCAGATAAAAGCGCAGTTCGCCTTGCACCCGGCGAATGGCTCCCAGGTGGCGTTCCTGCAGATAGATATCCTGCTCCCGATCGAGCGCCGTGCTGGGTACGCCCATGCTCTGCAGATACTCGTCAAACAGGGTTGAACCCTTGATCTCTACCAGATGCTGTTTCATGGCTCTCCTCCCTGCGCCTTGGCGTTTGTTGATGAACGCCCAGTCTGCGATGACCTGCCGGGTTTGCCTATTGTCACTTTTGACACGAGATTTGACACGAGAGCGCTCACACATCTTTCAGAGAGGGCGCCGTTGAGACGCTGGCTGGCGTTATAGTATGGCGAGGAGCACGAGGCACGGATGGTGCACAGGATGATCAGAGTTTGGTGGTGGTGCATGGCACTGTGGACGCTTGGCGTATCGGCAGCCGAGCAGCCTATCCGCGCCTGGAATCTGCTGCTGGATCATCCCAACCCCGCCGTCGTCCAGTTGTTGCGCCTCTCCCTCGATCTCACCGTGCCCGAATATGGCCCCTATCAGCTGGTATCCAGCCCGCAGATGGAGCAGGGGCGGGCGGTGAAGGAGCTGCGTAGCGGCGAGCTGGTTCAGATCGGTGTCTTTGCCCCCGATGGTGAGCGAGAGCGGGAGTTGCTGGCAATTCACATTCCGCTGGCCAAGGGGCTGCTCGGCTGGCGGGTGTGTCTGGTTCGGCAGGGGGATGAGGGGCATTTTGCCGCGATCGAGTCGTTGGCAGACTGGCATCGCGCCGGGTTCTCCATCGGTCAGCACAGATCCTGGCCAGACACCCAGTTGCTGCGGGCCAACGGCCTCAAGGTAACGGTGGGCAATCTTTATGAGGTGCTCTTCAACATGCTGCGCAAGAAGCGCTTTGACTGCTTCCTGCGCTCGGTCATCGAGGTCGAGGATGAGCTCAGGCAGCATCCCGATCTCGCCATCGAGCCCCGTCTGGTGTTTCGCTATCCGCTGGCGCTGCTGTTTTTCGTTTCGCCAAAATATCCGGAGCTGGCGCAGCGCATCGAGCTCGGCCTGCTGCGGGCGCGGCAGTCTGGTGCTTTTGACCGGGTTTTTGAAGAGGGATTCGGCAGCACTATTCGGCGGCTGAAACTGGATGAGCGGGTGCGCCTCGAGCTGCACAACCCCGACTTGCCGCAGCCCAGCCGCATCATGATGGCCGATCCGGCCCTTATCTATAATCCGGTGTCAGCGCAGTGAACCCTGATTCTGCGCGGTATCCCAGAAGGCGCGGATCAGCGGTTCCTCCAGCCGCTTCTTGAGCACCCCGATCCCCACATCAAATGGCTTGAAGGCGGGCTTGAGGTCGATGATCCGCACCTTGTCGCCGAGCGGGCTGTGGTCGATCACCGCCGCCGGCACCAGTCCCACGCCACAGCCGAGCGCCACCATGGCGACGATCCCCTCGTTACCCGCCACTTCGGCATAGATGTTGGGGGCGATCCCCTTGTTGCGAAACCACTGATCGCTGCGTTTGCGGGCCAGCCCCTGCTCGGAGAGGATGACTGGCAGCTGCTCCCAATCCGGCTCGCCTTGACGGAACCACTGGTTCAGTTGCGGGGCGTTGCGCGGTGCGATAAAGACCAGCGGCACCAGCTGCAGGCTGGCGAACTCCAGCTTGGCGGGCAGGGCATCGGGGCGAGCGGCGATGGCGAGATCGGCTTCGTCGGCCAGGATCTTGTCCACCGCCAGCGCCGGGTCGCCGGTCTCCAGCTTGATCTCCAGCTGGGGGTAGCGGCGGCGAAAGCGCTCCAGTACCTCGGGCAACAGAAAGTAACTGGCGGTGACCGAACAGAAGACCCGCAGACGACCTTGCAGTGGTTCATCGCTGCGTTTGAGCTCCTGCTTGAGCTGACGCCACTCCTGCAACAGGCCGCCGCCGAATTCGCGCAGCTTCTCGCCGGCGGGGGTGAGCCGTACCGAGCGGTTGTCCCGCTCGAACAGGATGCAGCCGGTCTCCTGCTCCAGTCGCTGGATGGCGCGACTCAGGGTGGAAGGGCTGACCGCCATGGCATCGGCACTCTTGCCGAAGTGGAGGGAGTCGGCGAGGTGGAGAAACAGCTCGAGATTGCGAAGGTCCATCTTTCAGCTCCTGGCGCGGCTTGTGTGCCCGATATCCAGCGGTTGGCGGCTTGCTTCTGCCATCTCGCGGTACATTCAGCAGGCAATTATGAAGGGTGATCGTTTCAGTTATTGCAACGTACTATTTCGAATATATCAGTTCAGGCAATAAGTGTCCCGCGCTATAGTGGTTCAGACAACGCCGCTATCCGGCATGGAATCAATCGAACGGAGCAATCACCATGGCTAACTATTTCAACACCTTGAACCTGCGTCAGCAGTTGGCCCAGCTGGGCAAGTGTCGTTTCATGCAGCGCGAAGAGTTCGCGGACGGCTGCAACGTGCTGAAGGGCAAAAAGGTGGTGATTGTGGGCTGTGGTGCCCAGGGTCTGAACCAGGGTCTGAACATGCGCGACTCCGGGCTGGATATCTCCTACGCCCTGCGCAAGGCCGCCATCACCGAGAAGCGTGCTTCTTGGCAGAAAGCCACCGACAACGGCTTTGCGGTCGGTACCTATGAAGAGCTGATCCCGACCGCCGATCTGGTGCTGAACCTGACTCCGGACAAGCAGCACTCTGACGTGGTGAAAACCGTGATGCCGCTGATGAAGCAGGGCGCCGCGCTGGGCTACTCCCACGGCTTCAACGTGGTGGAAGAGGGGCAGCAGATCCGCTCCGACATCACAGTCGTGATGGTGGCGCCCAAGTGCCCGGGTACCGAAGTGCGTGAAGAGTACAAGCGTGGCTTTGGTGTACCGACCCTGATCGCCGTTCACCCGGAGAACGATCCCAAGGGCGAAGGCATGGCCATCGCCAAGGCGTGGGCCTCTGCCACCGGCGGCGACCGTGCCGGGGTGCTGGAATCCTCCTTCGTGGCGGAAGTGAAATCCGACCTGATGGGCGAGCAGACCATCCTCTGCGGCATGCTGCAGGCCGGTTCCCTGCTCTGCTACGACAAGCTTGTTGCCGAAGGCACAGACCCGGCCTACGCCGGCAAGCTGATCCAGTTCGGCTGGGAGACCATCACCGAAGCCCTGAAACAGGGTGGCATCAGCCTGATGATGGACCGCCTGTCCAACCCGGCCAAGTTGCGCGCCTTCGAGCTCTCCGAGCAGCTCAAGACCCTGATGCGCCCGCTGTTCGAGAAGCACATGGACGACATCATCGCCGGTGAGTTCTCCCGCGGTATGATGGCCGACTGGGCCGAAGATGACGTCAAACTGTTCACCTGGCGTGAAGAGACCGGTAAATCCGCCTTCGAAAACGCCCCGGCGTTCGCTGGCAAGATTGCCGAGCAGGAGTACTTCGACAATGGTGTGGTGATGGTGGCCATGGTCAAGGCGGGTGTCGAGCTGGCGTTCGAGACCATGGTGGCTTCCGGTATCTACGAGGAGTCCGCCTACTACGAATCCCTGCACGAGCTGCCGCTGATCGCCAACACCGTTGCCCGCAAGCGCCTGTACGAGATGAACGTGGTCATCTCCGATACCGCTGAGTACGGTAACTACCTGTTCGCCAACGCCGCCGTGCCGTTGCTGCGCGAGCACTTCATGCCGACCCTGAAAGCGGGCGATCTGGGTGCCAGCAAGGCGGAAGGGCAGAGCGTCGACAACTTGGCGCTGCTAGCGGTCAACGAAGCGACCCGTAACCACCCGATCGAGAAGATCGGTCAGGTACTGCGTGGCTACATGAAGGACATGAAACGCATCGCCGTTGGCGGTTAAGTCTGCATCGGGCTGGATGATGAAGGGGCGGGGATGACGATCCCCGTCGCCGGTCGGACTGGACACCCGCTCGGCCAGCCAGAAAAATCAGCCTGACAGTCATAAAAAAGGCTCTGTCCCAATTACGTGTTGAAAGGCTAATCTTGAAGTAGGCCATCACCTTGAGGTCTACCAATATGGATACCCCAGCCTTTCAACACCTGTTGTCCCTTTTTCCCCA
>NZ_JBGLRC010000050.1:0-7940 GCF_041402345.1 Aeromonas sp. S11(2024) | reverse complement strand
TTTCATGGTGTATCGCTTTGTTTCTTTGGCGAGAAGAAGCGTACCCTAACTGGTAGTTGACCGCCTCTCTCCTATGCACCATGGGCATTGCACTTATTATCTGAATTCACGGTGGCGCCTCTTGGATTTTCCGCTATCGCCAAGTTGGTAAACTTCGCGATATGGGGCTCGGGGCTTATCCTGCAGTCAGCTTGGCAGATGCCAGGACCTTGGCTTTTGAAGCTCGTCGGACGATTCAACAAGGTGGAGACCCTATTGGCGAGAAACGAACAGCAGCCAAAGCCGCCAAAGAGGAAGCGGGACGGGCAACCACCTTTCGTGAGCTGGGTGAGCTGTACGTTGAAGCCCATAAGGCGGGATGGAAGAGCATCAAACACGCCCAGCAGTGGGGCAACACCTTGGAGCAATACGCTTACCCGGTAATTGGCAAATTACAGCCGAGTGAGATCAGCACCGAACATGTGCTGCGAATCCTGCAGCCCATATGGCAGACCAAGACCGAAACCGCCTCTCGTGTGCGCAATCGCATTGAGCTGATCTTGGATGCGGCTAAAGCTCGTGGTTTCACCTCCGGAGAGAACCCAGCCAGGTGGCGCGGTCATATGGATAAACTGCTGCCTAAACGCTCCAAAGTAGCCGCGGTGAAACATCATGCCGCAATGCCATTTCAGCACGTCCCCCTCTTCCTCAACCAGATCACCAAGATCGAGGGCTCGAGTGCCAGGGCGCTGGAGCTGATCATCCTCACTGCTTGCCGGGCCGGTGAAGCATTGGGGGCTACATGGGATGAGATCGACCTTGAGCGACAGGAGTGGTCAATCCCTTCAAGTCGGATGAAGGCTGGACGGGAGCACCGGATCCCCCTCAATAAACAAGCTGTTTCCCTACTCGAAAGCCTGCCAAGAATTCAGGGATCGCCATATGTGTTCCCGGGGCAACGACACGGGCGCCCTCTTTCTGCCATGGCAGTATCCATGTTCATGCGGCGACATGGCGCAGGAGGTTTCACTGTTCACGGATTCAGATCCTCCTTTCGCGATTGGGCAGCCGAACGCACTACCTACCCAAGGGAGATCTGCGAGATGTGCCTTGCTCATGTGGTGGCGCAGGGAGCCGAGGCTGCGTATTGGCGTGGAGATGCTTTGGAGAAACGACGTGGGCTCATGGAGCTGTGGGGACAATATGTTGCTGATGAAGCAGGTGGGGTTATCATCAAGATTGCGTAACTTGCCAAATTGCGCCTATTGACTCCGAGCTAGTCCAACGTTAGGATTTCTCCATCATGGCCCAGTCTTTCGAGATTGGGCCTTTTCATTTCCAGACCCGGCCCTAGCGCCGGGTTTTTGCTTTGGAGGCGCACAACAAGATACTCCCCCAGAAAAACGCAGCTTCACCTCACTCATAACCCGCCATTGTGCGGGTTTTTTTGTATCAGGAGATCAGACATGGCAATCGACTTGAGCCAAGTAACCATGCTTCGCCGCAAGCAGGTTGAGCAAATTACCAGCCTATCCCGAAGCACCCTTTACGACATGATGTCAAAAGGACGCTTCCCCAAACCCGTCAGACTTGGCCCTCAGCGGGTTGCTTGGCGTGAAAGGGACATTGTGGAATGGCTCGAACAACGCTGCGCGAATGCGGCATAAGGAGAGAGAAATGGACAAAAAAAATAGCCGCACCGAGAAGAACGGCACGACCAAGCTTGAGCAAGCACAGCATACCACCATCAATGCTATCCCGATAGTCACCGGACAACGGGCGGAGGTACTGAGCATTCTACGCAGAGGCCCAACGCTGAGCCTCTGTCTGACTGCAGATCATGCCATTCCCGAAGCTGCGGCACGTATCCATGAGTTGCGTGAACAGGGTTTCAACATTGAGACCGTGATCCAAGGTTTGGTTCCTTTCCGTGGACGTGAACGCCGTAACGTGGCGCTCTACGTTCTGAAAAATCCAGAGTGGCCACACCCCGACTTCAACTCAGACGATTTCCCGCCAGTCGCTTAAGGAATAACACCATGCAAAACGAACAATATGGGCTTACCGCCCAGGGCGAAGCTTTGCCCAAATTCAACCAACAGGCCAAGACATCCCTTGCCAAGTGGTTGCCGCTGACATCGCAGCACATCGAGGGTAAGTCGGTTCAGACCATCAACGCCCGCGAGCTTCACGCCTTCTTGAAGGTGGGGCGTGATTTCTCCAACTGGATTAAGGATCGCATTGCCGAGTACGGCTTTGCGGATGGAGTGGACTATGTAGTTTTCGCCAAATTTGGCGAAAACCCCCAGGGAGGCCGACCCCAGAAGGAGTACGCTATCTGCCTCGACATGGGCAAAGAGCTGGCGATGGTCGAGCGCAACGATGAAGGTCGCCGTGCCCGCCGTTATTTCATCGACTGTGAACGCCGGCTTGCTGAAGTGTCACCCGAACAACATGCACTAGCCATGGCCCGCTGGCATGTAGAGCGTGCAGCCTGCAAGGATTATCACGCCATCATGTGCCGGGCACTGCAGCAGCACCGTACCGGGCAGGGCAAAGAGACACTGGCCCGCCACTATGGCAACGAGGCAAACATGCTTAACCGTTTGGTGTTGGGGATGGATGCCAAACGATGGGCTGAAAAGCAGGGTGTCACCCGTGAGGTTCGACAGCACATGAGCAGACACCAGCTCGAGCTGATCGCCTACCTGGAGCGCCATAACGCTACCTTAATCGAGGCCGGGATGGCCTTTGCTGAGCGTAAAGACCGGCTTGCTGGGATGTTGGCTACGCATATCGAGCGGGAGGGTAAACGATGATTGTTACTCCCCTCTTGTCCGATAGCGTCCAACGAGGTACGATCTTCCCTGTCGCCACCTTAAGCAAGTGGCGGCGTGGCTGGCGGATTAAGCACCCGCAAGCTGTGACTCACGTAGGAAAATCTGTATCCCTTTCCCCCATTTCCGGCACCCTGCCGGGGATTTATCCAGTTTTGGGGGCATGGGTCGGGAGCCAAAGAAAACGCCCCCACTGTGCCTGCCTACGTGAGCACTGCTTTGCGGCTACCCGATCCGCCCTGCGTCAACTTCACGTAGGGATAACCCAAATGATCTTCACATTCTTGATCCAACGCTCCCGCGCCTGTCGCGTGGCAGACTTGCCCCATATCCGCACCATTACCGCCGTTGCTGACACCGAAGCCCAAGCCCGTATTGCTCTGGCTGGCCTGCCTCTGGTGTTCCTGTCCCGCACTCCGACTGGGAGGGGTGCCGCATGAACCCGACCAAGCAACCCAAGATGAATGCGCTACTTGAACAGCTTGCCGACATCCTGGAGCAGACAGACCTGAGTCGCCAAGAAAGGGCTCAATTCTGTGTCTTGCTGGGGGAGATGCGGGCAGAAGTGGGTATCTGTCAGGAGGTGGCAGCCTGAGTGCCTTTGACTGGCAGCGTATCGGTTTGCGATTACCGCCATGCGATTACCGCCAAAAGAGCAAGCACTCAAATTGCTGGAGGCCGCGCCCCGTCTGTGCTGGCGCGGCATTCGATCGTTACTACCAATTACAAAAATCGCGCGGTATTGAACTAATACCCTTTTTCCCCTGATAGCAGTTCAGAGGAATTTATAGGGCTGATACCGCGTGGCCATTAAGGGGATTGCATGGGCGATATTCACCAGGCGCGGCAGATGAGGACAAGCCGGAAGCAGGGCAAGATTGCCGGGGATACTACGCAAGCGAGGGAGCTTGAGGTTGACGGGATATCGTATCCGCTCAATACAGGCCCAAAGCGTTCGCCGCTGATGGTGGATTGGATGAAGCGCATGATCCGGCACGTTGATGCCAAGCTGATCGAGTTTGGGCGAGTGCTGATTGTCCGCATCGACTTGCACCACCCAGAGGGCGGCAACGACAACGCCATGATCACCCGCTTCATTGAGGCCATGACCAAGCAGATCCGACGCGAGTACGACCACAAGCCGGGGTACGTCTGGGCGCGTGAGCGGGAGACGGCCAAGGCGCACCACTACCATATGGCCTTGATTCTCGACGGCGATCGGGTTCAACAGGGGATCGGAATCAACAAGCTGGCCGCCAAGGTCTGGGGCAAGATGGGCGGGACCATGGGTCGCTGTGACAACTATTGGCAGATGGTAGGGCGTGGTGGTGTGGCGCTGCCGGAGGTGACGCGCTGGCTTTCCTACCTGACTAAGATCAGGGGTAAGGGCTACCGGGCCGACTATGCGCAAGACTTTAGCACCGGGCGCGAAACGGTCCGGGTGCGGGCCAAGAAGAAGGGCCAGATCGTGAAGGTGACACCGGCTGTTGTACCGGGGCACGTTCCGATGTTTTGCTTCATGCGAGTAGGTCAAGCGGGACTGACTGTGGGGGAGTTTCGAGCTATGGGGCTCGATGTGGTGGCTGCGCAATCGTGGGGCAAGGTGGGAGGGCTGAGGGCTGTAGGTAAGCGCCTTGGCGTCGCCCCGAGCACCGTCCGATCTTACGTGAAGGCCGCCCGCCCTGGTGAGCTGGAAAACTCCAACATGTTGCGAGAGAAGCAGCAGGAGGCTGCCAAGGCCAAGGGGATCGCTATGCTGTGTGATGGCGCAACCCGGCAGGAGGTGGCAGCTACCTTGGAGGTGAACAGGGTTACGCTGTGGCGGTGGAGCAGAGGTGTGCCGGGTCTGGTCAAGCAGGCTAAGGCCAATGCCACGCGGGAAGGTCGCAAGGAGCTGAGGCGTAGGGCGCGCGAACTTCTGTGTGCTGGTGCTGGAACTATGGCTGTGGCCGCCGAGCTGGGAGTAAGCCCTAAGACCATAGTCAACTGGAAGGAGCTGGAGGGATTGGGCAAGCGCAAGCAGGCGAAGTATGCCCGGGAGGTGCGAGAGCGGGCCGTTGCCATGAAGGTCGAGGGTATGAGCTGCGCCGAGATCTCCGAATCGCTGGAGGTGCCATTCAATACCGTGGTCGCATGGTTTAAGCAGGCAGCCATCAAAACATGACCTCCAATGCCTAGGGCAAAAAAGGGCTGTTTGTTGGGCGGTCTCATGGCGAAAGCGCCAAAAGTTGAGGTGAACAGAGGGCTGCCGAGTGCGGCCTTTTTCTTGCCAGCCTCATGCGCGAGCACAAAGGAAAAACAGTGGTTCTACTGGTTCACTGGTTCCTAACATCCTCAAACCCTTACAACATAAGGGATAGAGACGGAACCACTGTATAAGAATCGACTGGTTCCGCACTGGTTCCACTGGTTCCTCAATGGGGTCGATATTAGGTCGGAACCAGTGACGGGGGTCTAAGAACCAGTGGGTAAGTCACAAGTGGTTCACCAATAAACCCTGTTGTGGCGCGGGCTGGCGGGGAGTTGGAACCACAAAACCACCGGAACCACCGTTTTTTTTCATCTATAGAGCGGTACGAGCCGATCAAGATCACACTTTTGCCGCAACAGGGGGTTGCATTGAGATTGACCAACGAACAACGCGAGCAGGTGATCACCCTGCGCCGCACCCATTCATTGAGTGAGGTGGCTTCTCTGGCTGGCCTCTCTCTGGGAACGGTGAAAGCTATCGTCAGCAGATCGGGGTTGTTCACCGACAACCCAAGACACCGGGCCATGTTCACCTTGCCGCCACTACAAAGCAGCGGGGAGACACTGCCAGCGGTGCCAGAGCTACCGCAGCAGGAAGTGGTGACCGGGGATAAGGAGATCGACGCCCTGCTCTGGCTACGTCAAGTGATAGGGACGGGCGACCCGGTACGCATTGCCCAGGCCAAGGAGGCGGCAGGGCGGATCACCACCCCGCCCGGCGAGCTGGAGCAGCGTTACGGCAAATGGCTGGTGGCTAAGGCGGGTCACATGCTCGCGGGCCTTGGCAGCATCGGCTTTGCCAATCTGGATGGACTGGCCGAGCGCTCCATTGAACGGCGAGCCAATGAATCCGAAGCCATCGGGCGGTTCGGGGATGCGCTGTGGGACGACACCCAGGCGGAGGCGTTTTGTCAGGAGGTACTGAGAGGGCTGGAGCAAGACAGTTGGCAACTGCCGCCTGAACAGGTCGCGGAGCGGTTCAAGGCAGTGCCGGAATTGATGCCGCACACCCTGAGCGACTGCCTTCATGAGCTGGCCTATTGGAACGAACTGTACCGGCTGCGCCATGCGTGCGACACGCAAGGCTATTACGAGAACAGCATAGAGGCACATGCTCGCGACTGGTTTGTGTTTGGTTTGCTGGCTGAACTGCGACCGAGAAACAGGGAAGAGGCGCGGGCAACCCTGCGCTACCTGATGGGCAGTGAGCGGGACGACGCCCCCGAGGCAGAGCGGATCCTAGATAACCTGATCGGCTAGCTCTGCCCGTGAATCCGGGTAGTTTTACCCAGAAACCCGGGCAGTTTTGCCCAGCTAGCGAGGCTCTGTTACCGACAGGAGCAAGTGTGGGCAGATGAAAACCAACTCCGTCATATCTGCGTGGTAGGAGCGGTACGCCGACCGGTACGCTGAAAGCCGCGCTGCTGCTGACTTGGTTTGTGTATGATGTCCCACCAACCGGTACGCCAACCCAGACGCCTGCCAGCATGTGCGATTGAGGAAATACCATGACCAAATCAAAGGAGCCTGCCCCCATTCAAGAGGCCGCTCCGCCATCGTCTCAGAGAAGGCCAGAGACCGAACTTAGGATGGCACCGATATTTCCGCCGCCGCACCCGTTCGAAACATATCTGTTCGAGAGGCTGACAACCTACGCGCAGGGGTATCTGCCGCTACCTTGGCCTCACGGTCGCATCCTGATGAGTGAGGAGGTACGGGCCGAGCTGGACAGGAGGCAGGCAAAGAGGCTCGCCGAGATAGATGCGGAGCTGGTCGCACGTGAGAACGCACGGTTGGCAGCGCTGGAGCGAAAGCGGATCACCTCGAGACGTTATGCCATGAAGCGTTGGGCCGCTACGGCCTGGGCACGGTTACGCCAATTGGCTGAGATTCAAGCCGATTAACCAGGTAGCCACCGAGTCACGGTTTCTCGGACAGTGTCCGGGTAACCATGACAGTAACTCCGCACCCAAATCGGCAGTAAACCGCCACACCCCTCGCCACTACTGGCCGCAAACTCCGCAGTTAAACCGGCATACGAGCCAGATGAAAACTGGCATTCCAGCTTCTAAGTTCTACCCTCGAACCACAACGGCTACAACGTAGCTGAACCAGCTACAAACCACACCCCCAGCCGACCAGGGCAACCCCTCTCATCTGGATGGCATCTTGCTGATCTCCATTCTGCGCAAATTGCGCAATTCATCCAAAAACGAATAACAACTGCGGGCTGCGCAAAACTGTTGCTAATTAGCTGGCAGCCTAAGCAGCACAAGGGATTGCGGTGGATTGAGCTGGTTAGGGAACTGCGCAAATTGCGCAATCCAGCCAAAAACGAAAAGCAATGGGCATGACGAGGAAAGTGGGCGATGGGCGGCCGGAAGTATGGGCTAAAGTATGGGCCAGCAAACACAAATAAAACCAAACCCGCGACTGGCACGGGCTTGAAGGGTATAAGTGGCGGAGAGACAGGGATTCGAACCCTGGGTGGCATTGCTGCCACAATTGATTTCGAGTCAATCCCGTTCGGCCACTCCGGCATCTCTCCGTGGGGAGAGAGTTTTACCCAAGCTGGGCCGAGGATGCAATAAAAATTTCTTAGATATCAAATGGCTGAATCAGCTATCTGGGAGCAGGCTCACATTGCTTTACGCACGGCTTACGTTGCGAGGCCACTCTTGTATGGCCCTGTATCCACCCGCTCGCACACCCGGCCATTATCCATATCGTGATATTGCCCAATTGCCATCAGGCGTCTTTTTTTGGCTATGTCCAAATGACGTGTTGCATGGGGCGCCCCAGCGCCTCATGCAAACATGCTTTGATATTTACGCCTTTTCCGTAACGCTCCAGCATCCTGCGCCAACCCAGGTA
>NZ_JBGLRC010000049.1:0-7971 GCF_041402345.1 Aeromonas sp. S11(2024) | reverse complement strand
GTATCACAAGACCACCCACAGTTTTCACCGTTTCTACCGTCATCCCAACTTGCTCAAGGCGGGGCCAGAGCAGGTCACACCGGTGGCCCCGGAGCAGGTCTGGGTCGCTGATATCACCTATCTGCCCGCCAGGAGCGGACCGCTGTACCTGAGCCTGGTGACGGATGCGTACTCACGCAAGATAGTGGGCCACCACGTACACGAAGGAATGCACGCGGAGTCGGTGGCGATGGCGTTCAAGAAAGCGCTGAAGCAACGGTGTGGCAGCGGGGAGCTAATCCATCACTCGGACCGCGGCGTGCAGTATTGCTCTGGGCTGTATCAGTCACTACATGAACGGTACGGGGTGAAATGCTCGATGACGGATGGGTATGACTGTTACCAGAATGCGTTGGCGGAGCGGGTGAACGGGATTTTGAAAGGAGAGTTATTGTTGCAAAGCCCGCAGGATTTAACGCAAGCGCGGGAAATGGTGCGTGAAGCAGTGGATATTTACAACGCGGAGCGGCCGCATCATGCGTTGAAATACAGAACCCCCGATGCGGTACATAGGGGGTTCTGAGTAGAGAAATGCTAGTTGAAAATGTGTAAACCTATTTCAGGACTAGACAATGGCATGGGTCACTGACAACTCTTAACCGAGCGCCAGCCAGACTCCCACCCCTAGCATCAGGGTACCGGCGATGCGGTTCATCAGGGTGACATTGCCGCTCTTGGCAAGGAAGTGGCGCAGAGTGCGGCCACCGCTGGCGTAGAGCAGCAGGCAGGAGAACTCGATGACCAGGATCAGCGCCACCAGCGCGCTGATCTGCGGCGCCATCGGCTTGTCGGCAGAGATAAAGGGGGGCAGCAGGGAGATCATGAAAGCCCACCCTTTGGGGTTGGCGATGGCGGTGACAAAGCCCTGCAGCGCCAGCCCCATGGCGCTGGTCTGCTGACCGGCCGAGAGATCCGCCGGAATGGCCATCTTCCCCTTGGCCTGCCACATCTGGAAGCCAAGCCACACCAGATAGGCGCCCCCCACATATTTGAAGGCGGCGAAGATCCCCGGATAGTTGAGCATGATGGCTGCCACCCCGATCACCGACAGCACCGAGACCAGCCCGACCCCGATCAGCTCTCCCCACATCATGTGCAGGGTACGGCGCACCCCCAGGCTCATCCCCAGGGTCATCGACAGGGTCATGCACATGCCGGGGGTCACCGAGACAAAGAAAAAGGTCGGGATAAACAGAGCCAGAATGGCCGGATCGATCCAGCTGGACACAACACACCTCCATATGACGAGAGCGGGAAATCACGAAAACGGGACAGGATTGACACAATTCAGCCAGTTGTACCACATATTCAGGGGATAAAGCGCTCAATCATGCCTAAATGGCTCCTTTCTCACAAGAAAAAACCTTTTCTTCAGCACATTTCAGCAATAAAAGCCTGTGACAGCTCCTGACGTGCATGTGTAATATGTCGGCTCCTCCAATTCCGGATTAGAGCCATTTATGTCATTGAATAATCTATCAATACGTGTCCAGGTCTTGATACCTTTGCTGCTGGCCAGCCTGCTGATGATGGTGATGATCGCCATCAGCAAACAGGGTCTGGATGAAGCCATCAATGACATAGATGAGACGACCCAGAGCGTGGTCCAAAACAAGGACGATATTGCCAAACTGATCCACGCCACCTACCGGCTGCGCACCAGCGCCATCTATGGCCTCTACGATGCCAAGCTGTTTGCCGCTCTGCCCGCAAACCTCAACAGCGCCGAGCAGGAGATCAACGCCATCCTCGGCCGTCTGGTGCTCCCCGGTGCCGAGCAGGATAACCGTCAGGTCGCTGCCGCCCTGCAGGCCTACCTCAGCCATACCCGCAGCAACATGCTGCCGCTGCTGGCGCAAAAACATCAGGGTGGCGGCGATCCGGTCGCCTACGAGGCGGCTCGCCTCCATTTCCGCGAGCTGGGTGAACAGCTGATCAAGCAGATCGACAGCATGTCCGCCCACATCAACCAGCTGATCCAGCAAGAGCTGGCCGAAGAGCAGGCCCACTACGACGCCACCCTGCTGCGTACCCTGCTGCTCACCGCCGGTACCCTGCTGGCGGCGCTGATCTGCGGCTGGGTCCTCTCCGGTCGCATCGTCAGCCCCATCGGTCAGTTGCAAGAGGTGATGCACGCCGTGGCGCAAGGGCGCTTCAACGTGCGCGCCAAAGCGGAGGGCAACAACGAGCTGACCCGTCTGGCCAAAGATATCAACCTCACTCTGGGGCAACTTGGTAGCACCATCGAGAACCTGACCGGGATCAGCAACAGCGTCGCCTCCGCCGCCACCGAGCTGGCCGCCGTGATGACCCAGTCCGAGGCCAATGCAAAGCAGCAGCACAGCGAGATCGAACAGGTCGCCTCTGCCGTGACCGAACTCTCCAGCACCGCTGACAACGTCAACCACAACGCCGCCATCGCCGATGAGCTGGCGCGGGATGCCAATGGCCGGGTCGAACAGGGGCTCACCCTCTTTACCGAAAGCATCGCCGCCAACAGCCGGATGGCAGGCAGTCTGGAAGATACCGCCGCCATCGTGGCCCAGCTCAAATCCCAGTCCGAGCAGATCGGCAAGGTAATTGAAGTGATTCAGGGGATCTCCGAGCAGACCAACCTGCTGGCGCTCAATGCCGCCATCGAAGCGGCCCGTGCCGGTGAAACGGGGCGTGGTTTTGCGGTGGTGGCCGACGAGGTGAGAATGCTGGCAGCCCGTACCCAGGACTCCACCAAGGAGATCCAAGCCATCATCGAGCGGCTGCAGAGCCAGTCCCAATCCGCCAACAACGGCGTGCAGGAGACTCTGGAGATCCTCAGCCATAACCAGCGCTTGTCCGCTCAAGTGCAGGATCTGCTAAGCGGCATTACCGGTGCCGTGCGCCAGATCAACGACGCCAACGCCCAGGTCGCCACCGCCGCCGAGGAGCAGTCCTGCGTCACCGCCGACATCAACCGCAATATCACCAATATTCACGAGATCGTGAGCCAGAGCTCCGCCGGCATCAGCCAGAGCGCCAGTGCCAGCAACGAACTCTCCCAGCTCGCCGAGCAGCAACGCAAACAGCTGGCCCAATTCCAGCTGTAAGCGCACAAAGTGAACCAGACAAAAAGGCCCGCAAGGGCCTTTCTTGTTGATGGAGCAATGGCTTTGTCTCTGTTTTAAACGCCATTTTTTGGCCGTTGGTGCCATAAGGGGCTGGGCTGCCCTGTCAAATATCGGTATGGTAGAGGCACGTTACTCCCCCTCACGTGAGCACACCATGAGCCTGAGATTCAAGAAACCCGCTTTTATCGCCCTGGGGCTCATCGCCCTCATTTCCGCCGCCTGGCTCGACTACTACCTGCCGGAGCACACCATCGCCACCATCACAGGGGTCGAGGTGAAGCGCACCGACAAGGATGGCCCCATCAGCCAGAAAAACCCGGCTGACGGTCCCACCACCGACGTCTATTACATCTACACCGAGCGCCCCGGCGAGAAGATCCGGGTGTTTCGCAATGAAGATACCGAGTGGGGCTGGCCCTTCTACTTCAAATTCAACGCCGCCGACGTCCAGGCCAAGGCCAAGTCGATGGAGTTCGAGAAACGCCTGGCCATCATCACCTCCTACGGCTGGCGCGTGAACATGTTCTCCATGTTCGCCAACGTCACCAAGATCGAGAGCACAGAGCCTGACGCCTCCACCTGGAGCTTCTTCCGCTGGTTCTGGTTCGGCCTCTGGGCGCTGGTGATGGGCAAGGCAGCCATTGCGACCTGGCGCTACTTCGATCGTCTTGAGGACGAGCTATGAGTGAGCCGAGCAAGACCCGCACCAGCTTCTACCGGCGGCTCTACGTGGCCTGGCTGATCAGTCAGGGCACAGATACGGTGCCTGCCATCATGGAGGCAACCGGCATGCCGCGCCGCACCGCGCAGGATACCCTGACGGCGCTGGCCGAACTCGATATCAGCTGCGCCTTCGAGCAGACCGAGGGGGCTCGCCACCTGCAGGGGCACTACCGCATCAGCGACTGGGGCCCCATCAACCCAGCGTGGATCAAGGCTCAACTGCCGCTTATCAAAGAGACGCTGAGCTATCCCAGATCCGGGGCAGGGCAAGAGGAGTATATTGCCCCCTTTCTTATCGGACAAACGGACTAGCAACTAGATCAGTCCCCAAGCGGCAATCTGGTAGATCCATACCATCGCCAACAGGGTACCGACCAACCCCATGATGACGCCGATGCGCACCATCTGGTGACTCTCCACCAGACCGGTGGCATGGGCCAGCGCATTGGGTGGGGTACTGATAGGCAGCGACATCCCGAGCGAAACCGAAATGGTAACCGCCAGGATCAGGGTGTGGCTGCCGCCCCACTCGGCCAACTCCGGCATGCTGACCGCCAGTGCCGCCACCAGTGGCAGCAGCAGATTGGCGGTTGCGGTATTGGACATGAAGTTGGCCATCACCACTGCCAGCAGACAGGCGCCGATCAGCACCGCCAGCGTGGAGTATTCGTGGAACGGAATATGGGTGATGAGCCGCTCGGCCAACCCGGAGTCCTCCAGCGCCAGCCCCAGCGCGATACCACCCGAGACCAGCCAGAGCACGTCGAGGGAGATCTTGTGCAGATCGTCTTTGGTGATGATGCCGGTGGTCAGGAACACCGCCACCGGGATCATGGCGACCACGTAGGAGCTCATGCCGTGCAGATCCCCCAGTAGCCAGAGCACTATGGTGGTGATAAAGGTGAGGTAGACCACCCAGGCGCGAGGGGTCTGCATAAAGCGCCCCTCAATCTTGAGATCCATCCGCTTGAGGGTGCTCGGGAAGAAGCGCCCCAGCAGGAACCAGCCGAGCAGCAACAGCAGCACCACGAAGGGCACCGCAAATCCCATCCACTGACCGAACGAGATGGCATGATCGCCGGTCAGGTATTTGAGGGCCACTGCGTTGGGCGGAGTGCCGATGGGAGTGCCGATCCCGCCGAGGTTGGCCGCCAGCGGAATGGCCAGCACAAAGCCGATTTTGGCCGGGTCCTTGTCGGGGAACGCTGCCAGCACCGGGGTAAGGATGGCCAGCATCATGGCGGTGGTGGCGGTATTGCTCATAAACATGGAGAAGGTGGCGGTGATCAACATCAGCCCCAGCATGACGATCCGGGGATCCTGACCGAACGGGCGCAGCAGCACCCGCGCCAGATTGACGTCCAGATGGTACTTGGTCGCCGCAATGGCGAGGAAAAAACCACCGAGAAACAGCATGATAACCGGCGAGGCAAAGGTCGCCATCACCTCGGTGGACTTGAGCAGCTCACCAAACCCCGGTTCAGCCTTGTCGGCAGTCATGAACCAGAGCCCCTTGTCAGAGAGCAGCAGCAGCTCCAGCACTATGATCAGCACCGAGGTAGCAAAGATAGGGATGGGCTCCAGGATCCAGCAGAGGGCGGCCAGCACGAAAATGGCCACGACCCGCTGCTCGATGACGGTGATCCCCTCCAGCGGGATCCAGTGGGTCGGGATCAGCAGGATGGCGAGGCTCAGCAGCAGTGGCAGAATAATCTTGTTATTGATGGGCACTATTGTCTCCAGGATCGGGAGTAAGAAGCCAATAGTGGCATAACATGCTATCGCCTCACGCGGCTATCTCACCAAAATGAGAGCTGGCTAACTGCACGGCGCACCGTTTTGTGAGTCATATCAAGCTGGGGTCGGCGCGCGATGGCTGACGCCTCAACCCTTGCAACAAACAGGCAAAAAAACGGGCCCGCTGTTCGTTGCACACGACAGCGGGCCCGTTTCACCATTCATACCGATGAGAGGGCTCAGAAGTAGATGCGGGTCACCGACTCGATGACGCAACCCGGGCGGCGGATCCCTTCGATCTCAACCTTGATCTCTTTGAGCAACTCCAATCCGCCCTTGATGGGGGTGACCCGGGCCAGCTTGGTGCGGGCGCGGATGTTGCTGTCCACCTTGATGGGGTACGGGAAACGTACCTGATCCAGCCCGAAGTTCACCACCATGCGGGCGGTCGGGAACTCGGGTGTGGCCTCGTCGACCGAGCCAGTCAACTGTGGCAGCAGCGCCAGGGTCAGGAAGCCGTGGGCGATGGTGGTCTTGAAGGGCGACTCGGCGGCCGCGCGCTCCGGATCGGTGTGGATCCACTGGTGATCCCCGGTCACTGCAGCAAACTGATCGATCATCTGCTGGCTGACGTGCAGCCACTCGCCGACATGGGTCTCTTCACCAATGCGAGCCTGCAGGGCGGCATAGAGCTCGGCCGCCTCGGCCGCCAGCTCAACAGCGGGTTCCTGAGCCACGGCAGGCTGACCGTTGGCTACTTGTGCCACGGTTGCTGCATCCTGTTGCTGCTCGCTCTGGGACTCGACTTGCAAGTCCAGCACACGTCCCAGCAAAGGATGAAGATGTGCCTTTTGCTGAAACTCACGCCAGTAGTCGCGGATCGCCGGGGAGAGCCAATCCTTGAGCTCAAAGGGGTGCTGCGCCAGAATTTCGCGCTTGCGCTTCAGAAAATCGACAACTTTCATCTACCGATCCCTATTTGATTCAATGCCTGTAAAGAGGTCTAACCAGTCCTATTTTATTAAAGTTTCAGCTGTAAGTGCAAAAAAATCTCGGCGTACACCTGTACCAAGGCGGAAGTAACTACTTACACCATGTAAACCAGCACGATCTGCCAATGAGGAAATCGATTGCCAAAGATGCCGCCAGCAGGGACAACTCGCGGGATTCATCATGAAAAAAGGCCCTCATCGGGCCTTGTTGTGGGGAGTCAGCGCACGCCCGACCAACCGTTACGCAATCCCTCTTCATCCAGGAAGGACCAGGCGAGGATCCTGCTCACCTTGTTGCCCTGCGCCATGTCGATCACCCGTACCTGACGCGCCCCCACCCGATTCAACGCCTTTTTCGCCCCCGGCAGGTTCTCTTTTTTCGACACCAGCGAGCTGAACCAGAGACACTGAGTGGCAAACTCCTTGCTCTGGGCAATCATGTTGGCCAGAAACGCCGCCTCGCCACCTTCGCACCAGAGCTCTGCCTTCTGGCCGCCAAAATTAAGCACAGGGGCGCCTGTCACCTCCTTGCCCAGATTGCGCAGCTTGCGCTCCGTCCCCTTGCTCGCCTCTTCCAGCGACGCATGGAACGGTGGATTGCACAGCGTCAGGGCGAAGCGCTCCTTCGGCCCTATGATGCCGCGAAACACATGGTTGGGGTTACCCTGCAAACGACACTCAATCTGGTTGCCGAGTCCGTTGCTCTTGGCCAGCAAGGTGGCCGCCTTGACCGAGACCGGATCGATATCCGATCCCACAAAACGCCAGCCATATTCGCGGCAGCCGAGCAGCGGATAGATGCAGTTTGCCCCCACCCCGATATCCAGCACCCTCACCCCCTTGCCGGTAGGGAGCTGGCCTGCGCTCTCAGCCAACAGGTCGGCCGCCCAGTGCAGGTAGTCCACCCGTCCCGGGATGGGTGGGCAGAGGTAACCGGCAGGCAAGTCCCAGTGGGCAATCCCGTAGTGATGGGCCAGCAGGGCGCGATTGAGGGTCTTCACTGCATCGGGATCGGCAAAATCGATGGTGCGGGTGCCGTAGTCATTGATAAAGACATGGGCAGCCAATTCGGGAGTTCGCAGGCAAAGCGCCTCAAAGTCGTAACCCGCCTGATGGCGATTACGGGAGTGAAGTCCGGATTTACGGTCGCCCGACTTGGGGCCACCGACTGATGGTATGCGGGGTTTCATGCTGAGCCTGCCGAAGAAAACGGGCCCACACTATAGTGATTTGACTCGGGAAAGTCTAAACGAGGGCAATAAAAAGGCTATGTCCAAATGACGTGTTGCATGGGGCGCCCCAGCGCCTCATGCAAACATGCTTTGATATTTACGCCTTTTCCGTAACGCTCCAGCATCCTGCGCCAACCCAGGTAG
>NZ_JBGLRC010000048.1:0-10562 GCF_041402345.1 Aeromonas sp. S11(2024) | reverse complement strand
GAAGTCGAGAGCATGGGCGATACGCATAAAAAATCCGAAACCAATCAACAGGTTTCGGATTTTCACACAACAGAAGGATCGGTCAATGGATCCTTAACTGATCGGCATTAGCGGAACACCGCTGCCTTTTTTGATCACCAGATAGGCTGGGTCAGGTAGGGGTTGCTCACCTTCTCGCGGCCGAAGGTAGAGCTGGGGCCGTGGCCCGGGATAAAGACGATTTCGTCCCCCAGCGGCAGCAGGGTCTCGGTGATCGACTTAATCAGGGTCGCGTGATCGCCACGGGGGAAGTCGGTGCGGCCGATGCTGCCGGCAAACAGCACGTCGCCAACCCAGGCGAGTTTTTCGGCCTGGTTCAGCAGCACGATATGGCCCGGGGTGTGGCCGGGGCAGAAGTAGACATCCAGTTCGCACTGGCCAACCTGCACCTTGTCACCCTGCTCCAGCCAGCGATCCGGCGTGAACGCGGGGGTATGGGCGAAGCCGAACATCTGGCTCTGCTGGGGCAGCATGTCGAGCCAGAAGGCGTCCTCCTTGTGGGGGCCGGTAATGGCGACGCCGGTTTTTTCCCGCAGCTCGGCGGCGGCACCGACGTGATCCAGATGACCGTGGGTCAGCAGTATGTGGGTCAGGGTCAGGCCGCGCTTGGCGATGGCGGCCAGCAGTTTGTCCGCTTCGCCGCCCGGATCGATCAGGGCCGCCTGATGGGTCTCGTCACACCAGATGAGGGAGCAGTTCTGGGCGAACTGGGTGACCGGGATCACCTCGAATTTCAACATAGAGTTCCTCTCTTGGGATGGGTCAGCTGCGCAACGCGCTGGCATGCTGCTCGGCGAAATAGTCGAGACAGGCCTGTTTGTCACCGCGGAATACGATGCGCTCCTGCTTGTTGCCAAGCTGGTAGAGATACATGGGGTCGTAGTAGCGGGTCAGCAGCAAGGTGATCCAGGCTAGATGCAGCGCGGTATCGCCGCTCTTTTCCTGCTCGGTGAGGGCGGTCTGCATCAGGGCATCCAGCTCGCGGTGGGCCTGATCGCCGAGACGGCGCTTGAGACGGGCCAACGCATCGGTGAGGTAGGCGGCAAACAGCGGCCAACCGGCTTCCTGGCCATACATGGCTTGATAGCGCAGCCAGAGATCGTGCACGTAATCTTCACGGATCTGCTCGGCGCGATCGATTTGCGGAACATCCACCACCACCAGCGGCGCCTGACTCATGGCCTCATGGAGGGAGAGGGGCAGGCAGCAGCGGCCAATCAGGCGACTCTCATCTTCCACCACGAAGGCATGCTCGCCCTGATGGCGGCGCTTGAGCAGCTCGATGGCCATGTTGTTTTCAAAATTGATGTTGCTGGGCTGGCCGCCAGGCAGCTGACCAAACGACGAGCCCCTGTGATGGGCGTGTCCTTCCAGATCGAGCGCTTGGGCCACGTGGTCCAGCATATGGGTCTTGCCGGAGCCGGTCATGCCGGTCAGCACAGTCCAGTGGCACTCGGCAGAGGCCTTGTCCTGGGTGTCGATTAGGAAACGGCGCAGCTCCTTGTAGCCACCGGCGACGCGGGGGCGAGTCACCCCGGCATCAGCCAGCCACTGTTGTACGGTTTGCGAGCGCAGGCCGCCGCGAAAGCAGTAGAGCAGGGCATCGGGCTGCTTGCGCAACTGCGCCAGCCAGCCTTCGAGTCGTTCGGCACGTACTGCTCCCCCCACCAGCTTGTGTCCAAGCTCAATGGCGGCGGCCTGACCCTGCTTCTTGAAGCAGGTCCCCACCTGGGCGCGCTCATCGTCTGTCATCAAGGGCAGGCTGGTCGAGCAGGGGAAGGCCCCCTCCTTGAACTCGATGGGGGCGCGCACATCAATCAACGGCACATCGCCTAAAAAAATCTGGGCGTAGTCCGTGGCCAGTGGCAATTCACTCATTGGACAATCTCGATAAAGCGGGAGCCCTCAAGGGGCTTGATCTGACCGATGGGCGAGAGTTCTAGCCCAGCGTCTTGCGCGATGGCGAGCAGCTCGGCTTCGCTCTCTTTACCCACGGCGACCAGCAGGCCGCCGCTGGTTTGTGGGTCGCACATGATGTTGCGGGTGCGATCGTCCATGGCATCCAGCTTGTGGCCGTAGGAGTCGTGGTTGCGCAGGGTACCGCCCGGTACGCAGCCCTCGGCGAGGTAGTAATCTACCTCGTCCAGTAGCGGCAGCGCCTTGAAGTCGAGGCGGGCGCTGACGCCAGATCCTTCGCACATCTCCAGCAGATGGCCCGCCAGACCAAAACCGGTGACGTCGGTCATGGCGTGCACACCCGGCAGCTCGGCAAAACGCTGGCCGATCTTGTTGAGGGTGCACATGGCGTTGGGGGCCAGTTGCTCGTGTTCGGGTTTCAGCTTGCCTTTCTTTTGGGCTGTGGTGAGGATACCGATACCAAGGGGCTTGGTCAGATAGAGGGTGTCACCCACCTTGGCGGTGTCGTTCTGCTTGATGGCATCTAGAGGCACGATACCGGTGACCGCGAGGCCGAAGATGGGCTCTGGGGCATCGATACTGTGACCACCGGCCAGCGAAATCCCCGCTTCGTGGCACACCTGACGGCCGCCGTCGATCACCTGCTGAGCCACTTCGGCGGGCAGGGTATTGATGGGCCAGCCGAGGATGGCGATGGCAACGATGGGCTTGCCCCCCATGGCGTAGATATCGCTGATGGCGTTGGTGGCGGCGATGCGGCCAAAGGTGAAGGGGTCATCGACGATAGGCATGAAGAAGTCGGTGGTGGAGACAATGCCCTGACCGTTGCCGATATCGACCACGGCCGCGTCATCTTTGCTGCTGTTGCCAACGATCAGGGTCGGGTCGTTGAAGCCCGGGATCTGGCTCTTGAGGATGGTGTCGAGTACCTTGGGAGAGATTTTGCAGCCGCAGCCAGCGCCGTGGCTGTATTGGGTCAGACGAATGGAAGACATACTTACCCCTTTTATTTGCAAACAGAGCAGAGGCTCTGTGGAGCCGTCTTGGTCAATGGGCGGCCTTGTAGAAAGGAAGACAAGAAGCCGCAAATATGGGTGGCCTCGGTGCCAACAGGGGCAGCGATGACTGGCAGTTATGAAGGACCGCCAGGCCGGACGGGGAAGAAAAGGGCGACAAGGTGCGCCAGCGCAGCCCCGCCAAGGGCCACAGGACGGGGCATTATGCCACATTTGCCCCTTGGGGTTCGAACAGGAATTCACATAAACAGCAGGGAATTGCCCTCAGTTCCCTGTCATCTGTCTGGATCCGGCGCTGGCTGATTGATTGCAGTACAGATGCAGCAAAGAGCACGTCAAAGTGCAACAGCGCGTGCAACCACAACCCCGCGGAGGAGAGCTTAGTGACCACCACATTTTTGGTTAACCACCCCATCACCTCGGCGCAGTTTGCGGCGTTGTTGGCGCAGACCTCGTTGGGGGCGAGACGGCCGCTGGACCATCCCGCCACCCTGCAGGGCATGCTGGATCACGCCAATCTGCTGATCACCGCCTGGCAGGGCGAGACCCTGGTCGGAGTGGCCCGCTCGGTGACCGATTTTCATTTTTGCTGCTACCTCTCGGATTTGGCGGTAGCCGAGTCGGTGCAGGGGCAAGGGATTGGCAAAGCCCTTATTCGCGAGACGTTTTTGCAATTGCAGCCGGGCTGCAAGCTGATCCTGCTGGCCGCACCGCAGGCGGTGGCGTACTACCCCAAGCTCGGATTTAGCCAGCACCCGAGCGCCTGGGTGATGAGCAATCTGGATGAACTGGTGCTGGATGAGTTGGCATAAGCCCGTCAACTCATCCAGACAGGGTGAGATTAACTTATCCGGCTTGCTCCAGCGTCGGTTGTCGTGACTTGCCCCAGCGGCGCAGGCGCCGTTGCAGTGGTCGCTCCAGCAGGTGGTAACTCAACGCCGAGAGCCCGATCAGCACCGCCAGCATCAGCAAGGTTGCCACTACCCCCAACAGCGGATTGGTCTGGCCATACCACCACTCGGTGAGCCCCGGCGCCAGATAATGAATGAGCTCGCAGCCGGTGAGTAGCACCAGCGCATGGAGCAGGTAGATGGAGTAGGAGAGATCCCCCAGCCAGTTGGTGAAGCGGTTATCCAGGAGGTGCAGCAGCGGGCTCTGGCGCTCCCCCTGTGCGGCACAAATCCAGATCAGCAGCACGTAGGAGCTGATCAGCAACAGAGTCAGCTGTGGCGTCATGGTGAACTGCATCAGCACGAAGGGCAGCACAAAGGCGATCAAGAGCGGCAGATCCCGCTTCATCATGGGGAAGTTTTTCGCAGCCTTGACCCTCGGCAGCAGCCAGAGGCCGAGCACAAATTCACTTACCCCGCGCCCCACCGCCAGCGCCCCGCTGGTGACATCCAGGGTGCCGCGACTGTGCACGATAAAGGCCAGCACCGTCAGCGCCAGTAGGGGGGCGAGATGGCTCCAGCGACTGCGGGTCACCGCCAGCGGGATCAGCAGCGGGAACAGCAGGTAGCTGATCCACTCTACGCTGAGAGACCAGGCGGCGAAGTTCCAGGTCAACCCGTGATCGGTTACCACCTGCAGCAGCAGTAAGGCGCTGGGCAGCGCTTCGGCTGGCGTGAAGGGGGAACCGAAAGGCGGCATCCCTTCCCACTCCCACATCTTGAACAAGGGGCCGGCATAGAAGCCTACTCCGTGCTGCGCCTTGTAAAGTTCCCAGCCGACCAGCAACAGCAGGGTCACCAGATAGAGGGGGTAGACGCGGGTCAGCCGCAGCCAGAGAAAGCGGCCATAGCCCACGGTGCGGGGCGTGCGGGTGAAGGCCTCCCCATAGACATGTGCCAGCACCACGCCGCTCAAAATAAAGAACAGGTCGACCCAGAGGTAGCCATTCTCGATGAGTTGGGTGTGGCCTGCGATCGACTCCATCCACTGGGGAAAGAGCAGCAAGCGGGCATGGAACAGCACCACCATCAGGGCAGCGATGCCCCGCAGCGGCGTTAACAGCGGCAATGATTGATTCATATCGGGATCCCTTGTGATGTTCAGCTTGGCCTGACATCGATTTTTGTTGTTGTACCGCCTATCACTCCTGACGGGTCGGTTGCCCCGGCTTGTCTGCCGCAGGCGGGATCACACTACGGAAAAGAGAGTCATACGGGTGTGATTTGAATCATAAATGTGCAGTTATTGTGCAAAGTAATTTAAACAGAGAAGAAGTGGGGCGCTGGCAGCAAAAGAGGAGGAGAGGAAACACCAATAAAGCAGAGAGGGGGAATCGGGGCGAGCGTCAGGCTCAGGCACCATACGATGCAAAGCAATCAGGCCCGCAAGGGGCCTGATTGATCACAAGGAGAGGGTGGTTGCCGATCAGCGGGCGCGTACCACCAGTCCCTTGAGGTAGAAGCCTTCCGGATAGGCGGTACCGATGGGGTGATCGGAGGCCTGGGAGAGCAGCTCCAGGATCTGGGCATCGCGACCGGCATCGAGCGCCGCATCGGCAACGATCTTCTGGAACAGGCTCTGCTCCATCAGGCCGGAGCAGGAGTAGGTCAAGAGCACGCCACCCGGCGCCAGCAGTTGGAACGCCAGCATGTTGATGTCCTTGTAGCCACGGCAGGCACCCAGCAGCTGCGCCTTGCTCTCGGCGAACTTGGGCGGATCCAGCACGATGACATCGAATTTCTCGCCCTTTTCGCGGTATTCACGCAGCAGCTTGAACACGTCGTGACGGACAAACTGGGTGTTGCTGGTATCCAGCCCGTTCAGCTCGGCATTCTGGCGGGCAATATCCAGCGCATTTTGGGAGAGATCGACGTTGACCACTTCCTTGGCGCCGCCCTTGAGGGCATAAACGCCAAAACCGCCGGTGTAGCAGAAGCAGTTGAGCACCCGCTTGCCTTCGGTGTACTTGGCGGCAGCCTGACGGTTGTCACGCTGATCCAGATAGAAACCGGTTTTGTGGCCGTTACGAATATCCACCAGGATCTTGACGCCACAGTTCTCTTCGATGACCACCGGCTCGCTCGGGGTCTCGCCATAGATGACGCCGGTGCGCTCTTTCAGTCCTTCCTTCTTGCGCACTGCCACATCGGAGCGCTCATAGATGCTGCACTCTGGATAGAGGGTACGCAGTGCTTGCGTTATCAGCTCACGCTGGAACTCGGCACCGGCGGAGAGAATTTGGCACACCAGAAAATCGGCGTAGCGGTCGATGGTCAGACCCGGCAGACCGTCGGATTCGGCGGCGCAGAGGCGATAACCGGTGAGACCCTGACGCTTGATCAGCAGATCGCGAGACTCCTGCGCATATTTGAGACGACGGATAAAGAAGTCGAGATCGACGGTTTCATCCTTGTCGAAGGTCCAGACCCGGGCACGGATCTGGGAGCTGCCTGACCAGGCGCCACGGGCGAGCCACTTGCCATCGTTGGCATAGATCTCGACGGTATCGCCGTCAATGGGGTTGCCCTGAACCCGCTCAATCCCCTTGGAGAAGATCCAGGGGTGGCGACGCAGCAGGGATTTTTCGCGGCCTTTGACGAGATAGATGGAAGCGCTCATGGATGTTTGCCGATGGTAGAAAGAAAAGGGGCCACATTCTATGTGGCCCGCAGGTAAAACTCAAACAACCCTGTGTAATGGATGGGGTTGCCCTGATCTGACACCTCATACGGTCAGAGCTTAATTCCCTTGAGTGCCTGGGTCAGCTCGCTGGCGGTGGCTTTCAGCCCCTGCGTGCCAGCTACCGAGGCGCTGGCGGATTCTTCCACCTGCGCCGCTTCATGGCGCACCTGATCCAGATTGTGGGTGATCTCGGCGGCGAACGAGCTCTGCTCTTCGCTCGAGGTAGCGATCTGGGTGCTCATCTCCAGCACCGCATCGCTGTGGTTGCTCAGCTTCTCGATATCGAGCCCCACCTCGCTGATGAGCTGCTGGCTGCTGGCGGCACGCCCCACGGTTTTCTCCATGATCTCGTTCAGCGCCCCGGTACCGGTCTGCAGCTCTTCGATCATCTGCTGGATCTCCACCGTCGCCTGCTGGGTACGGCTGGCGAGGGTACGCACCTCATCAGCTACCACCGCAAAGCCGCGACCCTGCTCACCGGCACGGGCCGCTTCGATGGCGGCGTTGAGGGCCAACAAGTTGGTCTGCTGGGAGATGGCGTTGATGACGTTGACCACCTCGTTGATCCGGTTGGCGTTGTGGGTCAGGCGCTCGACCGCGCCGGAGGCGTTGCCAATCTCGTCGGCCAGGGTGCGGATCGCCTCTATGGTGCGGGCTACCCGGTTGGCGCCATTGGCCGCCTCTTCGCTCGACTGGCGGGTTTGTTGCAGGGTGTCGTTGGCATTACGCGCCACTTCGCGGATCGCCGCCGACATCTGCTCCATGGCGGTGGCCAGCGAATCCATGTGCTGGCGCTGGGAACGCGCCATGGTTTCGCCTTCGCGGGCATGGTCACGAAACTCGTCGGCGGCCATGGTCAGCGCTTCGGCAGACTCTTCCACCAGTTTGACGATCTGGTGCTGGCGGTCGGTAAAGCGGTCGATGCTGCCCGCCAGGGTGGAGAACTCGTCGCGCACCGGAAAGAAGTTGAGACGGAAGGTGAGATCCCCGTCCGCCACGGTTTGCAGCGCCTTGTTGGTGGAGTAGAGCGCACCGGAGACAAAGGTCATCATGTAGTGGATCACCAGCGCCATCAGGGCGGCCAGCGCGCCGATCAGGAGCAGGGTCGAGCCCTGACCCTCCCACATGGAGAGGTTGCCGGTATCGAGATCACCGGTGACGTAGCCCGCCTGACCCGCTGGCGCGGTAAATAGGTAGTGATCTCCTTGTTGCTGCAACCCGCTGCTGCCTTGCCGGGCCAGACGCAGATCAGCAGGCAACATCAGAGTGGGCTGCTGGCTGACCAGCTGCGCCGTGGTCTCGACTCGTTGCTGCAACTGCGCTACCCGCAGGGAGATCTCCTGCTGATGGCTGGCCGCCAGCATATACCAGCTGAGAAAGGCGATGATGAAGAGAGGCAACCAGAACGCGATATGGAATTTTTCACTGATGGTGAGGTGAATGAGATAGCGGTCAACCCACCGGAATTTAACTTCTTTCATAATGGAGCTGCATCCTGCAGAGATAGAGTGTCGGGCACATTATCGTCTCGGGAATTTTTTTCTTAAGCGGAAGGTGTGAGAAATGGGAGAGCAATCGTTTGTCATTCGGGTGTGGGGGCAGGTGCAGGGGGTGGGATTTCGCTATTTCACCCGTGAGCGGGCGCTGCAACTGGGTTTGCGGGGCCATGCCTACAACCTGGAGGATGGCTCGGTGGAGATCCTCATCAGCGGCCCCGCGCAGGGGGTACAGATGATGCTGGGCTGGCTGGAGCATGGCCCGCGCACCGCTCGGGTGACCCGGATGGAATATGAAGAGGCGCTGCCGCCCACCGGTCAGGGCTTTCACACCAACTGAAGGGGCGGAGACGAGATGGACGCTGACAAGGAAGGTCTGTTGCTGACTCAGGCAACAAGCTGGGTCGCCCGTTATCAGGAGGCGGCGCGAGCGGTGCGCGAAGAGGCCAGTGGACCGGCCGTGCATGGCTACCGTATCGCAGCGCGCCGCTTGCTGGCGCTGCTCGCCCTGTGGCGACCACTCACCTATCATCCCGAGCTGGAGCGGCGTCTGCTGCGCTCGGTCGGGCGGCTTTCGGCGCTGCGGGATGCTCAGGTCTACGCCGAGCGTTTTGGCAAGCCGCCTGCCAGCACGGGAAATACTCACAAATCTGCCTGTCGCGTACCCCTGTTGTCACGGCGACTGGCCCGCTGGCTTGCGGCGGCGGCGCAGGTGCAGGATCAGTGGGCATTGGCGTTCCTCTATCAGCAGCATCTGGCCCTGCGCCTTGATGAGGCGCAGAGCGCTCTCGATGAACCTATTCCCTGCGTTGTGAAATCTGCCAGCTCCCGTAAGCAACAGTTGCGCCGCTGGCATCGGCTGCGCCTCGAGATCAAGCAGGCCCGTTATGGCGTGGAACTGTTGCTGGATCTGGGGAGTGGAGATCCCGGCTGGTTGAGCACCCTGACTCACTGGCAGGAGCGACTCGGCCAGTTGCAGGATTGGCGTCAATGGCGGCGGAGGTTGCGAGCAGAGCAGGGGGGCACCTACAAGCAGACGAAACTGCGGCAGCAGTTGAAGGGGAAGATCACCGCCCGCTTGCGTCAACTGGACTGCCAGCAGGCGGAGCTGGTGGCGCTCAAACTGGCGATGCAGGCAGGCCACAACATGAATGACATGCCAAGTCGGGTGGTCAGCTATTCAGAACAAAATGTATCGTCCGCCAAGTCAACCGGTGGATAGCCCCGAGACCGCAATCTGCGGACGTCATCCGCGACCAGCATCTACAAAAGCTATCCAGGCCAAACAGGGGAGACAAAAAAGAGAGGCCGTTTGGCCTAATGCCGATCAGTTAAGGATCCATTGACCGATCCTTCTGATGTGTGAAAATCGGCGTTGTTTCCCAAATCGATGCAGCTTGAATGTAACTAACTGAGGGTTCGGTGATCTGATCACCACCATCCTCTTCAACTCTGCATTATGGGCACGTCGCTTCACCCCATCACCAACTGACCTCAATACAACAAGTCTTTGATTAACCGTGGTTCACTCACTTTCTGGGTTGATGCCGAGGCCATGAGAAACTGGTTTCACCACGACCATCATGGGCGGTGGGGCCGCAGCCAGCTTTACACTGACCAGACCATCGCAACCTTCCTGATGCTCAAGGGGATTTTCAACCTCACTCTACGAGCAACACAGGGACTGCTCGACTCCCTGTTCGAGTTGATGAACGTACCGCTGTGTGCGCCGGACTATAGCTGCGTCAGCAAGCGAGCACGCTCGGTGACTGTGGCTTATCGACAGCCCCCAAAGGAACGTATTACCGACTTGGTTATCGACTCAACCGGGCTGAAGGTGTTTGGGGAAGGCGAGTGGAAGGTCAGAAAACACGGTTCGGAGAAGCGGCGAGTGTGGCGCAAGTTGCATCTGGCGGTAGACCCGGTGACCCACGATATCGTGGCGGCGGAAGTCTCACTGGAAAATGTCCATGATGCCGAGGTGTTGCCCACCTTGCTCAACCCTCTGCGGCGTAAGCTGGGACATGTTTATGCGGATGGTGCCTATGACAGCAAAGCCAGCCATCAGCTTATCTCGCGCAAAGGGGCGACAGCCTGTATCCCGCCTCGTAAGAGCGCGGGGTTATGGAAAAAGGGGCATCCAAGAAATGAGGCCGTGCTGGTGATGCGCAAGAAATGGCTGGCGCACTGGAAGAAGATATCGGGGTATCACCGTCGCTCGCTGGCAGAGACGGCGATGTATCGGCTCAAGCAATTGCTGGCGGGGAAAATCAGTCTGCGTAACTACAACGGCCAAGTGGGAGAAGTCATGGCGTATGTCAGCGCCATAAATAAACTGAATACCCTTGGCCTGTATGGAGATGGTATTCACCTGACAGTTGCCCACAAAAGGGAGTGGTCATACGGCTTCAAACCGGATAACAAAACGGTACCCCTACCGTGTTATCCGGAGTCACCGTAT
>NZ_JBGLRC010000047.1:0-11752 GCF_041402345.1 Aeromonas sp. S11(2024) | reverse complement strand
GCGGCCGCATCATGCGTTGAAATACAGAACCCCCGATGCGGTACATAGGGGGTTCTGAGTAGAGAAATGCTAGTTGAAAATGTGTAAACCTATTTCAGGACTAGACACTGTTTGGGGCGGCGAGCGGATGCGGCACCGCTACTTCATCAGCTTCTTCAGCTCGTCGCTGGCCAGCGCCTTGTTGAATTTGTCCCGCGCCTCTTTCCCCTTGGCTGAGTTGGTAAAGCAGACGTGGAGAGACTTGTCCTCGAGGATCTTGCCGTTGAAGCCGAGGTTGGCGGCAACGTCCTTGAGTTGGGGATCGCTTTCCAGCAGATAGGTCATCACATTCTGGTCGATGACCGCCAGATCGAGCCGACCGTTGCCGAGCTTGAGCAGGTTCTGGCTGTCCGAGCTGGTGGCGTCGGCCGAGAGTGCCTTGCTGGCCACTTTTTCGTCGAACTCGGTGGTATTCACATAGCCGGTGACGACACCGATTTTCTTGCCCTTGAGGTCATCAAGGCTCTGCCAGGTGACCGGCTGATCGGCTCGCTGGGCAAACCCGAGGGGGCCGTTACCTATGGGGTCGGAGAAGAGGCAGCTGCTCTTGGGGTCGAGATACTCGGGGAAATAACCCAGTACCTCGGGGTTGTTGGTCGCCTCGTCCACGGCCCGTTGCCAGGGATAGAACTTGATGGTCAGCGGGTCGCCAGCCAGGGCAAAGGCTGCGGTCACCACCTGACTGCTCTTGCCCTGTTCAGGGAGGCTGGCGCTGGTGTAAGGGGGCCATTCAAGGCTGGTCAACACTGCCGCCTGAGCGGCCGACATGCCGAACAAGGGAAGAGTGGCCAGGGCGAGGTGCTTCCATTTCAGGCTCATAGAGATAACTCCTTGTGGTCAAACACCCCTTAAAGATAGCCCCCGGTGTCGATTGCGGATGCCGGCCATGGCTGACCGGCATCCGTGCCTCTATTTGTTGTCGATATTCTCCGACTGCCAGAGGGCATAGCCCTTGCCGGAGGCCGTGGTAGGCAGATCAATCTGCATCAGGTCGTTGCCGATGACAAAGGGGCCCGAGTAGCGGGCGCGCAGATCCTGCGCCAGATCCTTCACCCTGATCTTGCCGTTGAGGCCGATATGGCTGAACACGGTAAGCGCCGGTTTGGCTTCGTTCATTACCCGAGCCGCCTGCTCGGGGGAGGCGAGGTGACCGGCGATCGCCTTGTAGCCGGGGTTGGCCTTCATCTGCTCGGCAGAGGTCATGGAGACGCAGTGCACCAGCAGGTCGGCCCCTTTGGCCTGCTTCACCACTTCGGGGCTGTAGCGGGTATCGCCGGAGAGCACCACGCTGTGGCCGTGATAGTCGATGCGATAGCCGAATGACGGCTTGATGTTGACCCCGTGGTCGTTGTCAAAGGCGGTTACCTTGACCCCGTCATGGTTGTAGACCACCCCGGCGGTGACCTCGTGGCTGTTGATCTCCACCCCGTCCAGCGGCGTTCCCTCATCCTTGACCCGGGTGGCGATGTCGGTGGCGTAGGCCTGCTGCAAGCCACGGGCGAGAGCTGTGGTGCCTTTGGGGCCGTAGAGTTCCATCGGCGCGTGGCGCTGGCCATAGGCTGGTTGCAGCCAGCCGGTCAGCCAGAGATCCGCCAGCCCGTTGGTGTGGTCGGAGTGAAAGTGGGTGAGGAAGAAGGCGTTGACCCGGCCGATGGGGATATGCAGCTGCCACAGGCGAGTGGCGGAGTTGCGGCCAAAATCGAACACCAGCTTCTGGTTGCCCGCCTCGACCAGGGTGCTGTAGCCGCCCCGGCTGATCTGGGGCACCGGAGTGCCGGTGCCGAGCAGGCTGACCCGAAAGATATCGTGCCGGGCTTGAGTTGCTGAGGCAGGGGCCTGATCGTGGTTGCTGATAAAGCTGCTCTCGGCAGCCTGACTGGCGCCGCTGGCCAGCAGACCGACCAGTAATGCGGCCAGATAGGTAGTTTTCATGGGGATTTATCCTGTGGGGAAGGGATGGCATCACTGTATTGGTAACCAAAAGTTGAATAAATTGGCTAAAATCTATTTCTTACTAAACTTTTGGTTGTGAATCAGTGCCCTGGTCGCGGGCCAAACGGCCTTGAAACGGGCAAAAAGGAGGGGTTGTGGACCGATTGACCAGCATGCGTATCTTCACCCGGGTGGTGGATCTCGGCTCCTACAGCGCGGTGGCGAGCGAAGAGGGGAGCAGCGCCCAGATGGTGAGCAAGCATGTGCTGGGGCTGGAGCAGTGGCTGGGAGGCAAGCTGTTTCACAAGACCACCCGCCAGCAGACTCTCACCGAGCTGGGCCAGCTGTTTTTGGCTCGCTGCCAGCGGGTGCTGGAGGAGCTGGCACTGACCGAGTCGCTCACCCAGAACCTGCTGGCCGAGCCGGCCGGACGGCTGCGCATCGCCGCTCCCCTCAGCTTTGGCCACCACCGGCTGGTGCCGCTGCTGCCCGCTTTTCTCGACCGCTACCCCAAGCTGGATCTGGATCTGCAGCTCACCCCGCGCTGGGTCGATCTGGTGGAGGAGGGGTTTGACGCCGCCATCCGCACCCTGCGCCCGCAGGATGAGGCACTCATTGCCCGTCCGCTGCTGACCCAGCACTACCGCCTCTGCGCGGCCCCTGACTACCTCAATCGCCACGGCGTGCCCCGTCATCCGGCCGATCTAGTTCGCCACCAGTGTCTGCACGGCAACTGGGGGGAGCACGAGCGTTGGCAGTTTGTCGGGGAGGATGGCCAGAGCGAGGAGGTACGGGTCGCCTCGCGCCTGCGCATCAATCACTGGCCAGCCTTGTTGACGGCTGCGCTCTCGGGGGCTGGCATCACCTTGCAGCCAGCCGAACAGGTGCGTGAGCATATCGCTTCGGGGCGTCTGCTGCCGCTGCTTGGCCGCTATCAGAACCCGGCCAAGACCCTCTACTTCATCTATCCGGCGGCGCGGCGGCAGGTGCTCAAGATCACCCTGCTGGGGGATTTTCTGGCCGAATCCCTGCAAGCTGAGTCCGAGCCTGAATAAAAGGCTGCATATTCTCGCTGCCGTGCTTAACAAAGGGGCGGGGCAGGCCTAACATGGCGGGATGTTTTTTTAGTCAGGACAAAAGGATATGTCTGGGTTGAAAAAGGATCTCGGGCTCTGGCAGGGGATGGGGCTGCTCGCCACCTCGCTGCTTGGCACCGGGATCTTCGTGGTACCGGCGACCGCCGCCTCGCTGGCGGGCGGGGCCTCGCTCTGGGCCTGGTTGCTGCTGATTGCGCTGGTGCTGCCCATCGCCTTTACCTTCGCTCGCCTCGGTCGTCGCTATCCCCATGCGGGCGGCGCGCCGCACCTGATTGGCCTCGCCTTTGGCAACGGCGCCGAGCGCTTCTCCGCCTTCCTCTTTCTGGCGGTGCTGCCGGTGGGGCTGCCTGCCGCCCTGATGATTGCCGCCGGCTTCTGGCACGCCCTGTTCGAGATGGGGGAATGGACCCTCTGGGCGATCCAACTGCTCACCCTGCTCGGGGTCTTTCTGCTGGGGCTGCGCGGGGCGCGATCTTCCGGCAACCTGCAACTGCTGATTGCGCTCGCCATTTTGGGGCTGACCCTGCTTATCTGGTTCAAGGGGGAGGTGAGCTGGCGCGATGCAGCCCGGCCGCTACCGAGCGCGGATGAGTGGCCCCCTATGGCCACTGCGCTGGCGGTGATGTTCTGGTGTTTCGTCGGGCTGGAAGCCTTCGCCCACATGGGGGAGGAGTTCAAGCGGCCGGAGCGGGACTACCCCATCGCCCTGCTCGGCGGGGTGCTGCTGGCGGGGCTTATCTACTGGGTGCACTCGCTGGTGGTGCTCAAATATGGCCTCTACGGCGATGAGGCGAAAAACGCCACCGCAATCCCCTCTCTGCTGGCGCTGCTGTTCGGCCCCACCGCCAAGTGGCTGGTGGCGGTGCTCGGCTACCTCTCCTGCTTTGCCAGCATAAACATCTACATTCAGGGCTTTGCCCGGCTGATCTGGAGCATGGCGCGGGAAGGCAAGCTGCCCGCTTCTCTGGCTGTGCTCACCGCGCGCGGCGCGCCGCTGCGGGCACTCGGTCTGGTGCTCGCTATCTGTCTGCTCTGCATCACCCTCATCATCTGGCTGCGACTGCCGCTCGATGAGCTGATCCGCTACGCCAACGGCAACTTCGTGCTGGTCTACCTGCTCTGCATGGCGGCGGGCTGGCGTCTGCTTGGCGGTGTGGGCAAGGGGCTGGCGGGGGTGAGCGTGCTGCTCTGCGCTCTGGTGCTGGTGGCGCTCGCCACTCAGGTGCTCTATGCGGTGGTGCTCAGTCTTGGCTACGGCGGGTTCTCGTTGTGGCGGCGTCATCTGCGCCGCAGTCGTCAGCAGGATGTGCTCCCGGTAGCGAAGTAACGTCTCCCAGATGGTCGAAGAAATGAGAAAGCCCTGATGTTCAGGGCTTTTTGATTCCGGCATATGGGATGTTCATATGAATACTAGTTGGCACGCTATTTGCCGAAAAGTGCGGTGTCGGATCAACTCAACGGCGATTTATAGCCAAAAAAAGTGGGATCCAGCTCCCATTTTGCTTAAAGTGATCCCTTCCGGTCTCGATGGTCGGAATGCCCGCAAGGATGCCCTTCAGACGTAAACAGGATGGCCTGGCCAGACTGACTCTCAGAGATGTGATTGCTTCGGTTCTCTTTTTATCTGTCACCTGTGGTGATAGCGCCTTGTTCCGTTCAGTCAGCCCGGGTTTTGCGTCTCTCTCATCGTGCATTGTCACCATCTGCAGCGAGTGAATCATGAGCGAATCGGTTTTTGAGATCCACGACTGGACCCTGAGCGTTGACGACAACATGTTGTGCCGCCCCGACCGCGAGGTCTACCTCGAACCCAGACTAGTCAATCTGTTGCGGTTTCTTGCCCATAATGCCGGCACCGTGTTTGGCCGCGATGCCCTGATCAACGAGGTGTGGGATGGCGCCGAGGTGACCGATCAGGTTGTGACCCAGTCCATCTTCGAACTGCGCAAGATCCTCAAAGATGGTCGCACCGATGCGACCGACTATATCGTCACCGTGCCCAAGCGCGGCTACAAGCTGGTGGCACCGGTGCGGCCGCTTCAGGTGGTTTCCGTGGTGATGGCGGACGAGCAGCCCGCGGTCAATACCGCTCTCTCCGACAACCCGACGCTCTCCGATCTTAGCCCGCCCGCGACTGATCAGAATGATGATGCACAGCCCAATGTTGCCCCTTTTCCCGCCGGGCCCCTGACCCGCGCCATCTCCACCCATGCCAAGGATGCCCGCAGCCGCTGGAAGATGGTGAGTTTCGATATCTTCGTGGCCATCGTGCTGATCGCCATTGTCAGCATGCTCAGCTACCAGCACACCAGCCCCCAGGTACACGCCATGCTGGATCCCAATCTGCTGGTGTTCCGCTTCCACTCCGGCATGGATGACAACAACGAGAACGTGCGCCTCGCCGATGGCATTACCCGTGCCCTGATGGGGGAGGTGGCCGTGGCTACGCCGCTGCGGGTGCAGTATGGTGCCACCACTCTGATGGGGGGCATCATGCCCGGCAAGGAGCTGAGTGTGCGGGTCACCCGCCAGCCCCGTGGCACCTATCTCGATCTGGAGTATCGCAATATCAACACCAACCGGGTGCTGTTCAGCCATCAGTACCAGCTCAGTCGCCACAGTGTGCACGGCGTGTTGCAGGCGAGCAGCCAGGACCTGCTGCGCGCCCTCGACCAACCCGATGCCGAGCCGGGAATGGGCTGGCCGACCGATGATGCCTCCCTGATGGCGATGATGGAGGCGCAGTACTACATCAACAGCCGGGATCCGGTCGCCCTCAAGCGCGGCATCGATCTGCTGGAGCAGGCGTTGATTGCCCATCCTGATCAGCCGCTGCTGTTGGCGGAGCGCTATCTGGCGGGCGAGGCGCTGGCCACCCTGGCGGGCAAATCCGAGAGCGAGCGGCTGCAGGGGATTGGCACTCATCTCGCCAGCGTGGTGCAAAACAGCGGCGCCCTGCCAGCCCGGGTGTGGGAGGCGTTGACCCTGCAGGCGATCCTCAACGGCCAGCAACAGCAGGCCAACTATCTGCTGGAGAAGGCGGCGAGTCGCGGCCGCTCGGTGCTCTACTACATACTGCAGGGCAAGCTGGCGGAGCTGGACGGTCGTCCCGAGGCGGCGGGGGATGCCTACAGTCAGGCCTTTCTGATGGAGGCGACCGAGCAGACCTATCTGCTCTGCCAGCAGCTCGGTTTCTACAGCAATATGGAGAGCCTCACCCCAGCCCTGTTCAATGCGCTGGGCCAGAGCAAGGTGAAGCTCTTCTAACACCGCAGTGTTGGTTTTCCTTCGGTCGGCGCGGTTGCCGACCCCATCCACAGGCTGCCTTCGGGCGGCCTGTGCGGTTTCTGCTCGTCTCAATCCTGCTTGTTTGCCACCGGGGATAGTCGCTCTGGTGCGGCCCGATTTATCCCCCGCAGCTCCCCACTACCCCCATTTGCCTTGCCCGCGTCATTCGCTGCACTCGAGTTTGCCCGGCTTTACGCCGCGCGCAGCTTGTGACATCTGCTCATTGTTGGCGGCGGGATAAGCTGTTTGTCTCGACCCATTTCTCATTGCTGACCGGTTATCGCCGTTGAGTTTTACCTCTGAGCCTGGATTGTGATGAGCCGAGCGAAGGGGAAAGCAGGAGGTGAGCGGCCACTCAGGGTGATGGTCAGTTGGGCGTTCGGATGGTTACAAGGGGAGGGGGCGCATTGGGAGCTGCTTTATCCCGGGTTTATCTGGCCAAAAATATCAAGACGGCGAGATAAGGGGGTTATCAAGGGGCAAAAATGGGGCAGAAGGATATCAAGGTTTTATCAAGGCGGCTGTGTGATGTGATGTCAATTTACTGTTTTTAAATGGTTTTTATCAAAAGTGACGAGGCGGCGAAAAAAGTTGCCTCATATTTTTATCCGTTAGCTGGTCTTTATGTTTTCCGGGGATGAGAGGCCTAGTCTGTGCCCATTCTTTGGCGGGGAGTTCCGCCAAATGTGTATGTGACGACCCGACCTTTTATAGAACCGGAGATCTTATGTCCCTAGATACGAGCAAGAAGATTGGCCTTATCGCCTGTACAGGTGTGGTGGCCGGCAACATGATGGGGAGTGGCATCGCGCTGCTGCCTTCGGCACTGGCCACCATCGGCTCCATCTCTGTCTTTAGCTGGGCAATCTGTCTGGTAGGCGCCATGGGCCTCGCCTTTGTCTTCGCCCGCCTTGCTACCAAGAACCCGCAAGAGGGTGGCCCCATTGCTTACGCTGGCGAGATCTCTCCGGTGTTCGGTTTCCAGACCGGTGTGCTCTATTACCACGCTAACTGGATCGGTAACCTGGCCATCGCCATTACCGGCGTCTCCTACCTCTCGGTCTTCTTCCCCATTCTCAACAGCCCAATTCCGGCCGCCGCAGCCACCATCGCTGCCGTCTGGATCTTCACCTTCGTCAACCTGCTTGGCGGTAGCTGGGTGAGCCGACTCTGTACCCTGGGTCTGGTGCTGATCCTGCTGCCGGTTGTCGGTACTGCGGTGATGGGCTGGGGTCATTTTGATGCCACCGTCTACAGCCAGAACTGGAACACCACCAGCGGCAGCGACCTGCATGCGGTCATCAGCGCCGTGCTGATCTGCCTCTGGTCTTTCGTCGGTGTTGAATCTGCCGCCGTCTCTTCCGGCATGGTGAAGAACCCCAAGCGCACCGTACCGCTCGCCACCATGCTGGGTACCGGTATCGCGGGTGTTATCTATATCCTCTCTACCCAGGTGATCAGCGGCATGTTCCCGGCCGGTGAAGTGGCTGCCTCCGGCGCCCCGTTTGCCATGGCCTCTTCCGCCATCTTCGGTAGCTGGTCTGCACCATTCGTTTCTGCCTTCACCGCCCTGGCCTGCTTCACCTCGCTGGGCTCCTGGATGATGCTGGTAGGCGAGGCGGGCAAGCGTGCCGCCAACGACGGCAACTTCCCGAAAATCTACGGCGAAGTGGACAAGAACGGCGTAGCCAAGAAGGGTCTGATCCTGGGCTCCCTCAAGATGACTGCCCTGATGGTTGGCCTGACCGCCTTCACCTCCCAGTCCGCCCACGCTGCCGATCTCTTCAACGTGCTGACCACAGATGCAGTGCTGCTGACCATGCTGCCCTACTTCTACTCCAGCATTAACCTGATCCGCTTCGAGGGCATGACCTCCCGCAGCATCGGCGCCATGATCTTCTCCGGTGTAGCCTGTGTCTTCTGTCTGGTGGCCCTGATGGGTGCCAAGGGTTCCAACCTCACCGCTACCTTCGTGGTGTCGCTCATCATCCTGATGTTCTACGCCAAAAAACAGGGTCTGCGTCAGCACGACGCCCTGCTGAGCGAACAGCCCAGCAACTAATTCCCCCTTTTATCTTCCGAGCGCTCTTCACTCACCATCCATGATGGAGAGCGCCCCATTACGTGTGGAGCATTACGATGAATATCATTGCCATCCTCAACCACCTGGGCGTTTTCTTTAAAGAAGAACCCATTCGCCAGCTGCAAGCCTCCCTCGAGCGCAAGGGTTTCGAGGTTGTTTATCCGGTCGACGTCGCCGACCTGCTGAAACTGATTGAGAAGAACCCCCGCGTTTGCGGCGCCATCTTCGACTGGGACAAATACTCCCTGGGTCTGTGCAAGGAGATCCACGATCGCAACGAGAAGCTGCCGATCTTCGCCTTCGCCAACGACCAGTCCACCCTGGATATTCACCTGACCGACCTGCGTCTGAACGTGCACTTCTTCGAGTACCGTCTCGGCATGGCCGATGACATCGCCCTCAAGATGGGTCAGGCCACTCAGGAGTATCAGGACGCCATCCTGCCGCCGTTCACCAAGGCACTGTTCAAGTATGTGGAAGAGGGTAAATACACCTTCTGTACTCCGGGTCACATGGGCGGTACCGCCTTCCAGATGAGCCCGGCCGGCAGCATCTTCTATGACTTCTACGGCCCGAACGCGTTCAAGGCTGACGTCTCCATCTCCATGCCGGAGCTGGGCTCCCTGCTGGATCACTCTGGTCCGCACAAGGAAGCCGAAGAGTACATCGCCCGTACCTTCAACGCCGATCGCTCCTATATCGTCACCAACGGCACCTCCACTGCCAACAAGATCGTCGGCATGTTCTCCGCGCCGGCCGGCAGCACCGTGCTGGTTGACCGCAACTGCCACAAGTCGCTCACTCACCTGATGATGATGAACGACGTGACGCCGATCTACTTCCGTCCGACCCGCAACGCCTACGGCATTCTGGGTGGTATCCCGCAGAGCGAATTCAGCCGCGACACCATCGCTGCCAAGGTTGCCGCGACACCGGGTGCCCAGGCTCCCCGTTACGCCGTCGTCACCAACTCCACCTATGATGGCCTGCTCTACAACACCGGCTTCATCAAGGAGAGTCTGGATACCCCTTACATCCACTTCGACAGTGCCTGGGTGCCTTACACCAATTTCAGCCCGATCTATGAAGGCAAGTGCGGCATGAGCGGCGAAGCGATGCCGGGCAAGGTGTTCTATGAAACCCAGTCCACCCACAAGCTGCTGGCGGCCTTCTCCCAGGCCTCGATGATCCACATCAAGGGTGACGTGGAGGAAGAGACCTTCAACGAAGCCTTCATGATGCACACCTCCACCTCGCCGCAGTACGGCATCGTGGCATCGACCGAGATCTCCGCTGCCATGATGCGTGGCAACACCGGCAAGCGTCTGATCAAGGACTCCATCGATCGCGCCATCTCCTTCCGCAAAGAGATCAAGCGTCTGCGTGATCAGAGCGAAGGCTGGTTCTTCGACGTATGGCAGCCGGACAACATCGACACCGTCGAGTGCTGGAAGCTGGATCCGAAAGATGACTGGCACGGCTTCAAGGACATCGATGACAACCACATGTACCTGGATCCGATCAAGGTTACCCTGCTGACTCCGGGTATGGGCCGTGACGGCCAGCTGCTGGAGAAGGGCATCCCTGCCTCTCTGGTCTCCAAGTTCCTGGACGAGCGCGGCATCGTGGTCGAGAAGACCGGCCCTTACAACATGCTGTTCCTCTTCTCCATCGGTATCGATCAGTCCAAGGCGATGCAACTGCTGCGCGCCCTGACCGAGTTCAAGCGTGGTTATGACCTGAACCTGACCATCAAGAACATCCTGCCGAGCCTCTATCGTGAAGACCCGAGCTTCTACGAAGGGATGCGCATTCAGGAGTTGGCCCAGAGCATCCACGATCTGACCTGCAAGTACCGTCTGCCGGAGCTGATGTTCAAGGCGTTCGATGTGCTGCCGGAGATGAAGATGACCCCGCATGCTGCATGGCAGCAAGAGCTGGCGGGCAATCTGGAAGAGGTGCCGTTGCGTGACATGGTTGACCGCATCAGCGCCAACATGATCCTGCCGTACCCGCCGGGAGTTCCGTTGGTACTGCCGGGCGAGATGGTGACCCAGGATTCTCTGCCGGTGCTCGAGTTCCTCGAGATGCTGTGCGAGATCGGTGCCCACTACCCGGGCTTCGAGACCGACATCCACGGCCTCTATCGTCAGGCCGATGGCAGCTACACCGTCAAGGTGCTGCGTTAATCGACAGTGACAACAGTCGAAAGTGACAACAACGGGCCGCAAGGCCCGTTTTTCCCTCCGGAATTCCTGTTCTTATTGCGTGAGTCGCCAATCATGAAGCGAGTGCTCTCCATTCAATCCCACGTAGTCTTTGGCTGTGCCGGCAACAGTGCCGCCGTTTTTCCCATGCGTCGCCTCGGGATCGAGGTGTGGCCGATGAACACGGTGCAGTTCTCCAACCACACCCAATACCGCGAAGGCTGGCAGGGGATGGTGATGCCCGGCGGCCATATCCGTCAGCTGGTAAACGGCCTGGCGGAGATCGGTGTGCTGGCCGAGTGCGATGCGATCTTGAGCGGTTACCTCGGCTCGGCCGAACAGGGGGAGGAGATCCTGGCGGCGGTGGCCCGGCTCAAGGCGCTCAATCCGGCCGCCCTCTATTTTTGTGATCCCGTGATGGGTCACCCCGACAAGGGGTGCATAGTGGCACCCGGCGTCGCCGATTTTCTGAAAACCAGGGCACTGGCCTGCGCCGATATGCTGGCCCCCAATCTGCTGGAGCTGGAACAGCTCACCGGCCGCGATATCCGCAATGTGCCGGAGGCTATCGAGGCGTGCCAGCAGCTGCGCGCGCAAGGGGTCAAGCTGGTGATGGTCAAGCATCTGGGCAAGGCCGGCTTTGCCATGGACCGCTTCGAGATGCTGCTGGTGTGCGAGGAGGGGACTTTTCACCTCTCCCGCCCGCTCTACCCTTTTGCCCGCCACCCCATCGGGGTGGGGGATCTGCTGAGCGCCACCATGCTGGCCAATCTGCTGGCCGGTTGTACCCCGGTTGCGGCGTTCGAACTTACCAATGCCAGCGTTGATGCCGTGCTGTCCCGCACCTGGCTGGCGGGGGCCTACGAGCTGCAACTGGTGGCGGCCCAGCACGAGATGGCGCTGCCGCAGGTCTCCATCCGGGCGACCCGCCTCTGAGCTGGTTACGCCAACAGCAAAAACAACAAAGCCTGATCATCAGGGCTTTTTACATTGCAGTGTCCCGTCCTGAATATGGTTTACACCTTTCCCCCCAATAAATGGAGAACCCGATGGGACAAGGTGTGAAACGGACACAGCGCGATTACTCGCTGACTTTTAAACTGGCG
>NZ_JBGLRC010000046.1:0-13753 GCF_041402345.1 Aeromonas sp. S11(2024) | reverse complement strand
GGCAGGATGATGGAAGGACAGACTCCCTACAGCATGTTCAAAAAGGGTCTGAAATTGATACCGAAGGAAGTGCGCACTAAAGTAGCGTAAACAAGACACCGGTTTGAGGCCAGTGTCAGGTGATAACTAGATCTGTACAGCTGATACCGATACCTTCTTCGCGAACGCCCGATTACGCTGCGCTAATCGAGCCTACGGCCCTGTACATGATAACAGACTAATTTAATAGGTTTTTTTGCACATTCCCAGTATGGAAAAACTCTCGGAAAACGTTAGTAACAAATGAAAAGTCAGTTGTTAACTGTTTTTTTGGCCAAAAATCTCCTAATATACCAATCATTACATCTTCACTGTCTTGATCGTAATACGTTCTAATATCATAATCATCATCGACTATTTCACCTAAAGTCACTAAATAAAAACCAGCTTCGGTCCTGACTTGTAACAATTGGGGGCCTACGTCATTGTCACAAATATCTATGGTTAATGCTCCATTTTGACCTTTTAATGCTGTTAATTTTTTCTCTATATCATCCCAGATGGGGTTCTTACTGTTACCACCAACACCATTGACAGCCCAACTCATTGAAAATGACATTAATTTTTTTCCTTCAGAGATTTCATTCCTGGATTCCAATGTAAAGTCTTTCCTGTGCTTTCTTCATAAACAGTTAGGGATTTCAAACCTGCCTTGTCAGCCATTGCTGCAATATCGCCACGGCAGAAACCACATATAGGTTCTTTTGTAACCCTCATGTTCATATCGCGACCAATCGTTATGCCAGACTCAAATGCTTGTTGAATAGCACCAACTTCAGCATGAGCAGAAGCCATGTTTCCATTGGGTAACCTTTTGGTTGGGTTTTTTTCTATTTTGGCCTCGATCCGATCGTTGATTAATGTTGGGCGGCTGTGATCCCCCAAGAAATAATCAGGTCTATTACCTTGATTTGTGTCTTTAAATATCTTGCCACCTACGTTATCAACCAGCTCAGCTTCCACCTTTGGTATGGATGTATGAATTTTTTTATCTAAAACGACACTACTATTATCTACACCTCTTAAGTGCAAAGGTGGTGTGGCATCAGCACTTGAATTGATTGTTTTAGTTGCTGCTTGAGTTTTAGCACCGGAGCTGCCTATTACCTTGTTCGAAGCCACACTACCAAAAATCGCGGCAGTGCCCAAGCCCGCATTGATTAGGCCATCGACATTCTGGCCTTCTATCAACTGCCCTACACCTGTGCCAGCTTGATATGCACCGCCTGCTGCCACCGTACTACGTAGTATCGTGCCAAGATTACCCGGCAGAGCCAATAATGCATCTGTACCTACCGCAGCCTGTCCAGATTGAATGCCATAGTTTATTAGGTAGGCTCTCGCTTTGTTATAAGTAGCTACATCTGCAGCAGGCGCAACAATAGCCTCGCCAGCCTTTACCTTTTCAATTGCAGCAAAGGCTTGTTGTTCTGTATATCCATACTTGGTTTGTAACTCATAACCGTACTGATCCAGCGCTGAGGCCAAGATCCGCTTGTCTTGTTCAGACAGGGGTTTCCCCTGTTGCAGCTGATATAGCAAGCCATCGGTGACGTTATCTTTGTTGGTCAACGACACTATTTGTTTGGCAGCTTCAAGCGGATTTTTACCCTTATCAAAATCATCCAGCGCTTTGCTTAAGGCACTGTATTCTGACGGGGCCAGCAGATTATTCTCCACCACTGTCTTGCCGGTCTGGGCTCCGGCCAAGGCACTGGCGGTGCTGTCGCCGGTGAGGCCACCGGCCAATCCTGCGGCCAAGGTAGCGAGGGTGGAGACGGTCTCCTTCTCCGATTCAGATAGCTGGCTGGCATCTTTGTGGTAAAGCTCGGTCGCCATCATGCCAACCAACTCGCCGGTGGCAGCACCGGTTGCACCGACCATGGCATTTTTGTTTTGGGCGGCAGCCAGCGCGCCCTGTACCAGCGCGTGGGCCAGCACGCGGGACGGGCCCTCATCGGTTTGCTGTTTGACCATCTGCGCCAGGTAGGGGCTGGCGGCGCCAGCTGCTGCCTCGGTAATGCCACCTCCCGCCAGTCCTTGCAGGGCCGCTGTCGCCGCTTGCATGCCGCGCTGGAAGTCGCTGCCCACCCCCCATTTTTCCTGCAGCGCCTTGTACGCTGGGCTGTTGGCGTATTCCTTGTCTTCGCGGGCCTGCTTCTCTGCCTTGCCCATCTTCTCGCTCACCACCAGCTGGGTCGCCTGTTGGCCCACCTCCCCAATCAGCTGCACCTCCTGCAGCTTCTCCAGCTCCTTCTTCTTGTCAAAGATGGGGGAGAGGCCATTGGCCGCCTTGCTCGGGTCGCGCAGCAAGGTGGTCACATCCTGTTGCTGCTGGTCGGGGCTGCGCAGCTCGATGTTGCCGTTACTGATGGCGGCAAAGGTGGTGGAGCTGGCACTGCCGCTGTGGTTGCTGCCATTGAGCAGGGTTTGCGCGCTGGGGGAGGCCGCCTTTTTCCCCCCTTGACCACTGCCGCTGATACCGATGCTCTGGCTCTCGACCTTATAGTCGGCCCTGTTGTGCAAATCGCTCCAGCCCAGGGTGTTGGTGGAGAGGCGGTTGTTGCTGGCGTTGTCGCTGCCAGCCAGCACCGCCCCGTTGAGCTGGGTGTGCTCCCCCACCCGGATATCGAAGCCCTGTTTACCGGCAAAGAGCCCGGTCTGCTCCACCACACTCTGGTAGTCGCTGTTTATCTTCTGGCGATTGGCGTTGATATACCCGGAGCCGGTCATGGTGCCAAAGGTAAAGCTGCCCCCGGCCGCGATGCTGCTCTGCTTGCTCTGGTAGTGGTCGCTGTCTTGCTGGCTGGTCAGGGTCAGGTTGCGGCCGATATCGGCCTTGACCTTGTCACCACTGACCTGCGCCCCCAGCAGGGTGGCGTCCCTCCCTGATTTAAGGGTCAGGGTATCGCCCGCGGTGAGGGTGGTTTCGGTATAGCGGCCCGAGTTGCCCAGCTCCTTGCCCTTGGCGGCATTCATGTTGGCAAACACGCTGATACCGGCGCCGCCGTCGCTGAACCCGAAGCTGATACCTGCGTTCCAGCCGCTGCTGCTGTTACTGCCGCTGCTCTGGCTGTCATTGATGGCCGATTGCAGCACCAGGTCGCGGGCGGCGGCCAGGGTGACGTTTTTGCCCTTGATGCCGCTGCCGGTCATCACCAGGTCGCCCGAGCTGTTGTGACTATCCCCCAGCGCCCGCACGGTGACATCGCCACCGGCGTTGAGTTCGGAGGGGAGGGCATTGCGTTCACTGCTCTGGTTATTGGACTGGCTGCGCTTGTTGCCGACCGAGATGGCAATCCCGACAAATTTCGGGTCCGGGGTGTTGGCCGGGCCCGTGCCCTGATACTCCTGATATGCCTGATAACCACTCATGGCGGCTTTGGTGCCCTGCAGGGCTTTGAGACGGCTGTTATCACTCTCTTTGGCGCTCTTGGCCGCGTCATAAGCGCTTTGCGCGGCGGTGACGGCGCCACCGGTCAGCGCAATGGTCAAGCCACTGCTCTGGCTGCGGGTCTCTTCGTTGCGGGTGGCCTGCTGTTCGTCGGCACGGATAGTCACATCCTTGCCGGTCAGTGACATATCCAGCCCGGCAATCAGGTCGCTGCCTGCCACTGTCAGTTGGTTACCCGCCTCCAGGGTGACATTACCCCGGGTACTGCCGATGGTGGAGCCCGCCTTGCTTTGCGTGACATCCTGCTGGTCGGTGCTTTGTGACTGCTTGCCAATGGTAAAGCCAATCCCGCCACTGCCCATCAGGCCGCTTTTGCTAGTCTGATTGAAGTGACTCTCACTGCGGGTTTCAGTGACGGTCCCGATATCCAGGTTATTTTTTGCCAGGATGTCGGTTTGCACATCAGAGAACACATTGCTGCCCGCCACGGTGACATTGTGCCCCTGCAGGGCAACCTGCTGGCCTTCAAAGGTGGTGGCCAGTGCTTGCTGTTCAGTGAGGTTGTGCCGGGTGGTCGTGGTGCGGGAGCTAAACAGCCCGCGTGAGGTGGTTTTATGGGCCTCACTCAGGTTGCGGCTGGACTCGCCTGCTTGCAGGGTCAGGTCACCTTGCGCACTGGCGGCCAGCGTGCCTTGTTCACTGCTTACCGCCGCGGCGCGGGCGGTCAGGTCGCGCCCTGCCTGCAACCGCACATCGCCGGTCCCGCTTACCTTGCTACCCACCTCGGTGCGATAGCCGCTGCGCAGGTAGTTCTCGCTATTGCGGATGTTGTTTTCCTGCTCGGCGATAGTCACCGTGCCGAGGGTCAGGTCACGCCCCGCCACCAGGGCGGTTTGCCCCTGCTTGCCGCTGTTGCTCACCTCGGCCGCCAACAGGGTCAGGTCACGCCCGGCACTGGCCAGCAAGGTGCCTTTATCACCCGTCACATAGAGGCCCGCTACCCGGTCCATATTGGTGCGACTGAAATCGCTCAGCCCCGCGGTTTTGGCATCGCTTTGGGTGGTGCTGGTGAGGGTGAGGTCACGTCCGGCCTTGACCGAGAGGGCGCTCTGCGCGCCAATCACGCCACCGATATTGTCGATGTCGTGGCGCGCCGTGAGCGCCACTTTGTCACCCTGGATGTTGCCGAGGTTGCGCACATTCTCGCTGGTCAACTGCACGGCCGTGCGACCTGCGATGGTGCCCGAGTTAACCAGGTCACCCTTGATATTCAAATCAACCCGATTGGCGGCCAACAGGGTACCGCTGCCATCCAGATCGCCCGGTTTGACCCGGACATAAAGTTGCGGTACCAGCGCACGGGTCACAGTGCCATCGGCCAGGGTGACATCGCGCTCGACCAGCCAGACGATATCGCTGGTCAGCTGTGCCATCTGTTCCGGGCTCAAGGCAACACCCGGGCGTAACTGCCAGGCGCGACCCACTGTCACCCCGGCATCCAGCAGGGCGCGATATTGCGTTTCGTCATCGTGGTAACCCGTCAGAAAGCGGCGACCGGTCAGCTGGGACAGCTGGTCACGCACCAGCATCTGCTCATAAAAGCCATCCCCCAGTCGCTTCTGGGTGGTGGCGGGGTCGACCGAGAGTTGCTTGAGCATGTAGTCAGAGCCCAGCCAATTGCGATAATCGGTAAAGCGCGGGTCACTCTCGACCAGATAGCCGCTGGCTGCCGGGCCTGGCTGGAACAGACTGTTATCGGGTACGGTAGTATCAGCCAACAGGGTGCGGATCACTGCCGGTGCTTGCGGGACGAGGTTATCAACCTTGTCTGATACCGTGACCGAGGGCTCATCGATTGTTGCGCCATGCACATTACCCGGGGAGGCAACCTGTTGCCCTGATACACTTGAGGGGCCATTGCTACCACCGGACGTCGCTGTTACTTCGACAATCTGACGCCCGTGCGGTGTTGTGTTAGCTGGTTGGTTGCGGCCACCGATAGTATCACCGACACCTGTGCCCGCAAGCCCTGTCACACGGTAACCACTGCTGCCGTCGGATGAATAGGAGGCTGTTTGGGCGACGTTTAATGCAATCTGTCGTGTGATGTCAGCGGGGGTGTAGGCGCCAAGGTTATCGTTGTAACGAAAAGTCCCTTTCTTGTGTCCCCTTCGTTTCCGCTTGGTGTAAGAAAACTCACTGCTTCCTTCCTCATGAATGCGGTGTATCCCGGCAGCCTGCTGATTGTGCAGATTTTGCAAATCCCCCAGCAAGGCGCCGCCCGCCAACATGTGGCTGTTGTCATTGGTCAGGTTATCTCCGCTCAGGGTGATATTGCCTCCGGCGCGGATGCGCGCCGGGTCACTTGCTTTCACCTGAGTCTCAAATTCAGAGCGAGTGACGTAAAACTTGGTATATCTCGCCAGTTTCTGGCCTGTGGCGATAACATGGTAGTTACCTCCATCACCACCATCCCAGCGAAGCTCACTCTCATCGTATTTGTTGGCCTCTCCCTCTGGCTGGATATAAATTTTGGCGGTGGGACCGGCTACTTGCACCTCCTCGGTGCGCAAATGGAGGTTACGGTTCAACAGTTGCCCGGTAGCCAGCGACAGATGGCCAAGCGACTCTATGGTGGCGCTGTCATTTTGTACCAACCCTGCGCGCCCGGTGGCTCGGTCATTGGCATCCAGGGCGCCACCGATAGCCATGTCACCCGCGCTAAATATCAGCCCATGCTCGCGGTTGGTCAGGGTCGTTGCCCCGATATCGAGCCGTTCGCGGGCTGCGATGACTGCCGCTCGCCCCCCTTCCTCGCGGTTTTGCAGGGTGTTGGCCTGAATGGCCAACTGGTCGCCATAGATACGTCCGCTGCCCACGTTATCCAGGGTGCCTGCCTGGATGCGGGTTTGTGTGCCATCGATAAGTCCGCGGTTGGCCAAGGTGTTGCTTGCCACTACATGCGTCGTGGTCCCTCGCAGTTGCCCGCTGGCCTGGTTATCGATATCCGCCGCCTGCACAGTCAGCGATTTGGCCTGCAGGGTGCCCCGGTTGGTCAAACGACCGGCGGTGGTTATCTCAGCTTTCCCATTGGCTGAAACGTCTTGCTCATTAATAAAATCTTGCTGCATGGTCAAGGTCAGGCCGCCCTTCGAAAGCACCCGGCCATCGCCACTGAGGCTATTGGCAACCAGATTGAAGGCCCCGCCAGAAAGCAGGGTGCCTGCACGGTTGGCCACATTGCCAAGCGTCCCGGTCAAGGTATTCGCGGAGGTGATGCGCCCCTGGCTGTTATCCAGTGCGCCACCGCCTTGAATGGCGATGTGCTGGTCCGCCGCTATCTCGCCGTTGTGGTTGTCGATATGGCGGGCGGTCAGCGTGACGTGTTCCCCTTGTAGCCCTAGGGGGGAGGCATGGCTGCCCTGGGTGTCACTGTTTTGCACGGTATCTGCGTTCAGTTGCAATCCATGTCCGGCCGCCAGCAGGCCGTGCTGATTATTGGTTGTTCCTGCCAGCGCCATCTGCAGGTCCTGGCCCGCCTGTACCTGGCCATTCCGGTTATCCAGCGCCGCACCTTTGATATCGATGTGCGCTAGCCCGGTTAGCTTGCCGCTCTGATTATCCAGTGCGCCGCTTTGCACCACCACTTGTCCGTTGCCATGGATGACCCCCGCCAGGTTCAGTAGGTCGCCACTGCGTAAAGTCAGGCTGTTGCCACTGACGATGCCCCCCGCAGCACCCGAATGGCTGTTAGTCAATGCTTGACCGTGGGTATCAATATTCAGTGGCCCGGTTGATTGCAGCAGCCCGCTGTCGTTATTCAGCGCACCGCTCTTGATATCTAGCTCCCCACGCTGGCTTGCCAGAGTGCCGTGCTGGTTATCCAGTGCCAATTGCCGGGTATCTACCCGAACCTCTCTCCCGATGATGCTGCCGCCGCTATTGCCCAAACCGGCGCTGCCAACCGTGAGCAGGTCTTGCGCCTGCAATGACCCACCGCCATTGTCACTGTATCCCTGCGCATCGAGCTGCAGACTACCTTTGGCGCTGGCGATAACACCACTGACGCGGTTATCCAGACTGCCGGCGTTGATAGTGACATCACCCGCGCTAATCACGTTGCCTTCACGATTATCCAGACCCGCGCCAATGCCCACCACCATGGTGCTCGCGCTCTCGATTGCGCCATGGCGATTACCCATTGCCCCCGTGTTCAGGCGCAGTGGTCCTGTGCTGACAATCGAGCCCTTGGCGCTGTTATCGGCATGACCATCCACCGTTAACGCCAAGCCTTGGTGGCCTGCTGTGTGTATCTTGCCGCCCTGATTGTCCAGCGCTTGTGCTCGCACGGTGGCGCTCCCTGCCAACACCAGGGAGCCATCCGTATTGGTCAGTTTGCGTGTCACATTGAGCTGGTTCTCTCCGGTACCCGCAGACAGGACTGTGCCCAACTGGTTGAGCAATTCCCCGGTCGACAGCTGTAGCGTGCCATTGGTGGCCAAGCGCCCGGCGTGGTTATTAAGGGTATCGTGCGCCCGGATATTCATCTGCTCACTGCCAGTGGCAATCACGTTACCGCCTGCCGTGAGCAGCTGGTCGGTCTCTATCTCCACTTGTCGAGCTTGTGTTGTGCTCTCTTTCAAATCGGTATGGTGTCCCTTCACACTCAGAGCACCATTACTGACAATCTTGCCTTTGGGGCCATTCAGGGTATCGGTTTTGAGGGTGAGGGCGCCGTCGCCCGCATGTTCGATGGCCCCTTCGCTGTTATCGAGCGTCTTGGCCGTTACCTGCATGTCACCCTTAGCCGCCAGCAGGCCATGCTGGCTGTTATTGACGGAGCCGTCCACGGTGAGCTGAAGTGCCCCGTCTTTGGTCGCGGCTATTTCACCGCCCTGGTTAGCCAGCTCACCGGCCGTGAGGGTCAGCGGACCGGCCGCCAACAGCTTGCCTGCCTGATTATCGAGGGTGTTGCGGGCAGTAAGTTGCAGCTCGCCGTTGTGGGCAACCACTGTACCACCGGCGTTATCAAGCGAGCCGGTATCAAGGGCGATACGCTGCGCCGAGGTGGTGCCTTGCGCCAGATTGACCGATTCACCCTTGATGCTCAGAGCACCGTTACTGACGATCTTGCCTTTGGGGCCATTCAGGGTATCGGTTTTGAGGGTGAGGGCGCCGTCGCCCGCATGTTCGATGGCCCCTTTGCTGTTATCTAAGGTGGCTGCGGTGACACTTATGCCCTCTTTGGCAGCCACCAGCCCCTGCAGGCTGTTGTCGAGGGTGGTGGTGACAGCCAGTGTCATGGCTTCCTCGCTGGAGACCAGTTGACCGCCCTGATTATCGAGTGCATTCGCGGTGACGCTCACCGGTCCATTGGCCAGCAACTTGCCATCTTTGTTGGTCATCGCGCCGCGGACGGTGAGGTGCAAAGCGCCGCTGTCGGCCACCAGAGTGCCTGCAGTATTATCCAGCGTGCCGGAGTCGATGGTTATTTGTTTGGCCGAGGTAGAGCCTTGCGCCAAGGTGAGGGTGTCACCGGTTAGCTGCAGATTGCCGTTGCTGGCAATCTTGCCCTGGATGCCCTGCAACGTGGTAGTGTTGAGCGTCAACGCGCCATTGCCCGCATGTTCAATCGCGCCACGGCGGTTATCGAGCTCGTTTGCCTCAATCTTCAGGTCGCCCTGACTGGCTATCTGGCCCCCGTCACTATTATCAAGCCCATGGCTTACCGCCAAGGTGCTAAGGGCGTTGCCACTGGCGCGTATGGTTCCCCCCTTGTTGTCCATGCTCTCGGCCTGCAGGTCAATGCTGCGGGCCTCCAGGGACGCCTTGCGGTGGTCGGTCTTGCCCAGACGCAAGGTGGCAACGCCCGGGGTCGATATATGGCCACCCGAACCTTGAAGCTCGCCAGCGCGGAGGATGAGGCCTGCGTCACCGGTGTGTTGTAAGGTGCCATCGGCATTGACCAGCATCCCGACATCCAGCGTCAACGCCTCGGCATTGCTTGCCAACGTGCCATGACTGTTATCCAGCGAGTTGGTCACAGCAAGCTGTGTCTGCTGGTGACCGGCATGTTGCAGCAAGCCCGACCGGTTGTTCAGCGTGTCAGTCGACAGCGTCAGGACACCAGCCGCATGCAGCTTTCCCCCCTCATTATTTAACTGACCCAGCGCCAGGTGGGTAGCATCGTTCACCCGCAGCGCACCTTGACGGTTATCCAGATCGCCGCCAGTCACGGTCAACTGCGCGACCTCCAGTACCCCCTCTCGGTTATCGACCGACCTGGTGTCCAGGGTCATCTCGCCGCCCGCGAGCAGGCGGCCGCCATCGTTGTTGAGCGTATCTGTGATATGGAGCTCACCCTTCGCGAGCGTCGCTGCTGCGGGTTGATGGTCTGGTGTCCCGCCTTGTGCGCTATTGTCACCGTGGCTGGGCTGGGGCGGGAAGGTACCAGCACCGTCACCTCCTTGATCTAACGGACCACCCTGCTCCGACTGGGGAGTGGGGGATGTCATGGTGCTACCGAGTTTTCCTTCACGGTTACGGGTGTGGGCCGTTTGCAACGTCAATCCTTGCTGCCCCGTCTGCTCAATCATCCCCTCCCGGTTGGTGAGCGACTGCGCATGCACCGCTACCCGACGCGCATTTATCTTTCCCTTGCTGTTATCCACATCTTGCGGGGTGGTGACGAACAACTCACGCTGCGCGCTGAGTGTGCCGCTATTGGCGATGCCACCTTGAGCCTCGAGTCGAACATCGGTCATGGCTTGCAGGGTGCCACTGTTTTCCAACCGACCGTCGGCCGTGACCACCAACTCTCCCACTTGTGCGCCGAGGGTACCCGCATTACGCACACCGACACCGTGCTCGGTACCCACCATGACAATCTTTTGTGAGTACATGCCGCCCAATGCCCCCACATCCAGGGCAAAGGCTGGTTTTTCCCCCTTGGCCTCTTGTTGAGTCACGGTAGTCTGGTCTGCACTCACCTCGTTAACGCCGGTGGTCACGTGCAATTGTTTGGCCCAAAGCCCCGCATTTACCTTGACCGAGCGCGCAATCACATCGGTGTAATCTGTACTGCTGGCATCCAGCCCTTTGCCTTGTACCTCGATAGCCCCGCCCTTGACCCGGTAGCCCTCTAATGCACCATCACGCATGACTGGCGTACCGGTTGTCAGCGTTGCGCGTTGGGTGTTGATAAATCCGCAACCCTCACAGGTAATACCCGCCGGATTGGCAATCACCACTTGGGCGCGATCACCAGCGACTTCCAGGTACCCCTGCAAACGGCTGGGATCACTGGCATTGACTTCATTGAGGATGATGCGAGCCGTACCTTTGGCCAGCCACGGGTTGCCCTGTACCCAACCGCCCAGTTGGGTTTGGGTATTGGTACGCGAGTTGTTGAGAATAGCGCCTTGTTGCTCGACATCGAACTGTTGGTAGGTGTTGCGTGATACGCCTGCCGCGCTGGGCGACTGGATATTGACTTGCGGCACCCCGTTGGCCGTCTCCAGTACGGTGGGCTGCTGAGCACCCGGGGCGGTCGGGTCGGCCACAATTTGGGCCCGGGCGGGAAACGTAATGCTGACCAGCCCCAACGCCAGCGCACTGGCAAAAGCCACGGGGCGCATGCTGGCAACGCAGCGTGCACCGGTTGCTGTGGCCACACGTCCTGTACTGCTACCCCGTCGGCGGGCGATGTCAGGAACCACCTGCAGCAAGCCTAATGAGCGGTTGAAGACAATCCGATAGCAGTGCTTGTTCATGATGCCAATTCCTTAATGTCGTGCAATCTTCAGTAAGACCAATTCACGTTAAACCCGGTGGTCAACGCACTGGTCTGAAATCCTTCCGGTTTATGCAGCGGCCCGCCAACAAAGAGGTCCCAGGCAAACCCGGACATTCCACCCCGCAGACCAATCACGGCCCCAGCGAGGTCTCGTCCATTTAACCAACGGGTTGAATTACCACCGACATGGCCGTAATCCGCCCCCAGATAGACCGATTGGCCAGCCCCCAGCGCGAGCCCCAGCTCATTGCGCCATACCCAACCGCGCTCACCCATCAGGGTCAGCTCGCCATCAAAGCCACGCACGCTGTAACGCCCGCCAATGGAAAAGCGATCTTGAGGGACGAGCGGAGTCCGGTCCCACTGGGTGCGGACGTTACCGGTGTAGCGAAGTGATTGGGTTCCTACCGTAAACGGGGTCATCAGTTCCACATCGGCAGTGATGAGCGCCATGCGGGAGGTGCCTTCCCCGAACAGCTCTTCGGGGGCCGCCATGGCGTCAAATGCCCCGGTCCCTCGCCGATAACCCAGATTGCCATCCAGAGTCGAGGCCCCCAGATATTCACGGTGGGTCAGCCCCAGAGTCCATCCCCCGGTGCGACGGCGTTGCACCTCGACCTCAGTGTCATCAATAAAGTTGTCAGAGCGCCGCTTCCAGCCACTGATGTAGGCCCCGCTCTTGCGCACCGCATCGCGATACAGGACGCGAGACAAACGCACTTCCGCGTTATTGCTGGTACCGCGATAGAGGTAATGCTGGCGGGCGCCGGCCACCGTCTGCCGGTATTCATAACCACTGAGGGTGGTCCCTAACGACCAGTAGCCGTAAGGCAGGCTGTAGTGGGCGGTATAGCCACGGGTTCCCTTGTTGTTGCCATTGAACAGATCGTGATTGACGTTGATGTAGAACAGATCGTTCAGCGCAACGAGATCGTCCAGCGAGAGGGTGGCACTGCCCTGCATTTTCCCGGTTGTTTTGCTGCCCGCATCATCAAATGACGCGCTCACCCGCACCGGTGGCGAGCGTTGTTGCCAGGTAATGACCAGATCGCTCTCACCCGGTTGAGCATCTCCCCCCTCTGCGGGGGTGATCTGAATGTCGGCATCCACGGTGGGTAACCGTTTAAAATTCTCAAGCGCTTGCTCGATGTCGCGCAGGTTAAGAATGTCGCCGCGCCTGGCGGGCACCGCATTCCAGGCAGTAGCCCGTGCATTGGTATTGGGGGCAAACACGATATGTCGGACTCTGCCCGGTACCACGACCAGCGTTAAGGCGCCGTGGGTCAGATCTTGAGGGGCGGCGAGGACTCGGGTGGTGACAAAACCACGGGCCATGATGGCATTTTGGATGCGGCTCATCACGATGTTAAGGCCCTTGGTGCCCAGACAGTGTCCTTTGGCAAAGTCAGCCTCTTTGAGTGCCCAAGCGAAGGTGTCAGCGTCCGTCCCGGTAAGCTCAAACGTATTGATGGTGAAGCAGGGCGATTCGTCGGAAGGCAGCGGGGTCTGCGCAGGCATAACCGGGGCCGGGAAGCGGAGATCGGGATGGGTTTCTTGTTGTTCGCGTAGCACGCGCTCCCGCTCTTGCTGGCGTAATATTTCTTGGGCCGGGTTGTTTGCCGCTTGACTACAAAGTGGCAATAAAAGCCAGAGGACGTACAGAATACGCCCTCTTGACGCATCTAATGTGAAACCAATCATGAAGTACTGCGCCTGCTTGTTCGTTTTTATATTGCGTGTGATTGTTGTTATATCTATTCAATATCTTGGTTCTGTATCAGTACAGAGGGGCGAATATAATCCGTTACACACGCCCTATTTGCACTACAGCCTCAACCGGATATTACACGGGTTATGTTGTAAGCCCAAATTCCCACTTTTCTTTTCAAAATAAAAATCCAAAACTCCATTAAATTGTGGATTTTTGTTTTGAGTGATAAGTTGGTTGCGAAGCAATGCTCTGGTGGTTGGGCGTATTCAATGGTTTGGTTCATCCCGGAAAACGCCTGAAATCATGAGTATCTTGATAGTGTGATGTTGCATGCAATGCATGGCAAAAATAAAGAATTCACTTATATTTCAATGGTTAAAGCATGCTTGCACTGTTGATTTGTAGAGAGGCAAGGACCATTGGTGGTTATTTACATAATCATCAGTGTAATACTTTCTTACAACTTTCTTTGGAAGCCTATATAAGGGCTCGGTTTTAGGGCTCTGTTGCATTAGCAGACGAAGCCCAGCAACTGTTGTGCCGCCTATTTTTAACGTGGTTGGCGGATACATTTTTTCTGCCGGGGCAGTCAGCCGTCTTATTGATAACCGGCTTGCAATTGAGTCGGTCCAGCAGGTGCAGCGAGCCGTATTGGGCTACCAGTCGGTCTATAGCCATCTGAGCACAGGCCGTTCTGCTGGGCTTGTACAGATCTAGTTATCACCTGACACCGGCCTCAAACCGGTGTCTTGTTTACGCTACTTTAGTGCGCACTTCCTTCGGTATCAATTTCAGACCCTTTTTGAACATGCTG
>NZ_JBGLRC010000045.1:0-14055 GCF_041402345.1 Aeromonas sp. S11(2024) | reverse complement strand
GGAAGTCGAGAGCATGGGCGATACGCATAAAAAATCCGAAACCAATCAACAGGTTTCGGATTTTCACACAACAGAAGGATCGGTCAATGGATCCTTAACTGATCGGCATTAACCTGCGGGTCGGCTTTTTTATTGTCACCGTTATGGGTGATACTCAGGATCAACCGGCACAAGGAACTCGTCGCCTATGGGATATCGCCTGCTGCTTTCGCTACTGCTGTCCTGCATGCCTGTTCAACTGTGGGCCGAGCCCGTTCGTCTGACCACCCTGGAGTGGCCACCCTACACCAGCCAGAGCCTGCCCGATGGCGGCCTCACCGGTCATATCGTCAAACGTGCCTTTGCCGAAGCGGGACTGGAGGTGACGTTCGACTTCTACCCCTGGCAGCGGGCGGTACGGCTGGCGGCCGACCCGACCCAGCCTTATAGCGGCTATTTTCCCGAGTACCTCTCCGACACCCTGCCCACCCTGTGGCGCAGCTCCGCCAGCGTGGGCGACAGCGTGCTGGGTATGGCGCAGCGCTCAGGCCCCCCCATCCCCTGGCAGCAGCTCACGGATCTCGCCCCCTACCGGATCGGCGTGGTGGAGGGATACGTCAACACCCGTGAATTCGATGCCCTGATGGCCAGCAAGCGCCTCAACACTGCCGCCGTCGATTCCGACCTGCTCAACCTGCGCAAATTGCAGCGCGATCGGCTCGATCTGGCGGTGGTCGATCGGGATGTCTTTCACTGGCTCATCAACCATGATCGCAAGCTGAGCAGCGCCGGATTGCAATTTCACCCGAAGATCCTCGAACACAAGAGCCTGCACATCATGTTTCGCCCCGATCAGCAGGCGTTGCAGCAACGGGTGGCGCAGGCCATTGCCAGATTGGATATTGCCAAGCTGAGCGAGGATTATCAGCGCCGCTATCTGCAGCAAGCCCCTGCGGCCAAGTGAGCCAACCCGCTGAAGTCAGCCCTTGCTGGCAAAAATAGCCTGAGCGCTGGCTTTTTCACCCTCTTCTGCCGCAATCGAGCCCTTTTTATGCCCCTCCCCTGCAGCCCTGCTGCCACTCTGTGCAGCCACCATGACCACCCGATGGCTTGGCCCCGAGTGATACCACTTGGTGACAAAAATAATGTTTTTGTTAGTACGTGGTTTTTAAGTGGTTTAATCAAAAATTCATCGAGTTATTGAAGTAACTCAATTTTTTCACTTTTTCAGGGGAGCAGAATAGCAACTAACCCTTTTGGGCTAAATAAAACAGACAATGACAATTCATGGTTCAGGCTACCCGCGGCAATATGGGTTGAATCACACGAGGTAACGGAATGATCTTGATGGAATTTTTGGTGGTACTCGGCTGCTTGCTGCTGGGTACCCGCTTTGGGGGCATGGGACTCGGTCTCATCAGTGGTATCGGTCTCTTCCTGCTGACCTTCGTCTTCGGCCTGGTGCCGGGTGAACCGCCTGTTCAGGTAATGCTGACCATTCTGGCGGTGATCGGCTGTGCCGCTACCCTGCAGACTGCCGGTGGCCTCAACCTGATGATGCAGGTAGCCGAGCGTCTGCTGCGCCGTCACCCGCAATACATCACTATCCTGGCGCCGCTCACGACCTGGACCCTCACCTTCCTGTGCGGTACCGGCCACGTGGTCTACACCATGTTCCCCATCATCGCTGACATCGCGCTGCAGAAGAACATCCGTCCCGAGCGCCCGATGGCTGTCGCCTCCGTTGCCTCCCAGATGGCCATCTGCGCCTCCCCGGTCTCCGTTGCCGTGGTCTCCATGGTCTCCATTCTGGCGGCCGGTCACGGTATCGGTCAGGCTTACGGCCTGCTCGACATCCTGATGATCGCCATCCCCTCCTCCCTGACCGGTGTCATCGTGGCGGCCCTGTGGAGCCTGCGTCGCGGCAAGGATCTGGACAAGGACGAAGAGTTCCAGGCCAAGATCAAAGACCCGGAGCAGCGCGCCTTCATCTACGGCGGTGGTGAAACTCTGCTCAACACCAAGTTCCCGAAAGAGGCCTACTGGTCTACCTGGATCTTCTTCGCCGCCATCGCTGCCGTGGTATTGCTCGGTGCCAACGAAGGTCTGCGTCCGGTGTTCACCATCAAGGACAAGACCGGCCCGCTCTCCATGAACCTGGTGATCCAGATGATGATGCTGATCGCCGGTGCCATCATCCTGATGCGCTGCAAGGTCAAGCCGGGCGAGATCGCCAACGGTGCCGTCTTCAAGGCGGGTATGGTCGCCATCTTCTCCGTATTCGGGGTTGCCTGGATGAGTGAGACCTTCTTCCAGGCTCACATGCCGCTGCTCAAAGAGACTCTGGCCCATGTGGTACAGGCCCAGCCCTGGACCTACGCCCTGGTGCTGTTCCTCATCTCCAAGCTGGTAAACAGCCAGGCCGCAGCCCTGACCGCCATCGCCCCCATGGGTCTGGCGCTGGGTGTCGAACCCAAGCTGCTGATCGCCTTCCTGCCGGCCAGCTACGGCTACTTCGTGCTGCCGACCTACCCGAGCGATCTGGCCTGTATCGGTTTCGACCGCTCCGGCACCACCCGCATCGGCAAGTTCATCATCAACCACAGCTTCATCATTCCGGGGCTGATCGGGGTGGTGACCTCCTGCTCGCTGGGCTTTATCCTCACCAGCATCCTGCTTTAATCGCAGTCGCGTTTACCACGCTATTGCAATACAGGCCCCCGCTTCGGGGGCCTGCTTTTTTCCCCGCTCCGTTACCTCAACCATTTCCCCGCCGCCATTTCCGGACACAATACCTTTACCTCTGCCCCCGCCGCTGGGTAGCATGCCCCCTCGTTCACCACCGGAATCTCATCCATGTCTCGCGTCATCCTGCTCTGGAGCGGTGGCAAAGATGCCATGCTGGCCCTCTGTCATGCCCGTCAAGCGGGACATCAGGTGGTGGCACTGGCCACCTTTGCGCCGCCAGAGCCCCGATTTCTCGCTCACCCCTTGCCGCTGGTGCGCCGTCAGGCGGAAGCCCTCGGGCTGACCCATCTGCTGGTCACCATCGAAGCGCCGTTCGAGCAGAGCTATGAGACGGCGCTGAGCCACTTGCAGCAGGAGTGGAACATCGACGGGGTAGTGACCGGCGATATCGACAGCGTGGGGGGCGCACCAAACTGGATCCGAGAACGCTGCCACCCGCTGGGGCTTACCGTCCACACCCCGCTCTGGCAGCAACCTCGTCAAGCCTTGCTGGCGGATATGCTGGCGCGTGGCATCGTCGCCCACCTCTCCTGCGTCGATACCCGGATACTGGCCCCCGAGTGGACTGGACGCACCCTCGATGCCGCCACCCTCTGCGAGCTACAACAACTGGCCGAGTGCGAGGGCTTCGATGCCTGCGGCGAGCAGGGGGAGTACCACACCATGGTGACTGACGGCCCGGGCTTTGCCGCCCCGCTGCGCCTCGATGGCTGGCAGGTAGCACGGCAGGATCATCTGGCCTATCTGGCTGAGCCACAGGGGTAACGGCCTCAAGCCATCTGGCGCGCTCGTTCAGGGACGCGCGAAAAATCGAGATAAAAAAACGGGAGGCAGCAGCCTCCCGTTTGGATTTGAACGGACCAGTTTTGAGCGGGCCATGACGACCCGAACAAGGGATAAACCAGCTTATTTCGCCAGCTTGCCCAGCACCCGTTGCAGCAGGCGGATGCGCGGCTCGATGCTATCGAGCAGCAGGAATTCCGCCTCCGAGTGGAAACCGCCCCCCATGGGGCCGAAGCCATCCAGCGACGGCACGCCCGCCGCTGCGGTAAAGTTGGCATCCGAGCCGCCACCGGCCTCCAGCCAGTTGAAGGTGATCCCCTCCTCTTTCGCAGCCGCCTCCACCAGCGCCATCACGGCCTCGGTGTCACCACTCGGGCGCATCGCCGGCTTGAAGGTCTGGCGATCCACCTCGACCCGACAACCCGCGAGGAAGGGATTGTTGGCCATAAAGGTGAGCCGATCGTGTACCGCAGCGGCCTCTTCGTTGCTCCAGAAGCGCAGATCGACGATCGCCTCGGCAAAGTCCGGCACCACGTTGACACCGGTGCCGCCCTGTACCACGCCGACGTTCATGGTGGTGCCCGTGGTCATGTTGACCTGCTCGTTGATGGCCAGCACCCAGTGAGCGAGTTCGGTGATAGCAGAGACACCTTCGGTCAGGGCCGAACCGGCGTGGGAGGCCTTGCCGTGGAAGGTGATGCGGTACTTGGCATTGCCCTTGCGGGCGCTGATGAGATCCCCGTTGGGACGAGCCGCCTCGGCCACCAGCACGCAGCCGCTCTGTTTGGCCTTCTCCACCAGCCAATCTTTCGACCAGGGGGAGCCAATCTCTTCGTCGCAGTTGTAGCAGACCAGCACCTTGAGCTTGGCAAGCAATGCCGGATCTATCTCTTTGAGGGTATACCAGATAGAGAGCAGGCCGCTCTTCATGTCCGACACACCGGGACCAAAGGCTTGATTGCCTTCGATTTTCAGCGGGCGCTTGGCCGCCGTCCCCTCGGGGAAGACGGTATCCATGTGGCCGCACAGCATCACGTCGTAGTGATCGGCACCCGGCGCATTGGTGATCTCGAGGCAGGGGCCGCACTCGGCAGCAAACTGGTGGCGAGTCACCTGCCAGCCGATAGTCTCATATTTCTCGGTCATGATGTCGGCCACTTTCGCCACCCCAGCCGGGGTGCGAGTACCGCAATCGAGGTTGATGAGCGGGGCCAGATCGGCCAGATAGCTATCGAGGGAAAACGGGCTCTTTACAACTGTCATTATCTTCTCCATGCAACAATCAGCGTTGATGGCCGATCGTCTATTGCAACAATGCGACACAGTGAGAAAAAGGCGGGCAGCCATGCCACCCGCCCGACCGGTAAATTCCAAACACCACTACATAACCCACATCACTACATGAACAGCAGATAGTTGAGGGTCAGCGCCGTCAGCAGCGCCCCCGCCATCGGCACGCTGGTGCGTTTGACCACGGTAAAGGGCGATACCTTGGCAATCCCCGCACAGGCGATCAGTACCGCTGCGATGGGAGAGACGGTGCGGCCGATACTGGAAGCGAGCTGCATCGGCAGCAGCATGGTCACCGCAGGTACGCCAAACTTGGCCGCCACCGCCGGTGCCAGGGTCGAGAAGCTGAGGAACGCCGCGTTGCCGGAGCCCATGATGACCGCCGCTACCATGATCAGCGCCACCATCACCAGGGTCATCAGACCGCTGCCGATACCGGCATTGCTGGCAGAGTGCAGCAGGGTGTCGATGGCACCGATGGCCTTGAGGGATTCGGCAAACAGCTCGGCACAGACGATGAGCGCCACCACGGGGCCAAACACCTTGCCCATGCCGTCGAGGAAGCTCGATAGCCCGGCAAAAGCGGTACGCACCGAGCGACTACGCAGCAGCTCGCACAGCATGCCGATAAAGACAGACAGCAGCATGGCCACCTCCACGCTCATCTTGATGTCGCTCACCAGCAGCTTGGAGAAGGTCATCATCAGCACGAAGGGGATGATCGGCAGCAAGGCATACCAGGTAGGCGCCTGCACGCTCTCGGTGCCCTGCTCGTCCAGCTCGGCGTGATCGCCGCGATGCAGCGCAGGATCCCAGCCATCCTTGCGATCGCAGTGACGCTGCCAGAAGAAGTGCAGCACCATGGTCACCAGCAGCATGGGGGCCACCAGCCAGATCTGGTAGTCAACAAAATAGCTGGTCGGATCCATGCCGGACTGACCGGCGGAGAAGATGGCGTTGGTCTGGGTCGGGCCAATTTCAAACGCCTGTGAGGTGGCGATGACACCACAGGCGGAGGCCGGGCTGATGCCGAGATTGCGCATCACCGGATACATGGTGACCATCAACAGCAGGCCAAGGCCGGTGGCGGAGGTGACGAACAGGGAGACAAAGACCGCCACCAGATAACAGATGGAGAGCATCAGGTAGCTGGACTGGATGCCCGCCACCGGCTTGACCGCCACCCGCACCAGCGCCTGGGAGGCCCCGATATGGGACATGTAGGTGGCAAAACCCGCCACCGCCATGATGGTGAGGCCGAGTCCCGCCGCGCGGTAGGAGAAGATCCCCTTGAACACTTCGAACAGGTCGAACAGGGCAAAGCCGGTGCTCTTGTCAGCGGGGAGAATCGGGTGCAGCCCCAACCAGTAGGCCACCGCAAAAATGGCCATGCCCGCCAGCGCCAGCACCGCCTGCGGGTTGTAATCCTTGATGATGCCGTAGACCACGGCGACCAGAACGAGCAAGACGAATAAAAGTTCCAATATTCACTCCTGATAAATTTATCGAAGAGCGAAATCTAGTGATCTGACCACTGTTTGCCTTTGATCCCTATCAATAAAGGTGCCGTCACCCTGATTCATTAGCATAATATGTCGACCATGTAACAATTTTTCGTTATTTCAACTGCCAGAAAACCTTTATCACCCCATATCCGGGAATTGTGTGACGCGACTCCCCTCTTTTTTGCGTTGGATCAACATATGACGGCGCCGAACTGGCGAAGATGCGCTTCGACATATAGCGACCATTTCGCGCCGGAGAGAGTTATGACAAGCCAAGCCACCGCAGGTGCTTCGACCTGCGACTACAAGCTGTGGGACATCCTCGTCGAGTCTGCAAAGGAACGCACTACCATTCGTTACTCCAAACTGGCCAAGCAGGCCGGACTGGAGCAGTGCCAGGATGAACTGCGCACCCTGCTGCAACGCATCCGCATGTACTGCACCGAAAACAACCTGCCGATCCTCTCCGCCATCGTGGTGGACGACGTGGGCAAATACACTGGCCTCTCTTCCAGCCTGCCTGATGCACCCTGGGAACGGGCCCGGGTCTTTGACCATGAGTGGACCACCCTGCACTGATTGAGGTGCTTGATGATGCCGACCAAAACGCGCCCACTGGCGCGTTTTGGCTATCTGGCGTTTGCCCCCTTCTCTTTTCTACTGCAATAGCGGCTTTTCTCCGCAATCACCGCCCCATCGGGCACGCCCGCCGCACTGCTTCTGATCTTGATCTCAAAATCGCCGTTCAGGTGTGACCAGTCCCGGTAAAACCCGCGAGCCGGACCATCGGCGTTGCCATGGGATTGCCACAATGCCAGAATCGGGCCCTTGCACTGCGTTGATTCGGATTTTCGGGCACGGCCACGGCCAGCGCCCACAAGAGAAGGACTCCCCATGGCCATCACCCTCTATGGCATCAAGAACTGCGACACCATCAAGAAAGCCCGCAAGTGGCTGGATGAGGCCGGTATCGACTACCGCTTTCACGACCACCGCACCGACGGCCTGAACCCGGACGATCTGGACAGCTGGCTGGCAAAACTCGGCTGGGAAGCCCTGCTCAACAGCCGCGGCACCACCTTCCGCGCCCTGCCGGATGAGGCCAAACAGGGACTCGATACCGCCAAGGCGCGCACCCTGCTGCTGGAACATCCGGCCATGATCAAGCGCCCGCTGCTGGACCGTGACGGCGAACTGACTCTGGGTTTCAAGGCTGATCACTACCAATCCCTCTTCTCCCGTTAAGGACAACTAAGGACAACTGATGTCGGATGTCATCGCACTGGCCAAGGATCTGATCCGCCGCCCCTCCGTTACCCCCCTCGATGAAGGGTGTCAGACCCTGATGGCGGAGCGCCTCGCCAGGATCGGGTTCGTTATCGAGCCCATGGTGTTTGAGGACACCACCAATCTCTGGGCCCGTCGTGGCAGCGAGGGGCCACTGTTCTGCTTCGCCGGCCACACCGACGTGGTGCCCGCCGGGCCGCTGGACAAATGGCACACCCCGCCGTTCGAGCCGACCATCAAGGATGGCGTGCTCTATGGGCGCGGCGCCGCCGACATGAAGGGCTCGCTGGCTGCCATGGTGGTGGCGGTCGAGCGCTTCGTGGCCGAGCATCCGGATCACACCGGGTCCATCGCCTTTCTCATCACCTCCGATGAAGAGGGGCCCTTTATCAATGGCACCACCCGGGTGATCGATACCCTGGAGGCCCGCAACGAGAAGATCCGCTGGTGCATCGTCGGTGAACCCTCCTCCACCGCCGTGGTTGGGGATGTGGTGAAGAACGGCCGCCGCGGCTCCATCACCGGCGATCTGCTGGTGCGCGGGGTGCAGGGCCATGTCGCCTATCCCCATCTGGCTGACAATCCCATTCACAAAGCCGCGCCAGCGCTGGCGGAACTCGCCGCCACCGTGTGGGATGAGGGCAACGCCTACTTCCCCCCCACCAGCTTCCAGATCGCCAACATCTCGGCCGGCACCGGCGCCTCCAACGTCATTCCGGGCGAGCTGCAGGTCCAGTTCAACTTCCGCTTCAGCACCGAACTGACCGACATGGATATCCGCGAGCGAGTCGAAGCGCTGCTGGATAAACATGGCCTCGATTATCAGCTGAGCTGGACCCTCTCCGGCCAGCCGTTCCTCACCGACACCGGCGCGCTGCTCGATGCGGCCGTGGCGGCCATCGAGGCGGTGAACGGTCAGCGACCGGCCCTGCTCACCACCGGCGGCACCTCCGACGGGCGCTTTATCGCCCCCACCGGCGCCGAGGTGATTGAGCTCGGTCCCGTCAACGCCACCATTCACAAGGTGAACGAGTGCGTGAAGGCGGACGATCTGGATCTGCTGGCGGACATGTACCAAGGGGTGCTCGAGAGATTGCTGGCATGACGCAGGAACAACTGCTGGGGCTCGACGAGAGTCACCTAATTCTGGTGGGGCGCGGCCCTCATCGTCTGACCGCCGCCACCGCGGCGGCCTTCAACGACATGCAGGTGGCGGCCGCCTATGAGGGGTTCAACCTGCAGGCGGCCTCCAGCTGGCGCAGCTTCGAGCGCCAGCTCGCCATCTGGAATGGCAAGTGGCGCGGCGAACGGCCACTGCTCGATGCCAGCAGCCAGCCCATCGATGCCCTGCAACTAAGCGAGGTGGAGCGGCTGCACGCCATCCTGCGCTGGAGCGCCCTGCCCGGCACCAGCCGTCACCACTGGGGGACCGATCTCGATATCTACGACCCGGACTGTTTGCCTGCCGATACCAAACTGGCACTGGAGCCGTGGGAGTATGAAGCCGGGGGCTGGTTTGCGGATCTCAGCGAGTGGCTCAGCGACCATATGAGCGACTTCGGCTTCTTCCTCCCTTATGCCAAACCGGTCGGTGCAGGCAGCGGCGTCGCCTACGAGCCCTGGCATATCAGCTTCTCGCTGGAGTCCGACGAGCAGCGGCTCGATCCCGCGGCACTGGCGCTTTGTCTGCAACAGGCGGATATTGAAGGCAAGTCGACCATATTGGCCAATCTTGATGAAATTTTGGCCCGTTATGTCACCACCTGTCCTGACGAAAGGAAAATCCCATGAATCTCTGGCTGTGGATAGGGTTGCCGCTGCTGTTCCTGCTCGGGCTGTTTCTCAATGCCATCAAAGACATGAAACGGCTGGAGAAGCAGTTGCCCAACTACAAGGACAAGATCCGCGAAGTGAAGGATGACGAGGACGACTGAATCCCGCCCCCATCCCGTGGGGAGCGCCCTTGTGCTCCCCTCTCCCTCTGCTGTGCCGTTTCGCTTTTCCCCGCCCTCTCCTCCCTGCGCATCCTGAAATCGACGCGCCTTTGACTCCGCTTTCGTTAACCCCGTCACTGTCAGAATATGGCGCGGCCATGCTGAAAAAAGGGATGAAAAATGTAAGAAAGTGCAAATTGATGCACAAATAAGCCACACAAGGGGGGCCTAACTGCATATAATGTGCCTACTTTGCACATTACCAGGAAGGAGTTCGCCCTTGGATGCCGCTACCATCAACAGTTTCTTTTTTGTCGCTGCCCTGTTGGTGGGAGCCAGCGTACTGTTGAGCGCCCTCTCTTCCCGCCTCGGTATTCCCATTCTGGTTATCTTCCTCGCCGTCGGCATGCTGGCGGGTGAGGATGGCCCCGGTGGCATCCACTTCGCTGACTACTCCATCGCCTATCTGGTGGGCAACCTGGCGCTTGCCATCATTCTGCTCGACGGCGGCATGCGTACCCGGGTCTCCTCGTTCCGGGTGGCGCTCTGGCCTGCCCTGTCGCTGGCGACGATCGGTGTGGCCATCACCACCGGCCTGACGGGTCTCGCCGCTGCCTGGCTGTTTGACCTCAACCTGATGCAGGGGATGCTGATCGGCGCCATCGTCGGCTCCACCGATGCGGCGGCGGTCTTCTCCCTGCTCGGTGGGCGCAGCCTCAACGAGCGGGTGAGCGCGACGCTGGAGATAGAGTCAGGCAGCAACGACCCCATGGCGGTGTTTCTTACCGTCACCCTGATCGAGGTGCTCGCCACCGCCCAGCAAGGGCTGGATGGGGGCTTCCTGCTGCTGCAACTGGTCAAGCAGTTTGGACTTGGTGCCGGGATTGGCCTTGGCGGCGGCTGGTTGCTGTGGCGCCTCATCAACACAGCCCGCCTGGCGCCGGGGCTCTATCCACTGCTCACCGTCAGCGGCGGCCTGCTGATCTTCGCCCTCACCACGGCGGTCGGTGGCAGCGGCATTCTCGCCATCTATCTCACCGGTCTGTTGCTCGGCAACCTCGCCCTGCGCAGTCGCAGCACCACATTGTCGGTGCTGGACGGTCTGACCTGGCTCAGCCAAATCGGCATGTTTCTGGTGCTGGGGCTGCTCGCCTCCCCCCACAAGCTGCTGCCCATCGCCCTGCCCGCGCTGGCGCTGGCGATGTGGATGATCCTGTTTGCCCGCCCGGTGTCGGTCTGGATTGGGCTGCTGCCGTTCAAGAACTTCGCCCCCCGCGAGCGCTGGTTTATCTCCTGGGTCGGCCTGCGCGGCGCCGTGCCCATCATTCTGGCGGTGTTCCCCATGATGGCGGGGCTGCCCAACGCCCAGCTCTACTTCAACGTCGCCTTCTTCGTGGTGCTGGTTTCGCTGATTTTGCAGGGCAGCTCGCTGCCGCTGGCCTCAAAACTGGCGCGGGTGGAGGTACCGGCACCGCCGTCGCCCATCAACCGCTCCGGGCTCGAGATCGATCTCGACAGCCAGTGGGAGACCTTCGTCTACCAGCTGGGGGAGGAGAAGTGGTGCATCGGCTCGCCACTGCGGGATCTGCAGATGCCCGCCGGAACCCGGATCTGCGCCCTGTTTCGCGGCCGCGAGCTGCTCCACCCCTCGGGTAGTACCTGTCTGCAGGCCGATGACATCCTCTGCGTGATCGGTCACGAACGTGACCTCCCCGCCCTCGGCCAGCTGTTCAGTCAGGCGCCGGAACAGGATCTCGGCCCCCGCTTCTTCGGTGACTTCCTGCTGGAAGCAGCCGCGCGGCTGGTGGATCTCGCCCCCCTCTACGGGCTGGATGTGAGCGAGGTGGCGGATCAGACACTGGGTGATTTTATTGCCAGCCAGTTGGGCGATAATCTGGTGGTCGGTGACAACATCGAATGGCAGGGCCTGATCTGGACCGTGGCCGAAATGGACGAGAGCGTGCCGAGCAAGATCGGGGTGCGCTTTCAGGAAGAGGACCCGGTCTGACCGACCGTCCCGTATCAAGTCCCCAGCAAGAAGGGAGAGAGTTATGCCATATCAAAGTTTGCTGTCCGGCCCCCTGCCCCCCGCTGCCAATCTGGGGGTGATTGAAGGCTTTTTTGGCAAGGGATGGAGCTGGCAGGCCCGCGCCCGCTGCGCCCAGTGGCTGCCACGCCACGGCTACGGTTTCTATATCTACGCCCCGAAAGAGGATGGCTATCTGCGCAAGCACTGGGCCCTCCCCTGGCCCGAGCAGCAGCTGGCGGATCTCGCCGAACTGGCGCGCCAGTGCCGCGCCAACGGGCTCGCCTTCGGGGTGGGCTTGAGCCCCATGGGGGCGCATCACGACTACGATCGCAAGCGCCCGGCACTGCTTGAAAAAGTGCGCCTCATCGACGAGATGCTGCAGCCTGACATTCTGGCAGTGCTGTTTGACGACATGAAGGGGGATACCCCGGACCTGGCCCGTCACCAGCTCACCATCGCCCACGACATAGCGGCCCACAGCAAGGCAAGCCGCCTCATCTTCTGCCCCAGCTACTACTCGACCGATCCGGTACTGGAGAAGGTGTTTGGTGCCATGCCTCCCCGCTATCTGGAGGAGCTTGGCGAACAGCTCGACCGCCGCTTCGAGATCTTCTGGACCGGCCCCAAGGTCTGCTCCAGCGAATATCCAGCCAGTCACCTCAAGCAGGTGACCGAACTGCTCGGCCGCAAGCCCTTCCTGTGGGACAACTACCCGGTTAACGATGGCAGCAAGGCGAGCAGCTACCTGCATCTGCGCGCCTTCGAGAATCGCCCTGCCGAGCTGGCAGAGCTGGTCTCTGGCCACGCGGTCAACCCGATGAAACAGGCAGCACTGTCCGCCCTGCCCCTCGCTACCCTGCCGATGAGTTACCGGCTCGGCAAGCAGTACGACCCCGACAAGGCGCTGCATGCCGCCCTCAACGCCACCTGCGGCCCGCAGATCTCGGCGATGATCGAGGCCGACCTGCCGCTGTTTCAGGATCTGGGGCTGGCACAGCTCACCCCCGAGCAGATTGCCGCCCTCAAGGCGCGCTATCTGCCGTTTCGTGACCAATCCTGCGTAGACGAAATCGTGCGCTGGCTGGACGGGGAGTATGTGTTCGACCCCGACTGCCTGACCGATTAAACCACCCCTGCGGGGGGCAGAAAGGAGGTTGTATGGATGCACACCTGCTTTACCAGAATCTGGCGGTGATCGCCGCCTTCTTGCTGGTCTACAGCCTGATCGCGGGGCGCTTCGAGTCAAAACTGGTCAACGGCCCCCTGCTATTTCTGCTGACCGGCTGGCTACTGGGACCCGGTGGGCTGGAGCTGCTCTCCCTCTCTATCGACAGCGCCGGCATCAAGCTGCTGGCCGAGCTGACGCTGGTCATCGTGCTGTTCAACGATGCCGCCAACACCAACTGGCAGATATTGCTGGCCAACCGCCAGCTCCCCATCCGGCTGCTGCTGATTGGCCTGCCCCTCACCCTGCTTTGTGGCGCCCTGTTTGGCCACTGGATCTTCCCCGACTTGCCACTGCTGGAGATGGCGATCCTCTCCACCATTCTTGCCCCCACCGATGCAGCGCTCGGCAAAGCGGTGGTGAGCAACCCCGCGGTGCCTGCACCGGTGCGCGAAGGGCTCAATCAGGAGAGCGGCCTCAACGACGGCATCTGCGTACCGGTGCTGCTTCTGCTGCTGGCCCTTATCGCCCCCACCGAGCAACACGCAGGCACCGCCACGCTGGCCATCACCCTGATGCTGGAGGAGATCGGCATTGGCCTGCTGGTCGCCTTTGTGCTGACCAGCCTCACCATCCGGCTGTTGAAAATCTCCTATCTCAATGGCTGGCAACTGCCACTCTGGCGTCAGCTCACCATGCCGGGCCTAGCCCTGCTCTGCTTTGCGCTGGCCCAGACTCTGGGGGGCAGTGGCTTTATTGCCGCCTTTGTCGGCGGCCTCTTTATCGGCCACCGCCTCGGCGAACACAAGCACGCCTATATGGACAGCTGCGAAGGCTACGGCGACCTGCTCTCCGTGGTGATCTGGATGGTGTTTGGCGCGACCCTGATGCCCATTCTGCCGGAGCTGCTGCACTGGCAATACTGGCTCTATGCCATTGCCAGCCTCACCCTGCTGCGGATGGTGCCGGTTTGGCTGAGCCTCATCGGTACCGGCCTCAAGCCGGAGCTCAAGCTCTTTATCGGCTGGTTCGGGCCGCGGGGCCTTGCCAGCATCGTCTTTGCGGTGATGGTTCTGCAAAACGAGCCAGCCCTGATTGGCCAGCGCCCCATCATCGCCACCGTGCTCTGCACTATCATATTGAGCGTCATCCTGCACGGCCTCACCGCCAACCCCTGGGTCGAGCGTTTCAAACCTCGCTGAGCCACCCGGCGCCCATAAAAAAGGCTCTGTCCCAATTACGTGTTGAAAGGCTAATCTTGAAGTAGGCCATCACCTTGAGGTCTACCAACATGGATACCCCAGCCTTTCAACACCTGTTGTCCCTTTTTCCCCA
>NZ_JBGLRC010000044.1:0-14678 GCF_041402345.1 Aeromonas sp. S11(2024) | reverse complement strand
CTGATGACTGGGCGCCATCCGCATAAACACGCCCCAGTTTGCGCCGTAGTGGATTGAGCAGAGTCGGCAACACCTCGACATCATGGACATTCTCCAGCGAGATTTCCGCCGTCACGATATCGCGGGTTGCCGGGTTTACCGCCAGATGCAACTTGCGCCAGACTCGCCGTTTCTCGGCGCCGTGTTTTCTGACCTTCCACTCGCCTTCACCAAATACCTTCAGCCCGGTTGAGTCGATAACCAAATCGGTAATACGTCCTTTTGGGGGCTGTCGATAAGCCACCGTCACCGTGCGGGCCCGCTTGCTTACACAACTGTAATCGGGGGCACAAAGCGGTACGTTCATCAACTCGAACAGGGAGTCGAGTAGTCCCTGAGTGGCCCGCAGAGTGAGTTTGAAAATCCCCTTGAGCATCAGGAAGGTGCAGATGGTCTGGTCAGTGTAGAGTTGGCTGCGGCCCCGGTACCCATGATGGCCGTGGTGAAACCAGTTGTTCATGGCCTCGGCATCAACCCAGAAGGTGAGTGAACCACGGTTAATCAATGATTTGTTGTATTGAGGCCAGTTGGTGATGGGGTGAAGCGACGTGCTCATGATGCAGGCTTGAAGGAGATGGTGGTGATCAGATCACCAAGTCCTCAGTTAGTTCCATTTAAGCTGCATCGATTTGGGCAACAACGCCGCGACAAGGTCATGTGCGACAAATTGATACCCCACCATCGGCCAGCAGGGCAATGCCGGTGGTAAAGCTGGATGCATCGGACGCGAGATAAAGGGCCGAGCGGGCGATCTCCTCCGGTTGGGCCAGCCGTTTGAGGGCATGCATATTCTGCACAAAGGCGAGGCTCTCTGGCGTATTGGCAAAAGCCCGCCCCATGGGGGTATCGGTGCCCCCCGGCAGCAGGGAGTTGACCCGAATCCCTTGTGCCCCATATTCGGCAGCCAGCACCCGGGTCAGACCACTGAGGCCCGCCTTGCTCGCCGCATAGGCCGCCATGCCGGGCAGCCCCAAGGTATGACCGACGAAGGTAGAGGTAAAAATAAGCGAGCCGCCACCACGCGCCAGCATGGCGGGGATCTGGTACTTGGCCCCCACAAAGGCGCTGGTGAGGTTGGTATCCAGAATTTCCTGCCACTGCGTCAGTTCAAGCTGCTCTACGCTGCCCTGCGTGCCAGTGGTACCGGCGTTGTTGAAGGCGATATCGAGCCTGCCGAAACGGGTTAACGCGAGATCAACAAGATCGCGGGCGTAAGTCTCGCTTTTCACATCTCCCGCCAGACTCACCGCCTGGCCCCCCTCGTGGCGGATCTCCTCCACCAGCAGATCCAGCTCGGGCTGGCGGCGGGCGCCGACGACGCTGGCCCCTTCGCGGGCAAACAGGATGGCGCTGGCGCGACCGATGCCGGAGCTGGCGCCGGTGATGATGGCGACCTTGGTGGACAGTAATGACATGTCAGTTCCCTCGCTGAGTGTGTTGTGCGCCAGCTAAGTGGCTTACAAGGTTGGCTGTGGGTTGGAACTCCAATAGGTTCCAACCGACTTGGGGTTGGCCCCCACTATGGCAACCACTCCTCGCTGGAACGACCCGAATCTTTCTCTCCAACTCGTTTTGCTACATGTCGATACAGGCCTTTGCGGCAACAAAAGGGGCGAACTGCGCCCCGAATTCTTTATAATGCCCCCCTTTAAAATCGCCGGATCCAGGTTCGGCGAACGCTGATGGTCGCTGTGCCATCAGGCAGATCATCAGGATTGAGAAACGGTTATGCATACTCTGGAACAGCTGCGCGCAGGTGAACTGTGCGGTGCCCGCCATCTGAAGCTATCTGAAAACCTGACGGAGTTCCCCTACGAGATTTTGAGCCTGAAAGAGACGCTGGAGGTGCTGGATCTCACCGGCAACCAGCTAAGCGCGATCCCTGACGAGCTGGCCGGGTTTGGCAAACTGCGCATTATCTTCTGCTCCGAGAACCGCTTTACCGAGCTGCCCGAGGTGCTGGGGCGCTGCCCGGCGCTCACCATGGTGGGTTTTAAGGCCAACCGGATTGCTACCGTCTCGGCCAAGGCGCTGCCTGCGAGGTTGCGCTGGCCGGTCGGCACTGCAGAGCGAGCACTTTGCTCATGACAGGAGCGCGCAGGGCGGCAGCGGCTGCGGCTCGTTGTGGTGGAGCTCCTGCACGCAGGCCCGTTGCCTCCCAGCCTGTTTGGCGGCGTAAAGGGCCTGATCCGCGCGCAGGTAGGCCGCTTCAAACCCCTCGTCAGGGTGCAGCGAGGTGAGGCCGATGCTGAGGCTGATGGGGCCACCGGCCAGCTCCCGGGTCGCCTCGGCGATCTGTTGCTGCAAGGCGTGGCAGTAGTCTGGCAGGGTCTGCGGGTCCGCCATCAGCAGCAGGGCCAGCTCATCGCCGCCAAGCCGACCGGCCATGCCCTCAGAAGGTAGGGTATTGGCGATCACCCGACCAACGGCCCGCAGCATGGCATCACCGGCGGGGTGGCCGTGGCGGTCGTTGATCTGTTTGAAGTTGTCCAGATCGATCAGCAGCAGCTGGCTGGGGCTCCTCACATCGCGGGCACGCATGGCAACCTGGCGTTCGAAATATTGGCGGCTGAACAGGCCAGTCAACTCATCCTGATTGGCGCGCCGCTCCAGCTTGCGCTGGGTGGCCAGCAGGGCTTGCTGTTGGCGGGTGTGGACCAGGCTCAGCAGCAGATAACTGCGGGCGATGGTAAAGAGCAGGCTGAGCAGGATCACAGGCCCGAGCAGCGGGTCGGTGAAGGAGTTGGCCGCCAGCTCCGGCTGCCAGAGGTGTTTGGCGATCCGCAGCAGTTGCAACAGCAGTTGCAGGCCGAGCAGCAGAATGGCAAAGCGCAGCACCCGATAGACGGGGGCCAGCCGCTGGTAGCGCCAGAGCTGCCAGATAAGCAGCGCAATCTGCAGCGAGAGCACGCCGGAGAGCACGATGATCCGGCTATGCACATCAAAGAGGGGTTGCTGCAGGGCGGTCAGGGCAAACAGGACGAAACCGCCGAGGGTAACGGCGGGCAGCAGCCAGCCCAGTTGGTCGGCTTCACGGCGAAAGAAGTGGCGCATCCCCCGTTCATAGAGCAGGGTGGTCGACATCAACAGCAGGTTGGTGCAGAGAATATTGGCAAGGGATGCATTTCCCTCAAGGGGGCGCAGCAGCAGGCAGCAAAAAGCCCCCGCGATAACCAGTTCCCCCGCTGACCAGTAGATCAATGCCCTGATCTGGCGATGGGTGTGCCACATGGCGGCGAAAATGGTGGCGACCCCCACATGTGACAGCGTGACGAACAGCACCAGACTCAACAACTGGGCCGAGGAAAACAGACTTGGCATCAAGGGGCTCTCTGGGAAGTCACCTGTGAACGAACAGGCGATGGGGTATCGCCCGCTGGCAGTGGCCGATCACAACATGAATCCAACCTATTATCAATGGGTTAAATGGTCGAATGTGCTCACCTCCGACTTCTTGCACGATGGCAACTGCTGACTCGATTTATCAGAGCGCAAGGGGGTATTTTATTGTCTTGTCAGTCAATTTCGCTGCGTGAAAGGTGGTTGTGTTGGCGGCAGGGTGAACCCAACCGCCAGACGTTGTACTAATCGCAGGTTGCAGCAGGCAAGCGCATTACGATGGCCTCCCTGTCCAGATGGGTCAGCAGATGGCGCACGTCGTCGAGGCGGATGATCAGAGTCGCGGTGTTGACCAGCGGATGGCACTGCACCTGTTCGGCCTGCCAGATGGCCTCGTCCACCACCAGCTCTACCGCTTTTTCCCTGTCGCGCACCATGGCGAGCAGGGTCACCGAGCCCGGGGTAAGGCCGAGCACCGCATCGAGCCGCTCGGGGGAGCCAAAGCTCAGCCGCTTGACGCCGAGCATGGCTGCCAGCGCCTTGAGGTCGACCCGGTGATCCTCCGGACTCACCACCAGAAACAGCCGCTCGCTTTTCGGATCGCGCAAAAAGAGGTTCTTGGTCTTGGCGGCGGGTAGGTCGGGCAGCAATTTGCTCGCCTCCTCACAGGTAAACACCGGGGGATGGTCAAAGCGCTGGTAGGGGATAGCCAGCTGATCCAGCAGGGAATAGATTGCCACAGAGACTCCTTTCGTCGGCGAAGAGTGGTCAGAGCGGGATGGGCGGTAATAACGACCGGATCGAGCTTACCAGTTTGACTCCCGCCTCGCAGCCAGCGTGACGATTGCGAGTAGGCACTGTATGAACGTACAATAGTTCCATTCTCGGACAGCCCCTTTACGCTTCATGACTGCAACCCAGCCCACCGTACCCGCCACTCCGCCCCTCGACGGTTTTATCCTGACCCGCCACGGTCGGGACGTGCGCGGTCGTAACGGGCTGCCTGCAACCACCGAAATCGTGATGTGGCTCTGGAGCGCGCAGGGGCCGGTGCGGGTGGTGGTGCCGGGGCAGGAGCCGGTGTTCTTCCTGCCGCAGAGCCATATGGCAGAAGCCGCCGAGCTGTTCAAGGGGGCCGGGGTGAGCGGACGGTTTCGCCGCCTGCCGATGCACACCTTCGACGGTCGCCCCGTGGTGGGCTGCTATTTCGCTACCCTGAGTGCCTTTCACCGTGCCATCGAGCTGCTGCTTATTCGCGGGCTGGAGCACTTCGAGGCGGATATCCGGCTGCCGGAGCGCTTCCTGATGGAGCGTTTCATCACAGCTGGCGTACGCTTCGATGGCCGGGCGGTGAAGAAGGGGGGCAAGCAGGGATACTGGGAGGTGAACGAGGCGCGCTGCGCGCCGCAGGCGGTGACGCCGACCCTCTCCTGGGTGTCGCTGGATGTGGAGTGCGCCATGGACGGGGCCCTCTTCTCGGTCGGTCTTTACAGCGAACAGGATGCGCGGGTCATCATGATCGGCACCCCGGAGGCCGATGCCGAGAGCTGGGGCACCCAGGTCCAGTGGGTGGCGGACGAGAGCGCCCTGCTGAGTGCGCTGGAGAGCTGGTTCAGCCTGCATGACCCCGATCTGGTGATTGGCTGGAACGTGGTCAATTTTGACTTTCGCCTGCTGCTGCGCCGTGCCGAGCTCAACAAGCGGCGACTGCGGCTCGGGCGGGGGCGCGAGCTCTGCTTCTGGCGCTCGTCACGGGGCGATCCCCAGACTGGCAACGTCATTATCCCCGGGCGCATGGTGCTGGATGGCATCGATACCCTCAAAAGCGCCACCTGGCAGTTTGCCAGCTACAGCCTGGATGCGGTGGCGAGCGAACTGCTCGGCCGTGGCAAGGATATCGAGGACGTGGCCAATCGGGGGGAGAAGATCACCGAGCTGTTCCACTCCGACAAGGAGGCGCTGGCCCGCTACAACCTGGAAGATTGCAAGCTGGTGTGGGAGATCTTTGACTACTGCCACCTTATCCCGTTTGCCATTGAACGCGCCTCCCTCACCGGCCTTGAGCTGGACAGGGTAGGGGGCTCGGTGGCGGCCTTTACCAACCTCTATCTGCCGCGGCTCCATCGTGGCGGCTACGTGGCCCCCAATCTGCCGGCCGACGGTGGGCTCGCGAGCCCCGGCGGTTATGTGATGGACTCCAAACCCGGTCTCTATCGCCATGTGCTGGTGCTCGATTTCAAGAGCCTCTATCCCAGCATCATCCGAACCTTCTGCATCGACCCCATGGGGCTCATCGAAGGGCTGCAGCATCCCGAGCACGCTATTCCGGGCTTTCGCGGCGCCATGTTCTCCCGCGAACGGCACTTCTTGCCGGATCTCATCGCTACCTTGTGGGCGGCACGGGACAGAGCCAAGTCTGCCAGCAACAAGGCACTCTCCCAGGCCATCAAGATCATCATGAACTCCTTCTACGGCGTGCTGGGTTCGGGGGGCTGCCGTTTCTATGATCCGCGCCTAGCCTCATCTATCACCCTGCGTGGCCACGGCATCATGCAGCAGACCCGCGAGTGGATTGAGGCGAAGGGGTTCGAGGTGATCTATGGCGACACCGACTCCACCTTTGTCCATCTGGGGCGCGAGACCAGCCCGGATGAGGCGGACGAGATTGGCCAGCGACTGGCGCAAATGATCAACGACAACTGGGCTGCACTGATCAGGCGCGAGTTCGATCTGCCGAGCTATCTGGAGATCCAGTACGAGACCCACTATCGCCGCTTTCTGATGCCCACCATCCGCGGGCTGGAGAAGGGCAGCAAGAAGCGCTATGCGGGGCTGGTTGGCAAAGCCAGTGAGGGGAGTGAACAGCTGGTATTCAAGGGGCTCGAATCGGTGCGCACCGACTGGACCATGCTGGCCAAGCAGTTTCAGACCCGCCTCTATGAACTGGTGTTTCACGATGAAGATCCCAGCGGTTATGTGCGCACCATGGTTGATGAGACCCGCGCCGGTCGTCACGATGATCTGCTTATCTACCGCAAACGGCTACGCCAGAAGCTCGAAGAGTATCAGAAGAATGTGCCGCCCCATGTGCGGGCAGCGCGGCTGGCCGATGAGGAGAACCTGCGCCGCGGTCTGCCCCAGCGCTATCAGCATCGGGGCTCCATCGCCTATCTGATGACCCTCAATGGCCCCGAGCCGCTGGAGTACCGGCGCAGCGCCATCGATTACGAACACTATATCGACAAGCAGTTGCGGCCCATTGCCGATGCCATCCTGCCCTTTATCGGCGAGTCGTTCGACCGGATCTGTGGTCAGCAGCTGGATCTTTTCTGATTGGGGCAAGTTGGCACTTTACTTCCCATGAATACTGGATAAAAATACAGTTATAAATCATGGAGAAGTTTCCTATGCGTCTTGAAATCATCATCGACAGAAAACATCAGATCCCGACCTCGACCATGGAGGCGCTGCGTCAGGAGCTGCTCAAGCAGCTTGGCGAAAAATTCCCCGACATCCATGTGCGGGTCGCGCCGGGCAGCGCCATGGCCCTGACCGTCAGCCGTGCCAGCAAGGAAGACAAAGAGCTGGCCGAAGCCATGGTGCAGGAGGTGTGGGAGAACGCCGACAGCTGGATGCCGGAAGAGAACGTCGCCTCCTGATCCCGCACTGTCAGTGGATAACTCGGGCGTTGGATAAATGGGTTGCTGATAAACGGGCATGCCCGCGAATGATCCGCCGATCCCCGGACAACAAAAAACGCAGCCAGGTGGCTGCGTTTTTTGTGGGTGGTGAGAGGCTCGCGGTGGCTTCACTGACTCTGGGTTGAGCCATGCCCGTCACAACCCCGCCCAGCTTTTCAGGCTCTGCTGCTGCACCCGGCGGTTGGCTTCGCGGATCTCCCCTTTGGCGCGCAGGTCGGCCAGCGCAATGGGCAGTGCGGTGCGGATCTCGTCACTGCTCATTCCGGCTTTGAGGGCCGGGTGATAGGCCATCTTTAGCAGCACATAGTCCAGCCCGGTCAAAAAGCTGTCGATGCTGTTGTCATTGAAGATGGAGGGAAACACCTTGTCCGAGTCGTTGGGCAGCCCCATCACCTGGGTGAACTCCTCCACCACGCAGTCGAGAAAGCGTCCCTTGGCCCGGCTGTAGTCTACCGGAATGATGATGGTGGCACGGCTGATCTCGTGTTTCGCATTGGTTGCGAAGTTGGCAAGGCAGAGCCCCTCCTTGAGCGCCATCTTGACCGATGGATCCCCCCCCATGGTGCGGTTGGCCCAGCTCTTCATCTTGCTGTAGTCGGTCATGATCAGGGTGAGGTTGGGCTTTGCGGCCACCATGATGATGGAGTGGCCGGTGATGCGAGCCAGATGGGCCGCCTGTACCTTCACCACGTCGGCCTGCAGCGGCTTGTCACCCGATTCGTTGATAAGTTGCAGCCGGATCGGCTGCTGCCAGCGGGCAAAACGGGTCTGCCTGGCTTCGCCATACTCCCGCTCCATGGCGATGGCCATAAAGCTCTCGACCAGATAGCTGTCGCTCTGCCAGCGCTCATCGGCACGGGCGCCGTGGCCCGCGAGCAGAAGCAGCATGGCCAGCAGCCCGCGTGACGCGCGGCGGGGATGGGCTGCGCGGCCCATGTTGGCCATTACCAAAGTGGCAATAAAGTGCGTGGCACCAAAGGGGATGGCGGCAAATGACATGTTTCCTCCCTGAAACGGTTGTCAGCCTAGCGGTTGGCCTTGTCGATATCACGCCAGGTGAGCCAGAGCCTGAGATCAAACTCCAGTTGATGATAGTCGGGCTCCATGTGCTGGCAGAGCTGGTAGAAGCTCTTGTTGTGATCCTTCTCTTTGATATGGGCCAGCTCGTGCACCACGATCATTTTCAGGAACGGGGGCGGCGCCTCCTTGAACAGGGCGGCGATGCGGATCTCGTTCTTGGCCTTGAGCTTGCTGCCCTGTACCCGGCTGACGTAGGTGTGCAGGCCGAGGGCATCCTTGATCACGTTGATCTTGCCATCGAACACCACCTTTGACAGGGGCGCCGAGCTCTTGAGGTAGCGGTTCTTCAGCTCCATGGTGTAGGCAAGCAGCGCCTTGTCGCTCTGGATCTGGTGGCTCTCTGGATAGCGTTTGGCCAGCATCTCCCCCAGCTTGCCTGCCGCAATCAGCTGCTGTACCTGTGCCTTGAGAGGGTCGGGATAGCCGCCCAGATAAGTCAGTTCCGCCATGGTGTCACTCGTTACATCAAAAAGAGCGTCATTGTAGTTATCTCGGGCGGGCTCTTCAAACGCTCAGGCCCTGCTCAAGGATACTCGAGACAAGAAGCTGTCGACCGAAAGCGGTTAATCGGTCATTTTTATAGCTGTTCACTGGGGTACCTCGGGTGATTAGTTTGGTTGGCGCCTCCAATTCTCTGGGAATGCCCAGAGTGAATAACCTACAGAGAGGTCAGATCTAGGGAACTGGGGGCGATTCAGCATGACTCGTTCGTATGGATTGGTGTGCCTCTGCCTGTCATAAACGTACCCAATAGCGCCCATTGCGACTGCGAGGTGCACGGCAAGGGGACGTCCCGCCATTCGCCCGATAACACGCAAAGGCAGCGCGGCAAAAAGGGGAGGGCAGAGGGTTGCGCGGTGCCGGTTAAGTTGTGATATTGAGGCATCTTTAGTACAGAAGGGTAATAACGATGGAAGCTGCGTTTTGGCATCAGCGTTGGGAAGAGAACCGGATTGGCTTTCATCAGGCGGACTTCAACCACTGGCTGCAATCCTGGTGGTCAGCCCAGCAAGCGGACGAGCCGGTGCTGGTTCCCCTGTGCGGCAAGTCCCGCGACATGCTCTGGCTGAGCGCTCAGGGTCATCCGGTCGACGGTTTCGAGCTATCGAGCCTTGCCGTCAGCCAGTTCTTCAGTGAAAACCAGCTCGCCGCGACCGTGAGCGAAGTGGGCCCTTATCAGTGCCATCAGGTGGACAGCCTGCGCATTTTTCAGGGAGATTTTTTCGCTGCCCCCAGTCTGGGTCGCCGTTACCGGCTGGTCTATGACCGCGCGGCGCTGATCGCCCTGCCGACCGCGATGCGCCGCCAGTATGCTGCCCTGATCAGTTCGCTGGTCGAGACCGGTGGCCAGATCCTGCTGGTAACCCTCGAATATCAGCCGGAGCAGCAGAGTCAGCCCCCCTTCTCGGTGGGGGAGATGGAGGTGCGGGCGCTGTTTGAACGGGATTTTCGCATCGAGGTGCTGGGGCGCGCCGCCGAGGTGGATCACCCGCGGGTGTTGTCGGGCCAGCTCTCCTACTTCGATGAGGTGGCCTACCGGCTGGTTCGCCGTGGCTAACGGACAGCTAACGGGCGGCCAAAGGGTGATCTGCGCCGACAAATCATCGGGCTGTGCGCTCTTCGCTACCTCCTTTGACGTAGATCAACGTGACTGGCGGGGGGAGTGCCTAATATGAGGCTGTTTCTCAATCACTGTTGGCATTGCAAAGCGAGTATCGGGTCTTTCCCGCTTGCTGATCAGCAACTCAGTGTCTGATTTTCACGCTCATGTTCACTTTTGGCGGCTTTGGTCGCAATTGTTATGGTTTTTCCAGCCGACCCAGATGGGTCGGCTTTTTATTGTCTGTGATTTGCCGCGGGCAGGAAAAATGGAGGATGTTGAGGCCTGATCAGGCCTCGAAGGTGGCGGCATTGAGCCGAAATGCCCGTGGATCGTCGATAAACTGGCCGGTGATCCGCTCGTCATGTTCGTGCCCCTGACCATAGCTACAGAGGATCAGCCGATCGGAGGTGCGCGAGCGCAGGTGGGTGATAAAGCGTACCAAATCGGCGCGACTCAACTTGCCCACCTCATCGCAGACCCGCTCCCGTTGATCAAACCCCAGATCCTTGTTGCCGATGCTGACCCACAACCGCTGGCCGCGACTGCGCAGGTTGGCATCCCGCTCGCTCAGCTGGGCTTGCAGCCCCGCCTTGCTCTCCTGCCACTGCTGCTCGGTGAATTCGAGCATGGCGAGTGGGAAGAGGTCGATAAACTCCTCCACCGCATCGAGCAGGATCTGCGGCCCCGCCACCGGCGACTGGATATAGAAGATCAGGCCCGGGTGGCGATTGAGGGGCAGGTTGCCAGCGCCCACCACATACCCCAGTTGCTGGCGGGTGCGCAGCTCGTGGAAGAAGGTGGAGGACATGATGTGGTTCGCCAGAGTGAAGCAGGCGAGATCCCGCGCACGGGTGGTACGGGACTGGTAGTAGACCAGCAGCGCCGAGTCTTCGTGATCGCAACCCTGCTCGCGAATAAGGGTACCTCTGTCCTGAATGGAGATGAGCGGGCGGCGGGTCTCGCCACTCGGCTTGCTGCTGGTGCCATTGATGTCGCTCAGGTGACGCTCCATCAGGGCGGCCAGCTCCAGCGCCTCGGCGGCAGTCCAGTCGCCATGCACCAGCGCCTCGACATGCACCTCGCCAAACAGCTGGGCCACGAAGCCTGGCATCTCCTCCAGCTCGACGGTGCGCAGGTGGCGCAGCAACTGCTCGAACGGCGGGTTGTTCGGTTGCAGCAAACTGGTGAGCTGGTTAAAGAGCTGGGAGATGGGGCGCGCCTTGGACTGGTTATCCCAGTTGCGGATGAGCTGCTCCTTGATCTCGGCGAAGCGACCCGGATCCGGATACCCCAGGGTGCGGTTGCCGAGGATCATGTCGAGCAACAGCGGCTGCTTGTCGGCAAAACCGCTCAGGTTGATGGTAAAGCCCCCCTGATGGGCATAGATCTGGTAGCCCAGCCCCGCCAGCTCCGCCGGATAGGTGAGGGCGTTGAGGTGGTCGGCCAACAGCTCCACGGCAAGGCGTGCCATGGCGATATTGCGCGGATTTTTGACCGCATGTTCGCTGTCGATGGAGATGTAGAGATTGCCCTTGGGCACGCTGAACAGGTGCTCATGGAGGTGCCAGAGGCGAAAACCGGGGCGATCGATAAGGCAGGCGGGCATGTCGGCGGCAAGCTCGGGCGTGCGCGGATCGAGCCTACTGCTGATAAAGGGGTTGGGCTTGGGTAGCGCCAGCGCCGGATCCGGCTCGCTTTGCTGCCAGCGAATTTTCTCGGCCTCGGTAATGGTCGTCACGCTGTAGGGGGTTTGATACCAGCGGGCCAGCCGATCGGTTGCCACTTCCGGCGCAGTGATGGTGATACGCAAATTGTGCGGGGTGAGCTTGGCGAGGAAGCGGCGGATCAGCCCCTCGTCATATTCGCGCATCATGTAGTCGCCGTAGAGCAGATCCTCTGGTTTGTAGCTAAAGAGGTTGAGCACCAGCCCTGACACCGTATCGAGAGGGCGGCCGCGCTCCTGAAAACGGAATGCCGATTCGAGCACGGTCCGTTTTTCGTCATAGCGCCAGCTCTGCAGCCCTTCGCGGCCAATCAGTTTCAGATAGCCAAACAGGGCGGCGAGGATGTCATCCACATGCTCAAGGCCCAGAGGGGTGAGGCCGAAGTTGACGCCAAAATCCTTGAAGTTGGCGCCGCTAATGCCACCGCCCGCCGAGAGCTGATTGACCCAGCCTTTCGCCTTGAGCAGGGAGAGCAGGCTGCCATCCCCCTCATAACCAATCAGATGGCTCAGGAAGGTGAGGGGCTTTTTGTCGTAAAACTCGTCCACATTGGGCAAGGGGAAGCTCAGCGACAGCTTGCGGGTCTCCTTGACCGGATTGATGTGGATGCGCACGCCGAGATCGTCGAGCCGGTAAAGCGGCATGGTGAGAGTCGGGGTTCCCAAATTGCGATTCAAAATGGGAGCAAAGTAGCGACAGCACCACTGCAACTGGGTATCGATGGATTCCGGCGAGATCATCACCAGCGCCATGCGATCCGCGCTGTAGTGGCTTTCGTAAAAACGGATAAGGTCGGAGCGCAGATCCCGTCCCGGCAGATCGGCCAGGGTATCGAGGTTGCCCACCGAGAACTTGGAGAAGGGGTGCGCCGGGTTGACCGTCTCTTTATGCACCTGATAGCTGCGGCGCATGTCGTCCTGCAGCTTGAGGCGATACTCGGAGTCTACCGCGTTGCGCTCCTTGTCCACCCACTCCGGATCAAACGTGGGGCAGATAAAGAACTGGGAGAAGCGATCCAGCCCTGCTTCGAAGAAGCCGTTGTCGATCTCGAAGAAGAAGTTGGTGAACTCGGTACCGGTCCAGGCGTTGTTGCTGCCGCCATGACGGCTCATAAATTGCTGGTACTCACCAGGCTTGGGGTAGGTGCAGGTGCCGAGAAACAGCATGTGCTCCAGAAAATGGGCCATTCCCTGCCGGTCGGCGGGATCGTCAAAATGGCCGGTATTGACCGCCAGTGAGGCGGCGGATTTGTCGGTGTCGGGATCACAAATCAACAAGACCCTGAGCCGGTTGGCCAGCTCCAGAAAATGGTATTGCCGATGGTCATTGGGACTGGCATATGGGCTCATTGGCGTGTGACTCACGTTGGATTTATTTGAATTTAAACATGATTATCGACCCCGCTATCCCGTCAGGCAAACCCTTTTCTGAGAGGTAGCGCAATTGTTTCCACACCCGTGGCGGGGTAAGATCCCCCGGCTATCAAAACAGGCCCGTTGGGCGAGGTTGTAATGAAGATCTATATCATGCGTCATGGCCAGGCTGGCATGAATGCGAAAACAGATGAACAGCGTCCATTGACCGAGCAGGGTATTGAAGAGTCTATCCAGATGGCCCGCTGGCTGGCGCCTCAGCTGATTGGCCCGCTGGATCGGGTGATCCACAGCAACTATCTGCGGGCACGCCAGACCTGGCAAGCCATATGCAGTGAATTACCTGACGCAGCAGCCGTTGAAGAGAGTGGCGACATTACCCCTTACGGTGATCCCGCTTTCGTGGCCAGCTACCTCACCACTTTGGCTGAACAACATGACCAGATCCTGATGGTCAGCCATCTGCCGCTGGTGGGTTATCTGGTGCAAAGCCTCTGCCCGGCAGCAGGAGCACCCATGTTCGCCACCTCGGGGATCGCTTGTATCGAGTGGCTTGATGGCAAAGGAGCCTTGCTCTGGCTCGAAGGGCCGCATACAATAGGCTAAAAGTTAATAAAAAGTTATAGATTGAATTTTTTGGGAAGAGATGGGCGAGTTTTCCGGATTTTTATAAATACTTTACGGAATTAATTCGCAGAAGCTGCTGTCATACGGATACAACTGCAAGAGGTTGCAAACGATGAGAGTGTTCAAGAAGTACCTGCCACTGATGGTGGCAAAGCATGTCAAAACCTTCTTTAAAGGTCGGATTTACATCCATGGTCGGGGGCGGTTTGATTTCCAATCCGGTTTGTTGTTGATGCCGAATCCGGCGGATATTCCCCACCGCCAGACAGTCACCGAGGTCAACGAGCTGATCTCCAGACTGCACATGGATGCCGCGTGATGCGCTTCTGAACCTGTTTCTGTACTGATATGCCCGCACTTTTGCGGGCATATTTGTTTCTGGCGACTGGCGTTCACCATGTGGCTGTTCAGGCCCACACCTTTGTTTCTTTCCCATCGCCCCCTATACTGGCCCGCTGTTGTCTCTTCGGTCTGGATCCTCTCATGCCCCTTGCCTTTCTGTTTCCCTTCTCCTGCATTGCCATCTGGGCTGGCAATGGCATCGTCAGCAAACTGGCGGTTGGTGTGTTGTCCCCGGCAGCCTTGGCCTGGTCGCGCTGGGTGGTGGCTGCGCTGGTATTAAGCCCGTTTCTGGCCCGTCGGGTATGGCGTGCGCGTGCCCGCCTGCGCTCTGGCCTTTGGCAGATCGTCATGCTGGCTTCGCTGGGCATGGTGCTCAACCAGACTTTTGGTTACTACGCGGCGCAAACCCTGGGAGCCACCGAGATGGGGTTGATGATGGGGCTGACGCCGCTGCTGACCGTGCTGTTCAGTATCTGGCTGCTGCGCGAGCGGCCCACCTGGGGCGCCGTGCTGGGGGCGCTGCTTTCCATCCTTGGCTTGTCTATCTTGCTGGGGCTGGGGGATCCGACCCGGCTGTTTACCCAAGGCGTTCATATCGGCTCTGTCTATATGCTGATTTCGGCCGGTACTTATGCCCTTTACAGCGTGCTGCTCAAGAAGTGGGATCTGGGGCTCGACAACTGGTCGCTGCTCTACGGTCAGGTGATCTGCAGTGTGGTGATCCTGACCCCCTTCTTTTTGGCTATGTCCAAATTACGTGTTGCATGGGGCGCCCCAGCGCCTCATGCAAACATGCTTTGATATTTACGCCTTTTCCGTAACGCTCCAGCATCCTGCGCCAACCCAGGTA
>NZ_JBGLRC010000043.1:0-17109 GCF_041402345.1 Aeromonas sp. S11(2024) | reverse complement strand
CCTGATGGATTACTACAACTGGCGGCGTCCACATCACCACAATGACGGGATACCGCCAGCAAAAGCCGAGGATCGGCCTAACCAAGTGTCCGGATTTAGTTGACCACTACAAATCAATCCAAAAAAGCGAACAACAATGTCATTAAGGCTTAACTGACTTACATTTGAGTCGAGAAGCTTCTTTTTGGCTGTGTTACGATTCGGACTGGTAAGTATCAGGCCGGAGCCTTCTCCTGCGCAGACGGCGCAAAGGGGCGCAGCCGCAGGAAGAAGACCGGCAAGACCACCAGCACCATCAGGAAGAAGATGCCGCCGCCAAGTGGCTCGAACAGCATACCGCAGAGTGCCATCAGAGCCGCTACCGTCATGCCAAGACCCAACGCAGCGTAGAGGGACTGGGTCGGGATCAACTGCTCGGCCGGTAGCTGGCGGGTCATGAAGCGCACTGCCCCGAGATGGCTCACCCCGAACGTCACCGCGTGGAGCAGCTGCCCCAGCACCAGTACCCACAGCTCGGTCGAAGCCCCCAGCAATACCCAGCGCACCACACAACCGACGGCACCGGCGATAAAGAGACTCTGGGCGCCAAAGCGTTGCAGGAAACGCTTGTCGGCGGCGAACATGCAAATCTCGGCCACTACCCCGAGCGCCCAGAGATAGCCGATGATGGTGCCGCTATACCCTTGCGCCTTCCAGTAGATGGCGCTGAAACCGTAATAGGCGGCGTGGCTCCCCTGCAGCAAAGCTGTCAGCAGCAGGAAACGGCGCACCGGTGCGCTGCGCAGGGTTGCCAGCAAGGATGCCTTGGCGCGCTCGCCCTGACTATCCTGTGGCGCCGGATAGAGCGGCAGCCAGCTGAGCAGCAGCATCAGCGCCAGCCCCGCCACCATGGTGTGCAAAATCCAGTCACTACCGAAGTTGCCCACCAGCGCCCCCACCAGGGTAGAGGCGACAATAAAGGCAAAGGAGCCGCACAGCCGCACCTTGCCGTAATCGAGATGGGCCTGCACCACCATGCGGGTCGCCAGCGCCTCCCCCACCGGCATCAGGGTCGGATAGATAAAGTTCGCCAGCAGGGTCAAGCCCACCAGCCACCAGAGGTTATGACTGAGATAGAAGCCGAGAAACGCCAGCAGACTGAGCAGGGAGAGCAACCGGGTAACCGGCAACAGATGGCCCGCCCCCTTGATCTGCCCCATCACCATCAGGTTGCCGGCAAAGCGGATCGCCATCCCCGCCCCCAGCAGGAGACCAATCATCTCGGCGCTAACGCCCACCCCCTCCAGCCAGAGCGACCAGAACGGCAAGTAAGCACCGTAGACAAAATAGAAGGCGCCGAAAAAGAGCGCTAACCAGGAAAACGCGGGCATAGATCCTCTGCAACCGGATGACGGGAGCAGAATGATAACCCATCCTCCCCCGCAGATCCCGATGGAAACCCTGCGCAGAAAACGAAAAAAATTCAATAAAATTGAACTATTACCGAAGAGGTGGGGTCTACCTGGTAACACCTCCTCCTGGTTAGTGTTGCAATCCTTCCACCCGCCCATGGCGGGTTTCTTTTTTAGGCAAACATTTGCTCTGCTCCATCGTCACAACATGGCGGCGACAAAAAAGGGGCCGAAGCCCCTTTGATCATCTGCGTCTGTTGTTTGCTCTTTAGAATACGTATTTGACCCGTGCACTCAGGTTGCGGCCCGGTTCGGTCATCATGCTGTTATCGGAGCCCTCGGCACGACCGGCGATGCGCTCGTAGCTGGTGTACTCCTTGTCAAACAGGTTGAAGACCCCGACGTTGAGCTGCAGGTCGGTCATCGGGTTGAACTGGGCGTACATATCCACCACTCCCCAACCAGCCGCCTTCTCATACTCCTTGCCGTTCGCATCCTTGCCGACCTTGCCCATGTCGTCGGCAAAGCGCAGTGCTGTATTGAAGTTCCATTTTTCCTGCTCCAGACGGACACCGACACTGCCACTCAATGGGCTTAATTCATTGATATAATTACCGTTACCATTTTTACCATCGATATATGCCAAGTTCCCCCAAATATTGACAATGTCATTGAACCAGTAATCCGCCTTGGCCTCGATCCCTTTAGTCGTAACCTTACTCAAATTTTGAAATTGATAAACATCGGTGTCTCCTTCCTTACCAACAACAACGCGGCTGATGAAATCGTCAAACTTGTTGTAGAAGCTGGCCACTTCATAGCTGAAGCCATTGCTGTTGCCACGTACACCGAGATCGATGCCGTCGCTGCTCTCCGGGTTGAGGTTAGGGTTGGGCTCGACACGATACCTGTAAGCCTGATGGTTCAGGGTGGAGAAGGCGTTGTCATACATGGGGGCCTTGAAGCCGTGGCTGTACTGGGCGAACAGGTTGGCCGCCTCGTGGGCCTTAAACACCAGACCCAGCTTGGGTGACAGCTCCCCTTCCGATAACTTGTGCAGCTTGTCGCCTGTGTAAGCAGGGTCGTTGTCCGGAGTCATCCGGTAGTAGTCATAACGGGCCCCCGGGGTCAGCACCCAGCGCTCGCCAAACTTGATCTCGTCAAAGGCCCACAGGGCGCTGCGCTCGCTAGTGGTCGCCGGGAAGCTCAGCTCGTTGTAGCCGACAAAATCACCGGGAGTCGTAGGCCCCTTGTAACGGGTACGTTCGTTGTCGGTGTGCTCGTACTCAGCACCCCAGGCCAGGCGGTGGTTGGCGACTGCCTTGTGGAACTGCAACTGGGCGCCGATGTTCTTCTGATCGAACACATTGTGATCCAGCGAATTTTTGAACACATAGCGGCTACGCGGGTTAACCGGATACTGGGATGAGGCGTACTGATCCAGCGTCTGCTTGGTGCGGGCAAAGTAGACCTTGCTATCCATCCGGTCGGCCCAGCCTTGATTCAACGCGATGCCGTGATCCAGCACCACAGAGAGGTTATCAGTCTGCTTGTCGGTAATGGGCTGCTCGAAGACCTGCGCCATCCGGCTACCGACCTTGTTGAGCTTGACCGCATCCGGTTCCTCGCCATCGGTCAGGTAGTCAACGGTCAGCTTGAGGAACTGCTCATCGGAGAGGTTCCACTTGCTCTTGAGCAGCAGGGCGTGGGTACCGATATCGAAGTCGTTCTTGGTGGAGTCGAAATTCTGGGTCACACCGCCATCGCGCCAGGTGTAGCGCAGCAGGTTCTCCACTTCACCAGTGCGCAGGGCGCCGGTAAAGCCCGCCATCTTCTGGTGGCTGCTGGAGGCGTAACCGCTGGTCACGTCCAGATAACTATCCTTGCCCTTGAGGAAATCGCTGGCATCCTTGGTGGTGATGGCAATTACGCCACCCAGCGCATCGGAGCCGTAGGCGGCAGACGCAGGCCCCTTGGCCACTTCTACCTGCTTGATCATGTCGGTATCAAAGTAGCTCTGGCCAACACCGCCCTTGCTGTAAGCATCGTTCTGGCGCACACCGTCGCGCACCACCTTGACCCGGTTTTCCCCCATGCCGCGGATGATGAAGGTCTGGGTATCCCCCTCCCCACCCAGCGCCTTGACTCCCGGCTCGTAGCGGAACAGGTCGGCGACGTTGGTGACGACCTGCTCTTCAATCTGCTTGGCGGTGATCACCGAAATGGGGCCGGAGACATCTTCCAGTTTTTGCTCCATCCGTGAGCCGCTGACGACCACGACTTCATCCGCCTTCTGGGTGGCAGCAAAGACCTGGGAGGAGAGACCGGCGGCCACGGCGAGCGCGACCAGAGAGAGTGCGTTATGATGGGTCACAGCGAATCCTTATTGAGAACTGTTATCAAACAGGCCGCATATTACCCGGCTCTCGACAAAGATCAACAGGAAACAAAATCATTCTCATTTGTTTTGAACCAAATTGGTTTTACACTGTCGCCCTGTGTTGCCCTTATTCTCTATTAGCCCCCCGAGATGCACCGGCATCCGGGCATATCAGCCGTGAGATCCCATGATTAGACGACTTCCCCTGCTCGCCCTGCCGCTGCTACTGGCAGCCTGTGCCACCCCCACCCAACCGGCCCAGTCATCACAGTTGCAGACGCTCTATGACTACCGGCTAAGCAGCGAGGGAGACGCAGACCTGACACTGGAGCAAGCAATCGCGCGCATTGCCGACGCCGACATCATTCTGGTGGGGGAGCTGCACAGCCATCCTGCCGTGCATCTGTTGCAATCGCGCCTGCTGAGCGGGCTCTACACCGCAGGTCAGCAGCACGGGCGGCCATTGGCCCTCTCCATGGAGCAGTTCAGCCGCGCCGATCAGAAGACGCTGGATGCCTATCTGGCGAACCAGATTGGTGAAGCGGCATTGATCCGCGAAGGCAACGCCTGGCCCAACTATCCAAGCGACTACCGCCCGCTGGTAGAGTTTGCCAAGGCTCACCAGATGCCGGTGATCGCCGCCAACGCCCCCAAACCGCTGGTGAGCTGTGTCGGTCAGGAGGGGGCTGAGTGGCTCGACAAACTGCCCGCGTCGCGCCGCAGCCAGCTGGCCCGCCAACTGACGCTGGGGGATGATCCCTATCGCCAGAAATTTATGGCCTCCATGCACCACGGCGATGCCGACAGCAACGCCCGCCGCTTCGCCGCCCAGACCAGTTGGGATGACACCATGGCCGAGAGCATGGTGGATTATCTCGCCAAGCACCCGGGCCAGCAGATCATGCATATCGCCGGCAATTTCCACGTCGAGGGGGGGCTTGGACTCGCCAGTCGCATCGCCAGCCGCAATCCTGCCCTCAAGGTGGCGCTGGTCGTGCCCCGTACAGATGAGACCTCTGTTGCAGATCCCGCAGCCGATGTGCAGGTAACCATCATACCGCTGCCTAAGCGCTGGCAAAACAGTGACGAGATGAAGCAAGATATGGGCGCGCTGCATCAATCCCGCAGTCGTGACTGCAGCCAGTGGCTGCAACCCTAATCTTCCAGGAAACGGCGGGTAAAATATGGATGTGTTACTGATCATCGATGTGCAGCAAGGCTTGTTCAACGAGCCCCGTTACCGCCAGGAGCAAGTGCTGGCCAATATCAATCGGGCTGCGGCCCATGTCAGGCAGCAACAGGGACGGGTCATCTATATCCAGCATGACTCGCCCCCCGGTACCGAACTGGAACCGGGCACCCCGGGTTGGCAGTTGCACAGTGCGCTGCAACCGGCCAAGGGGGAGAGCCGGGTGCGCAAAACGGCCTGTGACAGCTTTCTCGATACCGAGCTCGCCTTCCTGCTGGCCGAGCAGCCGGTCGATCGACTCATTCTCTGTGGCTGCGCCACCGATTTTTGCGTCGACACCACAGTGCGCAGTGCAGCCTCCCATGGGTACGAGGTGCTGGTGTTGAGCGATGGTCACACCACCGCCGATCGCCCCCACCTTAGCGCGGCCCAGATCACCGAGCACCATCACTGGATGTGGCGCCACCTCAGCCTGCCGGAGGGGCGCAGTGTCACCCTGCTCACCACCGACGAGCTGCTGGCAGTAACACCCGCCCTGCAGCCGTGCTAATCTGCGAACCTCGCCTCGTTTCTCACTGGAGTCTGTCGTGCGCCTGTTGTCTGCCACCCTGTTGTTGATTGTTCCCCTGCTGTCGGCCTGCTCCAGCTTGCCCGGACAGAAGTATGACGGGCCGGAACCCCTGTTTCTGACCCACATCAACGAGGAGGGGAGCAAGCGGTTCACCTTTGAAGCCGCACCCAACGACACCTTGCCGCGCGGCCTCTCGGCGGCCCAGAGCCAGCGGCTGCTGGAACAGCGAGAGGCGTTGCAGGAGAACCTGCTGACCGAGACCCTGGCGACCAAGCAGTATTGCCGCCAGGGATACATAGTGCTGAGCCAGACCTCCTGGAAGGTGCGGGGGGAGTGCAACGAAACGGCCACCGACGCCGATCGTCGCGCTTTTCCCAACAAGGCCTCCTGGCAGGATTGAACAGGCCGGATGAGATAACGCAATAAAAACGGGCAGCCCAGTGGCTGCCCGTTTTGTTATGACGGCTGTCGTGGTCGACAGGGATCGTCAGACCGGCGCATCGGCCGGGCTGGTGAGCTCGGCACCGTTGTCGATGCGCTTGTGCCCTTCCACCAGATGGACGAAATCCACCAGCTCGTCACCGGAGACCGCGAACGCCTGGCCGAAGCCCTTGACGAACAGCCCCTGTTCCGGCTTGAGGCGGAACAGTTTGAAATCCTTGAGGTTGGAGAGACCCTTGATGATCTCGCCAAAACGACCTTCCAGCGCTGCGACCGCCTTGCTCCAGCGGGCGTCGTCACGGGCCACCACTTCAGCAACCGCATCGAAGGTCAAGCGCTTGCGGGCAAACAGCTCGCGGGCACCGCTCTCATCCTCGATCAGCATCAGGGATACCCGGGGCACCTGTTGCAGGTTGCGGGCGTGGCGGGCGATCTCGGAGATCAGCACATAGTAGCCATCTTCCTGCAGCACGAACGGGGCATAGCTGGCGTTGGGATTGCCTTCGCCATCGACGGTGGCGAGCTGCAGGGTACGGCAGCTGTCGCGAAACTCGCGGATCTCCGGTTGCAGGCGGTTCTGCAGACGCTCCTGACGTTCACTCATGCTTTGACTTCCTCTTGAGAGTTGTGGCGCAGCGCCATGAAACGGGTGACCTGATCGGCCAGCAGCTGGCGTTTCTCGTCGCGACCCAGATAGACCTTGAAAATACAGCGGCCGGAGTGACCGAAGAACTGGAAGGAGTGCCCCTCCTTGCCCATGAACAGCTTGCTGACCAGCGCAATCCCCGCCACGTTGTCGAGCTTGAGGTGGCCATGCAGCTCACCGTCGCGGCCCATCAGGTTGTAGTAACCGCGTGCGTCCTTGCCTTTCGGGAAGGGGGCTTTGACCTCGAAGATGGAGCCTTCAGATTCGACGATGGTGGTCACCGGGCCCCAGTCGGCCAGATCTTCCAGCAGACCTTGTGCGCGATCGGCGGGTAGCAGGGTCACCAGCTCGGCGGGCAGATGGCGAACCACCTCCCATTCGCTGATGGCAAGCTGGGCCGCCAGGGTGGACGGATGAGCGCCGGGATCCTGCTCCAGCAGCGCGTGAATGCGTTGTGCAATGCTCATGTTTTCTCCCTCTGCAGGACCAGGTCGTCCCGCTGTTTATCATGGCGGCTACTCTAATAAAGCACCGAAACCAATGCAATTGATAATTGCTATCATTATCAGTGCATTTTTTCCAAAGCCTTGATATTCTCGGCGGCACACCCGTTTCATTCACCCCTTCGGAGGTTAGCATGGGCCGTCGTCTTGCCCTCGCCATCACCCTGCTCTGCAGTTCACTCTCTCCCTTCTCTGCCGTTGCCGCCGACGGCCAGAAAGAGCGTATCGTCAGTATCGGCCCGGCCACCACAGAACTCATTCTGGCCCTTGGCGGTGAATCGAGCCTGATCGCCACCGATGTCAGCAGCCCCTTGCCAAAAGGGTTGCCCAAGGTGGGTTATCACCGGGCGCTGGCCGCCGAAGGGATCCTGAGCCTCTCCCCCACCCGACTGGTGGGCAGCGACGAGATGGGCCCGGCCCCGACCCTGGATCAGCTGCGCCGTGCCGGGGTCAAGGTGGAGGTGCTGGATACCGCGCCGACTCTCGCCAACCTCAACCAGCGCATCGACACCCTCTCCAGCCTGCTGGGCGATAAAGCCGCAGGCGATCGCCTGAAGGCGGAAATCCAGGCCCAGACCGATCAGCTGGCGGCGCAAGCAAAACAGAACAAACCGCTCAAGGTCGCCTTCCTGCTGCTGCACAAGGGGCAACCCACCAGCATCGCCGGGGGTGACACCACCGCCAGCGCGCTGATTTCGCTGGCAGGCGGTATCAATCCGGTCGCCGAGTTGCGCAACTACAAGCCGGTATCCGCCGAATCCCTCATCGAGATGCAGCCCGATCTGGTGCTGGTCAGCGGTCGTGACTGGCAGCAATATGCCGATCCGGCCAAGGTGCTGGCAGAAGTGCCCGCCCTGGCGGCTACCCCTGCAGGCAAGCGCAACGCCATTCACGCCATCGACGGCCACGCCCTGCAAGGGGGCCTGAGCCTCAACTCCCTGCAACAGGCGAACCAGATCGCCCAGTGGATCAAGCAGGGGTCATGATGCGGTTACCCCTCTCCTGGCTGCTGGCCTTTACCACGGCCGCACTGGCACTGTTGCTGCTCGGTTCGCTGGCAACCGGCCCCATGACCCTCACCCTGGGCGAGAGTCTGCGGGCGCTGTTTGCCGGGCAGGAGAGCGGGATTGAGTCACACAAGCTGCTGATCGTGCAGGAAATTCGCCTGCCGCGTACCCTGCTCTGCATCGCAGTGGGGGGGATCCTCGGGCTATGTGGCGCCGTGATGCAGGGGCTGTTTCGCAACCCCTTGGCTGACCCCGGCATCATAGGTGTCTCCGGCGGTGCGGCGCTCGGTGCGGCGCTCGCCATCGTGCTGCTGGCCCCCCTCGGCCAGCAGCTGCAAGCCACCATAGGGGTTGGTCTGCTGCCGCTGCTCGCCTTTCTCGGCGGCGCGCTCACCACCACCCTGGTCTATCTGCTCGGCACCCGTGAGGGGGGCACCTCAGTCACCGTCATGCTACTGGCCGGGGTCGCCATCACGGCGCTCTCCGGTGCAGTGATCGGCCTGCTCACCTATCTGGCGGACGATCAGATGCTCCGCAATCTGAGCCTGTGGCAGATGGGCACGCTGGCGGCAGGCAAACCGGCCGATGTGGCGCTGGCCCTGCTCACCCTGGTGGCCCTGCTGTGGCTCTTTATGCGCGATGCCAATCCCCTCAACGCCCTGCTGCTGGGTGAAGGGGAGGCTCGTCATCTGGGGGTCAATGTGCAATCCCTCAAACGTCGCCTCATTCTGCTCACCGCCGCGGGCGTCGGGGTGGCGGTGGCGGTATCGGGGATGATCGGCTTCGTCGGGTTGGTAGTGCCCCATCTGGTGCGCCTGCTGGCGGGCCCCAACCATGTCAGGTTGCTGCCGCTATCGGCCCTGCTTGGCGCAGCCCTGCTGCTGGCGGCCGACATGCTGGCGCGCACCCTGCTGGCCCCGGCCGAGCTGCCGGTGGGCATCATCACCGCCCTGCTCGGCGCACCCTTCTTCATCTGGCTGCTGGTAAAAGGCCGCCGCGCCCTGTAATACGGACTGTTATGCTACCACTCTCATCCTCACTCTCCTCCCCCCTGTTGAGCTGCACCCGACTCAGCCTGCGCCGTGGCCAGCGCCAGATCCTGGATGGGCTCGATCTTAGTCTCGAGAGCGGCACCCTCACCGCGCTGCTCGGCCCCAACGGGGCGGGCAAGAGCTCGCTGCTCAAGTGCCTGACCGGCGAGCTGGAATATGAGGGTTCCATCACTCTGTTTGGCGCGGATCGCCGGCAGTGGGACAGCAGCCAGCTGGCCCACCGGCTCGGGGTATTGCCGCAAAGCTCCTCCCTCAACTTCCCCTTTCTCTGCGAGGAAGTGGTTGCCATGGGGCGCTTGCCCCACAGTGAACCGGCGGCGCGGCGTGACGAAATTGTGGCAGCGGCCATGACCCATGCCGGGGTCGAGCATCTGGCCAAACGGCTCTATCCCGGGCTCTCCGGCGGCGAGCGGCAGCGGGTGCAGTTTGCCCGGGTGCTGGCGCAGATCTGGCAAGCTCCCTCCCCGACCGAGCAAGCCGAGCAACCCCGCCTGCTGCTGCTCGACGAACCCACCTCGGCGCTGGACCTGAAATACCAGCATCAGCTGCTCACCATGGCGCGCGCCCTGGCCAGCCGCAATACAGCTGTGCTGGTGGTGCTGCACGACCTCAATCTGGCGGCGCGCTATGCCGATCGGCTGGTGATGCTGGAACGGGGCAAACTGATGGCCGATGGCACACCTGCCGAGGTGCTGACCCCCGAGCTGATTGCCCGTCTCTATGACTATCCGGCACAGGTGATCCATCACCCCGAGAGCGGCCTGCCGATGGTGGTGTGACAAACTCAGAGTGCGGTAATGGTTGGCAGCGCGCGCTATTCATCCCGAAAACTGCAGCGTATAAACCGGTTTTTCACACCCTATGTCGCCCTGCTAACATTCATCATCGCCAGATATGTGGTGTGAATATCCTCACACTTTACTCAGGCAAAACCCCCGCAGCATCACCGTCTACTTATAATGGCGCCGCCTCACAGAAGGCATAACTCATTGATGCTACGGAACAATTACAATGAAAAATATCAACAAAACCCTACTGGCTGCCGCCATCTCTCTCGGGATGCTGGCTGGCTGCAACAGCGACAACGACTCAAAGGCAGCTGATCCCATGGTTCGTTTTGCCACCTTCAACCTCTCTTTTGATCGCACTGCCGCCGGTATGCTGACCGGTGAGCTGGCGCTGACCCGCACCGAGCAGGATGCCCTGCTGGCCCGCCTCGCCGAAGGGAGCCTGAGCGGCGCCACTGAAACCAAAGCCAAGAACGTGCAGCAGATCCGCAACGTGGCTGAGATCATCCAGCGCACCCGCCCGGATGTGTTCCTGCTCAACGAGTTCGACAACGACGGCAAAGGCGAGAGCACCGCCGATCTGAAAGCCTTCAACGACAACTATCTGGCTCACGCCCAGCACGCCGAAGTGACCGCCATCAGCTATCCGGTGATGCAGAATTTCGCCACCAACACCGGCCTGATGAGCGGTTATGACCTCAATCTGGATGGCAAGGTCAACATCGGCCCCGACGATGCCTGGGGCTTTGGCAACTACCACGGCCAGTACGCCTTTGCGGTGATGTCCAAATACCCCATCGACACCAAGCAGATCCGAACCTTCCAGCACTTCAAGTGGAAGGATATGCCGGGCGAGCAGAACCCCGTCATCGATGACTGCAACAATCCCAAGGTCAAGATCCCGGCCAGCCGCCAGTGTGGCGATGCCTGGTATGAAGACGCAGCCTGGCAGCAGTACCCGCTCTCCTCCAAGAACCACGCCGATGTGCCGGTACGGATCAAGACCGAGAAGGGGGAAGAGGTGATCCACTTCCTGATCTCCCACCCGACCCCGCCGATCTTTGCCAACGCAGCGCGTCACACCGTCAAGCACAACCGCGCCGAGATCGCCTTCTGGAATGACTACGTCAAGGGTCTCAACTACATGACCGATGACAAAGGCACCAAGGGTGGGTTGGCCAAAAACGCCAAGTTCGTCATCGCCGGGGATCTCAATGCCGATCCGCTCACCGGTGACGGTGACCTGACCGCCATTCAGGATCTGCTAAACAACCCGCTGATGAATCAGTCCATCACCAATGGCACCCTGATCCCGGTCAGCGAAGGGGGCCCGGAGTGTGTCAGCAAGGGGACCGACTGCAAACGCAACCTCACTCGCCCCAACCCGGAACGCATCACCAACTCCAGCGTGCTGCAGCTGGATCACGTCATCCCCTCCGCCAACCTCAACGCGGTCAAGAGCGGCGTCTTCTGGCCTGCCAGCTTCGAGGCCGGTTATCACCTGGTCTATGATGCGAAACTCGGCATCGCCAAAGGGGTCAGCTCGGATCACCGCATGGTGTGGGTCGATCTCAAACTCGACTAACTCTGCCATGACCCCGCTGCGGCGGGGTCTTTTCTTGGCGATGACTGGCGAGTTGACCACGGCTCATTAATCCACCGCTTGGCATTGAGTTATCCATCCATAACTCATCCATAGCCGTTGAATAGGCCCTCCGATCACAGAACCGCCGCGCCAATGGTGGTAGCATGCCTCCTCTTGCCATCCGGCCGCACGGCGGATCCGGTGGCCCTCCCTCCTCCGCTTTCACTTTTTGAGGAACGATTTGATGGAACTGCTTCTGCTTAGCAACGGTAAAGCCAACGAATTTCCCGGCCTGCTCGGCTGGGCCCGCGACCGGGTGCAGAGCCTGCTGGCTCGCAAACAGGTCAAACGCATTCTGCTCATCCCCTACGCGGTGATCCGCAGCGACTGGGATGCCCGCGCCAACGAACTTACCGAGAGCCTCGGGATCGAGACCATCAGCATTCACCACTTCGATGATCCGGTCGATGCCGTCAATCAGGCGGACGCCATCTTTATCAGCGGCGGCAACACCTGGCGCCTGAATCAGCTGCTGCATGAAAACGGCCTGATCGTGCCGATCCAGCGTGCCGTGCGCGAGCGGGGCGTCCCCTATGTGGGCTGGAGCGCCGGTTGCAACGTGGCGACCCCGAGCATACGCACCACCAACGACATGCCGGTCTGCAACGCCGCCGTGCTGCCCGCGCTGGGCCTGTTCCCGCTGCAGATCAACCCGCACTATCTGGACGCCTGCATCAGCGGCCACATGGGCGAGACCCGCGACGAGCGTCTGGCCGAGTTCTGCGCCATCAACCCGAGCGAATATGTGGTGGCCCTGCGCGAAGCGAGTCTGCTGCAAATCACCGGAGAAAACGGCAGCGAGCGTCTGGAGTACTGGAGCGCCCGCGAGCAGGACTTCAAGATCTTCAAACAGGGTCAGGAGCCGCAAGCCTTTATGGACGCCGCCCCGCTGGCCGAGCTGACCCCCTTCAAGGTCGGCTGAGCCACGCAGAGCGCCGCGCCACTTGCAAGCGGATAGCTCGCGAAACCGTTAAAACAAAAGAGGGATGGCTCAATGCCATCCCTCTTTTTTATCGTCATCTTTCAGCTGGTTGCAGCCTGATTACTCACCCTGCAGGGTCACCAGCACCTTGCGGGCACCGCCATCGACGCGATGTTCGCCAAGCCAGATCCCCTGCCAGGTGCCAAGTGCCAGCTGACCGTCACGGATCGGCAGTAGCAGGCTCACCCCGAGCAGGGAGGATTTGATGTGGGCGGGCATGTCATCCGCCCCCTCATAGGTGTGGCGATAGTAGGGGGCATCTTCCGGCGCCAGCCGGTGCAGATGGGCCTCCATATCGCTGCGCACGCTGGGGTCGCAATTCTCGTTGAGGGTGAGCGAGGCGGAGGTATGTTGCAGCAGCAGGTGCGCCATGCCAATCCGGTAATCGGCCAGCATCGGCAGCTTGGCCACCAGCTCGTCAGTCACCAGATGAAAGCCCCGTGAACGGGGCTTCAGAGTCAGCAGGCACTGCTGCCACATCAGACGTACTCCATAAAGACGCGGGAGGTGAGTTTGGTGATGAGCTCGTAGGGGATAGTGCCAATCTCGTCGGCCACCCGCTCCACCGGCAACCCCTCGCCCCACAGTACCGCCTCGTCACCGGCCTTGTCGGTTGCGCCGGGCCCAAGATCGACCGTGCTCATATCCATGGAGACACGCCCCACCAGCGGCACGATGCGGCCGTTGATCAGCACGGAAGTGCCATTGGGCGCCATGCGCGGATAACCGTCACCGTAGCCGATGGCGATCACCCCGAGCCGGGTATCGCGCTCTGACACCCAGTTGGCGCCATAGCCCACCGGCTCGCCCGCCTTGTGATCCCGCACTGCAATCAGCTGGGTTTTCAAGGTCATCACCGGCTGCAGGTCATAATCGGCCGCTACCGTGTTGGGGAACGGGGAGACGCCATAGAGGATGACACCGGGGCGAACCCAGTCGCAGTGGGAGTCTGGCCAGGCCAGAATGCCCGCCGAGTTGGCCATGGCCCGCTCGCCCGCCAGCGGTGCGGTCAACTTGCTGAAGAGGTCGATCTGCTCGCGGGTGGTGGGCTGCTCCAGCTCATCGGAGCGGCTGAAGTGGGTCATGATGTTGAACGGCTGCACCACGTTCTTGCACTTGCCGAGTCGTTCGATAAAGGCGGGCATCTCGTCGGCACGCACCCCGAGGCGGTGCATGCCGGTGTCGAGCTTGAGCCAGGCCACCACGGGGGCTGGCAGCTCGACTTGCTCCAGCGCTTCGAGCTGCTCCCAGGTGTGAACCGCCGTCTGCAGGTTGTTGGCCGCCAGCACCGGCAGGTCGTCGGCGGAGAAGAAGCCCTCCAGCAGCACGATGGGCTTGACCACGGCGCAGGAGCGCAGCATCAGCGCCTCTTCGATACGGGCCACCGCATAGGCATCCGCATCCACCAGGGTGCGGGCGACCGGCAGCAGTCCGTGGCCATAGGCGTTGGCCTTGACCACAGCGATGATCTTGCAAGCGGGAGCGTGGCGCTTGACCACGGCGAGGTTGTGGCGCAAGGCCGCAGTATTGATTTGGGCAGTAGCCGCTTTCATGGTTTTCCCTTACGAGGGCACAAATGGTCTCCCCCTCATCGGGCCGAAGACCGCCACTCACTTATCGTCGTCGAAGGCCGGACCGGCATAATTGTCGAACCGGGAAAACAGGCCCTGAGCAGCAACCAATGACTGGCTGTCGATCAGGGCAGTCGTGGTAATGACGAAACCGCCATCACCTTGGGTTTACATCAATAGTCGTCATCAAACGCCGGACCGGCGTAGTTGTCGAACCGGGAGAACTGACCCTGGAAGGTGAGACGCACACGGCCGATGGGGCCGTTACGCTGCTTGCCGATGATGATCTCTGCAATCCCCTTGTCCGGGCTGTCATCGTGATAAACCTCATCACGATAGATAAACATGATCAAATCCGCATCCTGCTCGATGGAACCCGATTCACGAAGGTCCGAGTTGACCGGGCGCTTGTCGGCCCGCTGTTCCAGGCTTCGGTTCAGCTGGGAGAGCGCCACCACAGGGCACTGCAGCTCTTTCGCCAAGGCCTTGAGGGAGCGGGAGATCTCGCCGATCTCCAGGGTACGGTTGTCAGAGAGCGCTGGCACCCGCATCAGCTGCAGGTAGTCCACCATGATCATGGATAGGCCACCGTGCTCGCGTGCCACCCGACGGGCACGGGAACGTACATCGGTCGGAGTGAGGCCGGAGGCGTCATCGATATACATCTTGCCCTTCTCCAGCAGCAATCCCATGGTGGAGGAGAGGCGTGCCCAATCCTCGTCGTCGAGCTGACCGGTACGCACCTTGGTCTGGTCGATGCGACCGACCGAGGCAAGCATACGCATGATGATCTGCTCGGAGGGCATCTCCAGCGAGAAGATAAGCACCGGCTTGTCGGCCGTAAGGGCCGCATGCTCACAGAGGTTCATGGCAAAGGTGGTCTTGCCCATGGAAGGACGGGCCGCCACGATGATCAAATCCGAACGCTGCAAACCGGCGGTCATCTTGTCGAGATCGTTGTAACCGCTCGATACCCCGGTCACCCCGTTGTGGGGGGTCTTGAACAGCTCTTCAATCTTGTCGACGGTCTGCTCGAGGATCAGCTTCAGGGGCTGGGGCCCCTCGTTGGCGCTGGTGCGCTGCTCGGCAATCTTGAATACCTTGCTCTCGGCCAGATCGAGCAGATCGCCGGACGTACGGCCCTGTGGCTCGTAGCCTGCTTCGACTATCTCGTTGGCGACCGAGATCATCTCCCGTACGACCGCCCGCTCACGCACGATTTCGGCGTAGGCGTTGATGTTGGCAGCACTCGGGGTGTTCTTGGCGATCTCCACCAGATAGGCGAAGCCGCCCGCCTCTTCCAGCTGTTCGGAGCGTTCCAGCTCCTCCTGCAGGGTGATGAGGTCGATGGGGTTGCCCGCGTTGGAGAGGCGGGTCATGGCCTGGAAGATCAACCGGTGCGGGCGGCTGTAGAAATCCTGATCGATCACCCGTTCGGCAACCCGATCCCAGGCGTCATTATCCAGCATCAGGCCGCCCAGTACGGACTGTTCGGCCTCAAAAGAGTGGGGAGGAACTTTCAGCTGTTGTGTCTTGGCGTCTTTTTTCGCCGTCACTTGCTCTGCCATACACATAAAAACCGCAGCGGGAAGGGGACGGGAATTTTACAAAAGAAAGCCAACTACGGCGAGCCCTATCTGGCGGCTCATACCATCATAAAGGGCCAAACCAGAGTCTGCTCTACCTTGACCATTTTGATTTTGCTTCGCATTTTGCGCTCCTTGCGACTCAATCTTCTGCTTTTCATCCGGTTTACTCCTCTTGTTTGACGCCGCATCGCGGCAACCTCGTTCATGAATAATTCATGCCAGAGGTGATATTGATGAATACAAGCTGCGACACAATTAGGGACAGGCAGCCTGCCATGCGCCTTGCTGAGCTTGCCAAAGCGGAGCATGCCCCACCCACAGACGAGAGTGAAAAGAGTCAAAATGAAAAAGATGCTGACCCTGTTTGCCGTGATCCTGGCCATTGGCCTGGGGGCACCTCACGCCGAAGCCAAGAAGTTTGGCGGCGGCAAATCCTTTGGTAAAAGTTACAAAACTGCGCCGGCCCAGCCTGCGGCCAAACCGGTCGACAACAAGAATCCGACACTGAATGCCCAGACCCCGCCGAAAAAGAGCGGCATGATGGGTGGCCTGCTGGGCGGCCTGCTGGCTGGCGGCCTGTTTGCCTACCTGCTGGGCAGCGGTGCCTTTGAAGGTCTGCAAGGAATGGACTTCCTGCTGATCGCCCTGCTGGCGCTGGGTGCCGTCTTCCTGATCCGTACCCTGCGCAAGGGCAAGGTCGCGACGCCACAGCCACAACAAGCGGCCTATGCGGGCTATCAGCCACCGCAATCCGCAGCCCCGCAGCAATTTGAGCAGAGCAACAGCGCACCGCAAGCCACCGGCTTTGCCGACAGCGACGTGCCGTTCCGCCTGCCGCCGGGCTTTGACATGAACAGCTTCCTAGCCGGTGCCCGCGATCACTATCGCACCCTGCAAGAGGCGTGGAACAAGAACGATCTGGAAAAAGTGCGCGAGTACGTCAGCCCCGAGCTGTTTGAGCAGCTCAAAGCAGAGCGCGCCGAACTGACTGGCGACCAGCACACAGAAGTGATGTACGTCGATACCCAGCTGGTACGTGCTGACTATGGCAGCGACTGGGCCCAGGTGAGCGTACGCTTCAGCGGCCGCTACATGGACCGTCAGGAGCAGGTCGAAGAAGACATCAAAGAGGTGTGGCACCTCGAGCGCGATCTGGCCAAGAACAATGCCCCCTGGCATATCGTCGGCATCGAGCAGCTTTAAGGTTTAGATTGTCACTACGCAAGAGGCGGCCCATGGGCCGTAATGCCAGTCAGTTAAGCCTGACTGGCATTGTTTTTATTGGCTTTTTGCACCGCATACTTTTGTGGTCTTGCCTTCACACAACGGGGGGAACTCCGCTCCCTTCGCGCCG
>NZ_JBGLRC010000042.1:0-18455 GCF_041402345.1 Aeromonas sp. S11(2024) | reverse complement strand
GGTGGAGCGGCCCTGAATGCCATAACGCACCTGAGCCTGTTTGTAGGTGAGCTCGCCTTTTTCAATCTGCTCGACCAGCGCCAGTTTAAAAGTCAGCGAGTAATCGCGCTGCGTCCGTTTCACACCTTGTCCCATCGGGTTCTCCATTTATTGGGGGGAAAGGTGTAAACCATATTCAGGACGGGACACCGAAGACAAAAAAAGCGCCCTGAGGCGCTTTTTCATATCAACCGGATATCAGCCTTTGAACTTGCTGAACACCAGAGAGGCGTTGGTACCGCCAAAGCCGAAGCTGTTGGACATGACGGTGTTGAGTTCGGCCGCTTCGTACTCGCGCACGATGGGCAGACCTTCAGCCTTCTCGTCCAGGGTCTCGATGTTGATGCTGGGGGCGATAAAGCCGTGTTCCATCATCAGCAGGGAGTAGACAGCCTCGTGCACGCCCGCAGCGCCCAGCGCATGGCCGGTCATCGCCTTGGTAGCAGAGATCTTGGGACCGTTGGCGCCAAACAGCGTCTGGATAGCTTCCAGCTCTTTGGTATCACCCACCGGAGTGGAGGTGCCGTGGGTGTTGATGTAGTCAACCTTGTCCACACCCTGCATCGCCATCTTCATGCAACGCACCGCGCCTTCACCGCTCGGGGCGACCATGTCGTAGCCATCGGAGGTGGCACCGTAACCGGTCAACTCGGCATAGATGTGAGCACCACGGGCCAGCGCATGTTCCAGCTCTTCAATTACCAGAATGCCGCCGCCACCGGAGATAACGAAACCGTCGCGGTTCGCATCATAGGTACGGGACGCTTTTTCCGGCGTGTCGTTGTACTTGGTGGAGAGGGCGCCCATGGCATCAAACTGGATGGTAGAGGACCAGTCCAGCTCTTCACCGCCACCGGCGAAGACCACATCCTGTTTGCCAAGCTGGATCAGCTCAAGCGCGTGACCGATGCAATGAGCAGAGGTGGCGCAAGCTGAGCTGATGGAGTAGTTGACACCCTTGATCTGGAACGGGGTCGCGAGGCAAGCGGAAGTGGTAGAGGACATGGTACGCGGCACCATGTAAGGGCCCACACGCTTGACCCCTTTCTCACGGGCGATGTCCACAGATTCCGAGGTGTTCTTGCCGGAGGCACCACCTGAACCGACCACCAGGCCGGTACGCTCGTTGGAGACCTGATCTTCCGCCAGACCGGCATCTTCAATGGCCTGCTGCATGGAGAGGTAGGCGTAGGCCGCAGCGTCGCCCATGAAACGCATGACTTTACGGTCGATCAGTTCAGACGGATCGAGTTTGATGTTACCCCAGACACGGCTGCGCAGGTTGTGCTGCTCGAACTGCTCGGAATAGGTGATGCCGGATTTACCTGCTTTCAGGGAGGCCAGCACTTCTTCCTTGTTGTTGCCGATACTGGAGATGACGCCGATACCGGTGATCACTGCTCTTCTCATTAATTCATCTCGTCTGGAAAAACTGGCGCCAAGTCTACCCGCTTTCGGCTGCCAAACTGGTCTGCTTTCACGTAGAGCATAGAAAAGGTGCCTTAATGGTTGAGCAATGAGTCTAACATGGTGATTTCTTGGTGTCAGGTGTCATAGCCGCTTTCATGGTTCTAAGTTATGACCCTATCAACAAACCATTAGCTCACTAACAACACCATGAGCGCCTGTAGGTGACCTGCAATGGCCTCCCCTTGGGTCACCCCTAGCATGGTCAGCAAGGTAGCAATCAGGGCGTACAGGGGCTTAGCTTTGAGAAGGGCCAGCAGTACCTCTTTGGTTTTAACTTTGGTGGTGGACACTGGGTTACCTCCTTTGCATTCGACGTCTAAGAGCGGAAGGGTGACCACGTTGTTGCTTGAACTCGCATGTGACGCATACAGTGCGGGCTCTCGGTGTACCATCTGGTGTCTTCCATTGGATTTTGTAGTGGGTGAGAGGCTGCGAGGTTTCACAGCGGGTACATTCTTTAGATGGTTGCATGTGACTACCTCCTCAGCTTGCTTAAATAGTTGATGATAAAAACACTTAAAAGAGCCGCCTCTTGCGAAGCGGCAACGTTAAGGGCTATCAGGGAGTTGGAGACCCAGCGGTGAACGCAACGATTAGCGGGATGTTGACCTCTTGGTCTGCACCATCGTCACCAGTAGCGGCCACAGAGCCAGCAACCAGCAGGTCAGCAACGCCGACAATCTCCATAGTGGTAGACTGACGCTCAGCCTGACGGGAGACGATGAAATCGAGCACAGTGCCATCGCTGCGCTCACGGAATGACACAGCGACAGCCTTCTTAGGTGCCATCAGGATTTGAATGTCATCAGAGGCGCTAGGGTCGCTTGGGAGGATGTAAACCTCCGTGCCCAGATAGTCGCTAACACTGGCGGAACCAGAACGGCGGGACATACGGTCAAGGTCGCGGTAAGTCTGGCTATTCAGACCGATAACGAAATCCTCGATAGAGTCACCCATCAGGCGGCCTTCAATCAGACCAACATCAATAGCGTCTTCAATCGCCTCAACACGGTCAGCCAGCTTTTGACCTGCCTTAAGGTCAACCTTCTTGTTAATCAGGTACTTGGCCTTATTGGCGTTGGTGGTCAGAGCGGTAACGACCTTAGTGGTAATCTCTCGGTCAATCTGCTCAACGATGCTCTCAGCTTCCTGACGCAAGGTCAGGTGCGTGATGTTGCCGTCAGACTCGGTATCAAACCGCTCCAGCGCCATGCTGAACATGATGGCGTCCTCGCTCGGCTTAGACCGGATGGTTGACCCTTGGCGGATAGTCAGCTTGGTAGGCATGGTGTTGTTGGTGTGCGGGTCTTTCATCTTCACGTTAACGGTACGGCTCGACAGAGACGGAATCATGATTGGGGTCGGGGCATCCTGTTCAGAGTGGAACCGGAACCAACGCTCCTCGCCGATGGACAGCTTGCACTCCTCAGAGTTGACCGCATTGTCCAAGGTATCGGCCAAGAGCTGCATGTAGCTGGTAGAGGAGCCGGTGTTGGTCAGCTCAATAGACTGCTCATTCTCACCCTCTACACGGACGCGATAGGCTTCCTGACGGGTGGTGTCGGTGATGGTCACTCGGTCGGCGTTAGCCTTTACCAAGGCAGACATGGTGAAATCGTCGGACAGCTCGGGATTGGTAGTGTTGCGCATGATTGTTACCTCCTGTTTTGTGATGGTTGTTGGTGATGGTGTGGTTTCTAGTGGGTGTTTGCGGGCCATATTGACCCGCTCGATGGTTCATACCGATTGCTCGGCTCCTATAGTTGATAGACACAGTGTCAATCCGCGAAGTCTGCTATCACGGTTGAGCTGACCCCGCCGTCATAGTGGGATGCATGGATAGCTGATTGGCGTGCTGGTCTTGCACCGCGGGCTCTCATGCCTTGCTCGATACGGTAACGGTGCAGTTCAGCAGCTTGACGCTTGCGCTCGGCTACTGCTTCCGGCGAGTTATAGGTGGCTAGGCGCTCTCGCTCGATTCGCTCCTTCTCGGCCTGCTCTCGGGCTTCCTCTCGGGCAATCAGAACGTTCTGAACCTTGGGCACTCTGGCGAATTGACCCAGCGGAATATCTGCCGACTCCATCCAGCTAATCAGGGTCTCAGGTGACCAGTGCAGACACTCGACCAGCAAAGGGGCTTGAACGCGCTGCCAAAACTCTAGGGCGAACGATTGACCACACAGGGTCACCGATTGGGTTTTTTCGTTGTAGCTAATCATTTGGTGGCCTCCTTGCTTGCTTCGCTCGCCTTCTGGGTCTCGTTAGAGTAAATGCTGGTCAGGTGGACACAGGTTTCATAACGCTCCCAGTTGGCCTCGGCGTCTTCCGCTTTGAGCTGGTGCTTCGCCATGATGAATGCCATTTCCTGACGGCCACGCTCTTGGGCAGTAAACTTAATACCGCGCTGACCCTGCATAATGGATTCCAGCTTGTCGAACACTGAGAGGGAAATAGGGTCTCCCCGTTGTTCGAGGATGTCCTGTTGACGGCGAATAAGGCGGACAGTTTCGAGGAATTTCACAGGGCGGTGACTTTGGGTGGTGGTCATGTTGTTTGTCATATTAGGTTTCTCCTATTGTTGCGATTTGATGTTTGTGATTAGGTGATTGCCGAGACCGCAAATTTGCGGGCTGGGACTGGTGAAATTGAGATATGACCCTGCCCTCTGAACTTAATCAGCGGCCTTACGGGTCAATCGGATGGGTTTAAACTTGGCGGGTTAAGCAGGTAGTTGCCCTGCTATCTCCAACGGTGAGCAGTAATTCATGAGGTTTACATTTATGTAACCTATTGCTCAATCGAGGAGACCATTTCACGGGTTGTAGCTGAGGTATTTCGGAGGGATTACTCTTTGTCTTGATGGATTAATATTGATAATTAATATCCATCTAACCTCAGTTATGGTCTATCCGGTAGACTGACTGTTAGATTTGAATGTTTGACCGGATGTTGGTACTTAATGTTTAACTTAAAGTACCTAAGTGTAACCAGAGGGTGGAATGTCAGGGGGCCTATAGTGCACGTTATTTAAAGTCATTGTTTTATAATGGCTTTTTAAAACATTAACGCACACCAACTAGGGCCGTAACGACCCACCTTATGTTCATTTCCCAGCGTTTACCAAAGTGTCAAGCGCTTTGATGGCCTCTTTGGCAGACGCACAGCTTTTAACCCTTACTTGGTTACCAGTGCAATGGTCGATACGCACGACCCAATGACGCCGATTGTGGTAGACCTTGGCAGGCTTACCACGCCTACGCTCAGTCACCATAGGGACAGCCTCTTTATCCTCAACGATAGAGTAATCAGGAATGGTCAGTGCCGCAGCAATCAGCCTCCTCTTAACGTCAATCAAAGAGTCGTTCTCTAAGCCAATCAGGTCAGCCTTATACAGCTTCTTAAGCTCAAGGTGATGTACGGCTAGGAACTCTCTTGCTCGATACCTGAGGGCCACATGGGCCGCCTCATGAGGAGTAGTGAAGACACCAAGCGCCAGAGTGCCGTACTTAGCGCGATAGCTCGCTGTTTTACCGTCCTTGTGAACCTGCTCACGAACACCACGGAAGCTATTATCTGCATCATGACCACACTTATTGAGGGCAACGTTTAGGCTATGGTGGATGGGTAGACAGGTGTCAGGCCCATAGACCCGCTTGATAGACGCTCGGTCAGCGTTTGAGCCTAGACCCTTGGTCAGCGGGATAAGGTCTTTATCAAGCTCAAAATCAGTGCTTCCATAGAAATCAACAGCAGTGTCGAACCACTTGGCGAAGTTGCTGTAGAGAAGCCACTCAGGGTGAACCTCAACGCCAGCATAGGCGGGGTCAGTAGTTACCCGCCCTAACATCTTGCTCCAACGCTTTAGCGCGATATCGTGATGCTTGGTCTTATCTAGGTTAAGGTGCTTGACGTCATTGATGCCAATACCACAGACAGTGGCAGGGATAGTTAAAGTGATGGCGTTCTGAGGCAAAGGCTTCGACGTGGAAGTTGTGTTGGGCACAGCATGTCTCCTTATGGTTATAAACGGAATGGTCATCTTTGGAGAACATCAGGATTAAAGCACACGTGTCCCCTATGGTGAGCACTATGTCAAATCGTGTGCTTTTAATAGCACATTATTCACACCAGCCCTTAACCAGACCTTTAGAGGTAACCTCATGTTTGACTTAACAGATAAGGACACATAGACACGCCACCTTGTAGCACACCACTGGCGTGCCCCATATCTACCTACTTGTTCCAATGCCGCTTAACGGTAGCCAGTGAGATACCCAGCTTGTCAGACACCTTGCTCTGACTCAGGCCCTCCCCTTTGGCTCTCTGAACGGCTTCCGTTGTGTCCACAGCAACGGGTCTCCCCAATGCTTTACCCTCGGCCTTAGCTCGTTGTAGCCCCTCCTGTGTACGCTCCCTGATGCGATTACGTTCAAACTCAGCGAATGCCCCCATGAGTTGCAACATGAGCTTACCCTCTGGTGATGTTAAGTCAGACACTGGCAAATCAAGAGACACCACTTTGATCCCTCTCTCGGTCAGGCTGGTGATAGTGGTCTGCACATCAATGTTATCCCTACCCAATCTGTCCAACTTCAAGACAACCAAGGTATCACCGCTTTCCATACGCTCTAGCAGCTTCCTGAACTCAGGACGTGTACTGGCTTGGGTTGACCCCGATATGGTCTCAGTGACGACTCTGTGCGGCTCTACAGTGTATCCCCGCTTGGCAATCTCAAGGACTTGGTTCTCGGTGGTCTGCTCAACGGTAGACACTCGGCAGTAAGCGAAGGTGCGGCCTTGGGTGGTGGACATGATGCTTCAATCTCTCGGTGGTGTCATAAAGTGGTATCATCATAATTACCGGTAGCAACTATGGTCAACACCTATTTTGATGACACTAACAAATGACCCTGCCCTCTGGTATCACCTAACGGTTGTTTAATGACACCAACAAAATGAGAATGGTTCGCACAGCTACGCAAGATTAGTAGAACAAGCAAGATGTCTGCCCCTATGTTTTCACACAGGGACGCGACTAAGTGACTGAATCAGAAGGGCATGAGGGGGTGTTTTGTAGGTATATACAATTACATGGGGTCTCATAAATTTATGACAATTTCTAATCGAGACCCCCTTATGCCACTGTTTACCCGTCCTTGTGCAGCAACTCAGAGATGGCCTGATGCAGCTTCAACCATTCCCCTTTACGTGCCTCAATGGCCCCAGTGATGTAACGCTGCGTCACCTCTGAGCCTGCTACCGCTTGGGCATGCCCCATAAACTGAGAGAGAAGCACAGGGTCTAAACCCAAAGTCGCCAAGGTGGTAGCCGCTGTGTGACGTAATCCATGAATGGTTAGGCCATCACCATTACTCATCTGGAAGGCTGCCCTCTCGGTCTTGCTGAGGTTCTCCAATGACCCGCCACCACATAGCAGAGTGTCATCACTGGGCAGGGTCTCAAGGTATGCCTCGAACTCTGACAGGTTGAAACCATTCAGACCATCCACAAGCGGGAGCATTCTGTCAGCTGCCTTTGATTTGGTTCCCTTGATATGGATACCCATCAATGAGCCTTCCCTCACTATGTCGCCTTTCCGCATGGCCTCGGCTTCACCCTTTCGGCAACCTGTAGCGAGAGACAACCAGAGTTGCCAATAGGCCCCTGAGCGTCTGACTCTGTTAGCCTCGGAGAGGTGCGGAGAGTTCATCTTGTCGGCTAACTTAGCGGATACCTCGGTAATTGCCTCAGCGGGCCATGCTCGGTCAACCGTCTTGGATTCATCCTTTAGAGGCTTCAATCCGGTCAGATGCTTAATGGCTTTCGTGAAGTCGAGCCCCTCGTCTTCCCCATAGACCTGCTCAACCTCTCGGAGTGCTTGGCATAGATGTCTGAACACAAGATTGATAGACCCAGCTTTCATACCATCATCAATCATACCCTGTCGGGTTGTATCCAATGTGGCTCGCTTCAAGTCAGCAACTGGTAAAGACGCTAGGCCCAAAGAGTTGAGCTTGGTAAAGCTTGTCCTATAAGCCCCTGCCGAGCTTTTCTTCCAGTCAGGGAGACGAAGTTGTAAGAAGCGTTCATAGACTTGACCCACTGTCGGCCCTTGGTCTCTAGCGGCTGCCTCCTCTGTGTTATTACCCGAGGTCTTTACAAGGGCTTCAACTGGAGTGGTCACATCAGGTTCAATCTCAGGGGCGACCTCAGTGATCAAGTCCATCCAGTCCCTAGAGGTCTGACGCTGTGGGCCTCTCTGTGCCCTTTGTTCGCATTCAGCAATAACGGCAAGGGCTCGGTCTTCACCATAACCACGAGCCAAGAGAAGACGATTCAGCAGGGTCAGAGCGTCCCATTTATCGGAGACTGTGACGGCATAGGCTTTCATGATGGGTTTAACTCTCTCATTGATGAACTGACGTACTAGCTCTACATCTTCACCACTGGGGATGGCCTGTGAGACTGACCACTTTGAACCGCATCGCATCCGAACGAAGGACTTTCCGGTAGAAGAACGGCGGGTAGTTACGTCAATGGCTATTCGCTGAGGATTGGAATTCACGTAGAATGCCCGCGATTTTGTGACGCGAGCCGAGGAAAACGTGAGTCAAACATCCTTACATCATGCCCGATTGGACTGGAATGAAGCGGGAACTCCTGTCTCCAGTGACTTCGGGGATGTGTACTTTTCCAATGATAACGGTCTAGGTGAAACCCGCTACGTCTTTTTGCAGCAAAACCGGCTACCTGCGCGATTTTCGCACCACGATAGTGACAGTTTCGTGATAGGTGAAACAGGTTTCGGCACAGGCCTTAACTTTCTGGCGACAATGCAAGCCTTCCTGGAACAGGCGCCTCAATCCGGCAACGGCTCCCGTCTGCACTTCATCAGTTTCGAGAAATTCCCCCTGACCCAAGACGATCTGCGCAAGGCGCTGGCCGCCTGGCCTGAACTTGGCCACTTGAGTCAGGATCTTGTCGCCCAGTGGCCGCTGCCGGTCTCCGGTTGCCACCGCCTGCATTTTGCGGGTGGCCGCATTCGCCTCGATCTCTGGTTTGGCGACATCAAGGATATGCTGCCGCAGGTGCCTCACCGGGCAGAAGGTCTGGTGGATGCCTGGTATCTGGATGGTTTCTCCCCGGCCAAGAACCCGGAGATGTGGACACAGGAGCTGTTTGAGGGTCTCGCTCGCCTCGCCCGTCCCAATTGCTCCATCGCCACCTTTACCTGTGCCGGTTTTGTCCGTCGCGGCCTGATTGCCGCCGGTTTTGCCATGAAGAAGGTAAAGGGCCACGGTAGCAAGCGGGAGATGCTGGTGGGGGATCGCACCGACAAGCAGCCGCAGCAGACCATCGCCCCCTGGTATGCCCGTCCTGCCGGACGCGCTGGCGAGGTAGTGATCATCGGCGGCGGCATCGCCTCGGCCATGACGGCCCTCTCTCTGGTGGAGCGGGGTCGCAAGGTGACGTTGCTGTGTGCAGATGGCGACCCGACCACCGGCGCCTCCGGCAACCGCCAGGGTGCCCTCTATCCACTGCTTAACGGCGAGCACGATGCCCTGTCACGCTTCTATTCCCTCGCTTTTGGCTATGCCCGCCAACGGCTGCTGGCGTTGGCCGAACGCCATCCTATCGCGTTCGAATTATGCGGAGTGACCCAGCTCGGTTATGACGACAAATCGGCAGCCAAGTTGGCGAAAATGAGCCAGGGCCCCTTCCCGTCCGAACTGATGTATTCCCTCTCTACAGCAGAGGTAGAGCAGGTGGTTGGCCTGCCCTGTGGCCACATCGGCGTCAGCTATCCGCTGGGAGGCTGGCTCTGTCCGGCCGATCTCACCCGAGCCGCCCTGAAAGAGGCGCAAGCCAGCGGCCTGCTGCAGGTGGAATACCACACCCAAGTGGTCACCATAGCCGAGCAGACCGATGCTTGGCACATAGAGAGCCAGGACGGCCGCCACTGGCAGGCCCCCAATCTGGTGGTCGCCGCCGGTCACCAGTTGCCAGCACTGCTCCCCTTTGCCGAGCTGCCGCTCTATCCGGTGCGCGGTCAGGTTAGCCATGTGCCGACCACGGCCAGCTTGCGTCAGCTCAAGACCGTGCTCTGCTACGATGGCTACCTCACACCCATGCACAACGATCAACACTGCATCGGCGCCAGTTATGGCCGTAACCAGAGCAGCCTTGAGTTTCGTGCCGAGGAGCAAATCCAGAATCAGGTGCGGTTGCAAGCCTGCCTGCCGGAGCAAACCTGGCCCGCCGAAGTGGATGTGAGCGGCAACGAGGCGCGCGTAGGGGTGCGTTGTGCCAGTCGGGATCACCTTCCGGTGGTGGGGCCAGTGGCCAGATTGCAAGGTCTGGCGGATCACTATGCGCAGCTGCAGCATGATCAGCACAACGCCCATCCACTCCCCCTTCACCCCGGCCTCTATGTGCTGGGGGCGCTCGGTTCTCGGGGTCTCTGCTCGGCGCCGCTCTGTGGCGAGCTGCTCGCCAGCGAGATCTGCGGCGATCCCCTGCCGCTGGCCGCCGATCTGCTGGAAGCGCTCCACCCAGCCCGTTACTGGGTGCGCAAACTGCTCAAAGGCAAGGCGCTGGTCTGAACCGGACTCTGCAAGCAAATAGAATGGCCGCCCATCGGGCGGCCATTCTATTTATCAAATCGTGCGATGCTGGATATTGCGTCTTGAGATAGCGCTCACTTGGGCCAGTGCACCCCAAGCTGTTCGCCGTAACCTGTCTGGCGCTGGAATCCGTCGAGCCGTCCCTTAATCTTGTTCAGCTCGCCACTACCTGCTGCCCACGCGGCATAGCGCAGCACCTGACAATCTGCATGACCGGGTAATCCCGCAATGGCGCCACCCACCTGATTTGCCCCCTGCAGCACCATCTCCTTGAAGCGGGATTCGTAGTCAAACATGCTGGAGAGCAGCCGCCCCCAGCGCTGGCGGGCAGGATCGTTACTGCTCGCGCTCTGACGCCAGCGGGGCAGCAACACAGTGGCGTTGGTGGTCACCGTCACCCGGTTGAGCTGGCAGCGCCCCGGCAACTGCTCGGTATCCAGCTGCCAGTCCACCTGATAACTCGCCTTGCCGAGTACGGGCTTGCCATTCACCTTGGGAGCACTCTGGGCAATCGCCCGGGCAAGCTGCTCCGGACTGGTTGCATTGACCTCATAAAAACGGACATTGATGCGGGACTCTGGCACCACTTGCGGCCGGCTCGGCTGAGCCTGACTCATCAGGGGCAACAGCAACAACCCGACCCCCACTACTCCATAAACCTTGCTGACCATGCCAGACTACCTTCCTTGATTGCACGGGCGGAGTACCAACCTTGGTGAACCCCACCGCCACACAGATGACGGGTATAGCCTATGTGTGACGACGAGGCGGCGCAACACAATGATGCGCCCAGAAATCAGAGCACGCTCACAGGTTGCGTGAGCAGAGTATGGCACAAGGCCAAAACTGTATTTTTATTGAGCATGACGGCTGATGCGCTGCCAGTCGAGGTGATAGTTTTTCACATTGATGTCATGACCATCTATCTGAATAAAATGATCATTTTTAAGGCGGTTGGCAAAAAAGTCCTGATCTGCCCCCTCATTTAGCCACAGCTCGCAAAGTCCCCGTTTTCCCTCTTTGGCATAGAATCTCGGAGTGACCAGCAGCGCGACCCCATCTACCCGGATGGCATGACGGGCCAGACAGTTTGCTTCCGTGGTTTTGGATGCCAGCGCGGCAAAACGGGGTTTGTTACCCTCGGCAACCACCAGTACGCCGTAAGAGTGAGGAGCCATGAGACGCCGCATGGCGACCGCCTGATGAGGACCGGTTTGATGAAAACCGTCATTGGTTACTGCAAACACGCAAGTAGGTGAAAATAGCATCGCAAGCAGGAAAAGAGAGCGTTTAATGCCTGAAAAATCACCAACCACCATATAAAAGCCTCAAAAGACAACCAAGGCTGGCAAGGGTAGGTAGCCAAACCCGCTGGGTAAAGTACCTTTACCTTTCTTTAATTCTGTTCATGGGGTTAAACGTTGATTTAGCTCACACAACATCCTGTTTCCAGTCGCCACTCTACCCCTATCGGAATAGACTCCTTCCACTCTCATCCAATCAGAAGGCAACATATGCTGGAACTCATCGTTGGCACCCTAGTCACCCTGGTGGTGGGCCGTGCCATTTTCAAAGGATACTCCGCAACCGGGGTGCTGCTCAGCGGCGGCTTGCTGCTGCTGGTCATCACCGCCATGATGGGCAAGCCGGTACTGCCGAGCAAGGTGGTCAGCACCGGTTATCTCACAACCGATATCTTCGAGTACGTCCGCTTCCTGCTCAATGACCGTGGCGGTGGACTGGGGATGCTGATCATGGTGCTCTGTGGCTTCGCCGGCTACATGAGCCATATCGGCGCCAACACCATTCTGGTCAAGCTGGCCAGCAAACCGCTCGGCATCATCAAGTCCCCCTATATCCTGCTGGTGGCTGCCTATCTGGTGGCCTGCGCCATGTCGCTGGCGGTGAGCTCTGCCACCGGCCTCGGTGTGCTGCTGATGGCCACCCTGTTTCCGCTGATGGTCAACATGGGGATCTCCCGTGGCGCGGCTGCGGCCGTATGCGCCTCGCCGGCCGCCATCATTCTGTCACCGACCTCAGGGGACGTGGTGATGGCCGCCCAGGCTGCCAACATGCCGCTGCTGGACTTTGCCTTCAAGCTGACCCTGCCCATCTCGCTGGTGGCGATCGCCTGTATGGCGGTGACCCACTTCTTCTGGCAGCGCTACCTTGATCAGAAATCCGGTGAGCACAACGAGCCGGTCGCCCCGGGTGATCTGGTGACTACCGTCCCCGCTTTCTACGCCATCCTGCCCTTTACCCCCATCATCGGGGTGCTGGTATTTGACGGCAAATGGGGTCCGCAGCTGGATATCGTCACCATCATCGTCATGTGCATGGTGCTGGCCAGCCTGCTGGAGCTGGTGCGGATCCGCAATGGCAAGGAGCTGCTGGACGGTCTGCAGGTCTGCTGGCGCAACATGGCTGACGCTTTTGCCGGTGTGGTCATGCTGCTGGTCGGTGCCGGCGTCTTCGCCCAGGGTCTGATGACTATTGGCTTTATCGACACCCTGCTGGCTCACGCGCAGGATCTCGGCTCCGGCGGCCTGATCATGATGCTGTCACTGGTGGTGATCACCACCCTGGCCGCCTTCACCACCGGCTCGGGCAATGCCCCCTTCTACGCCTTCGTGGAGCTGATCCCCAACCTGGCCAGCAGCCTTGGCATCAATCCGGCCTATCTGGTGATTCCCATGCTGCAAGCCTCCAACCTGGGTCGCACCATTTCGCCGGTATCCGGGGTGGTGGTCGCCTGTGCCGGGATGGGCAAGCTCTCGCCGTTCGAGGTGGTCAAGCGCACCAGTATGCCGGTCGCCGTCGGCCTGCTGGTGGTGATTGTCGCCACCCAGATCATGGTACCCGCCTGATCATTGACCAGCCCGGCACCCTGCCGGGCTGGTATCCTCCCCCCCCTTTGCAGTAGACTCGGTGCTCATTTTCCCCCTAAGGAGGACCGAGATGAGTATTACGGTTCAACTTGCCCATTTCAGTGATTGCCACTCCCACTTCGATGGCGCGCCCATGAGCTTCTCCCCTGTCGGTGAAGGCCAGTGGCGCACCCAGTGCGGCGGTTATGCCCGGATCCTGACCCGACTGACCCAACTGCGTGCCCAAGCCGCAGCAGCCGGCCAGCGTTTTCTGTTTCTGCACGGTGGCGACTCCTTTCAGGGCTCTCTCTATTTCAACCGCTTCAAAGGGCGCGCCAACGCCGACCTGCTCGCCATGCTGGCCCCCGATGCCATGGTACTTGGCAACCACGAATTCGATCTGGGCAATGGCCCGCTGGTGGAGTTCTTGCGCCAGCTCGATTTTCCGGTGCTGGCCGCCAATCTGGACAACAGTCAGGAGCCTGCCGACACGCCGCTGGGGCTGTGGGATATTCCCCACCTCTACGACGCCCATCAGCCCTGGCATCGTCAGGTGATCGACGGGGTTCCCTTTGCGCTGCTCGGCATCACCCTCGCCCAGATGGCTGCCATCGCCAACCCGGATCCCCACACCCGTTTCCACGCGGTCGCCGACACCCTCACCCGGGTGTTGCGGGAGATCAAGCGCGAAGGGATCCAGCATATCGTGCTGCTGAGCCACCTCGGGCTGGATCAGGACAAGCTGCTGGCCGAGCGCTTCCCCGAGCTCAGTCTCATCATCGGTGGCCACACCCACAGCCTGCTCGGCGATCTCGCGCCGCTGGGTCTGCCAAGCGAAGGCAGCTATCCGCTGATGAACAACGGAGTGGCCATTTTGCACGCAGGCCACAGCGCCCTCTGCCTCGGCGTCTGCGAGCTCACCTTCGATAAGGCGGGCCGCGTCGTGCAAAGTGAGGGGCAGCTGGAGTGGCTCCCCTGGCAACCCTGGCCATTTGCCTCTACGCCACCTGTCGGACTCACCTTCTGCGAACCGGATCCACAACTTGAACAACATCTGGCCAAACGCTACCGGCCGGAGATCGAGACCATGAGCCAGCGCATCGTCACCCGACTGGCGGCGCCACTGCCCCATCAGCGACTGCCGGATGCCACCCTGCCCCACGGCAGCCAACTCGCCCCGCTGGTGGCCCGCGCCATGCTAACCGCTGCCCGTGAACAGGTAGGCGAGGTGGACTTTGCCCTGCACAATGCTGGCGGCGTGCGCTGCTCGCTGGAGCCGGGCCCCCTGAGCGAAGCAGATATCGCCGGTCGCCTGCTGCCGTTTGCCATTCCCCTCACCCTCTATCGGGTGCACGGTCACGAGTTGGCGGAAGCGCTGGAAAATGCCATCGACAACGCCACCAACAACGGCGTGGTCGGCAATGGCAACGGCAGCTTCCCCTACACCGCAGGGGTGCGATTCACCTATCAGGCCGATCGGCCCAAGGGTCAGCGCATCACCCGACTGGAGTGGGAAGCCGCACCCGGCCAGTGGCAAGCGGTCAATGCCGAACAGATCTATCGCGGAGTGTCGAGCGCCTATACCGCCTCCGGCAAGGAGGGCTACACCGCACTGGCGCGTACCCTGACCCAGCACAATCAGGAGCTCGGCATCACCCTGGCCGACGCCTTTATCCGCTGGGCCCGTCACCTGCCGACGCTGGAAGCGCAGCCGCCCCTGCTTGAGTACATCCATTGATGCAGAGGGGGAATGGCTTTGCCACATCCCCCTGACGGCCAATATTGCCGCAGCCAGCGCCCGGTTCCCTGCAAGAACCGGGCTTTTTCGAGAATATTTGCCCCACACGGGCCTGCCCCATTGCATCGCACTCACTAGCTCGGCAAGATAGGCCCGCTTTCAAGACCAGCTGCAGGAACAGGCGACTTCATGAATCACTCCATCCGTTTCACTCCCCCTCGCGTCAACCCGGGTATCAAGCCAGCCATTGTGCTGCTGACCGCCTTGCTGGCGCAGCTCTTCTGTCTGCGCAACCCGCTCTTCCACGCCATGGCGCCGGGCTTTGATGCCTCGCTGTTCGCGGTGATGGGCAAGATGTGGAGCGAAGGGGGCGTGCTCTATCGCGACATGATCGACATCAAGGGGCCGATGATCTTCGCCCTCGACGCGCTGGGCTATCGAATGGGGGGTTTTGTCGGGATCTGGGCGCTGGAGTGGGTGCTCTGCTGGCTCGGACTGCTGGCCAGCTGGCAGGCCTTTGCCCAGCTCGGACTCTCGTTCAAGGCGCGGCTCGGCGCCATGCTGGCGGTGCTGGCTCTCTACGGTACCCGTTACTACTACGGCAACATGACTGAGGACTGGACCTTCCACCTCGCCCTCATCGCCCAGTGGGCCTTCATCACCCTGCTGCTGGACAAGGGATTTCGCTGGTGGCCGGCACTGGTAGCGGCTCTTACCTTCGCCATCGTCGCCTGGATGCGCACCAACAACGGCGCCTTCTGGGGAGCCTGGTATCTGGTGCTGTTCTGCCACTGGTGTCTGCATGAGAAGTGGCGTGACGCCATATTGCTGCTCATCTCCAGCCTGCTGGGACTGGCGCTGATTGGCGGCCCGCTTTACGCCTACTTCCAGCAGCATGATCTGCTGGCGGCCTTCAAATACTACGCCTTCGACATCTTCTTCGAAGGGAGCTACGGCAATGGCTTCTCTCCCATGGTGGGCGCCGTCGGCCTGCTGCGCACCGGCCTTATCATGCTGCTGCCCGCCTTCATCATTCTGATGCTGAGCCGCCGTCAGGAGTGGTATCTGCCCGCCCTGCTGGCAACCCTGTTTGGGGTACTGTTCACCCTGATCGCCAACTCGGTCTCCGGCCATGTGTTCGATCACTACGACGTACTCTATCTGCAACTGGCGGTGCTGCCGCTGGCGGTATTGCTGGATCGCAGCGAACAGCAGGCAGATGCCATCGGGCTGCTCTGCATCTCGCTGGTGGTGCTCACTGCCAGTTGGCTGCTGGCCCAGCAGCTCGCCTTTGGCTGGAGCACCAAGGAGTGGTCCCTCGAGCGGGTCAACGAGGTGCTCGGCACCAGCCTGCTGTGGGCGCTGCCGGTGCTGATCCTCATCCCTCTCTGGCGCGCCTGGGATGTGCGCAGTGCCACTCCCTGGCTGGCAACGCTGGCCATGCTGCTGCTGATGATCAACAACGCCTGGGAAGGCACCCTCAAGGGTCGCCCTTTCAATCCGGCCGCGCAGGTACGGGTCGATCGCATCAAGGCCGAGACAGTCCCGAGCGACAAGATCTGGGTCGATGGCATCCAGCCGCAATATTATCTCTGGACCGATCGCCAGCCGGCGTCCGCCTACCTCTTCTTTGCCAACGTCAATCCGCCCTATGACGTGCGCGAGCGGGTGCTGGCCGATATCCAGCGCCAGACTCCGAAGTTCATCATCGCCAAGCCGGATCGGGTGAGCGAGGAGCTGGTAAAACCCAGCTCCCCTTCCCATCTCGCCTTCTATCAATACCTGACCAGCCACTATGAAGAGGTGGATCCGGGTCTCTATCGCCGACGCTGATCACCCATCACGCCCGGGTAATGCCTCCAATCGGTTGAAATGGTGCCTTTCTATAAAGGCGCCAATCACTTTCTCGTGTAGCTCAATGGAACGAGAGAAGCAGATGGTCTTGCGAGCCAATCGCTTGATGCGCGTTCTGAGCGTCAGGTTGTTACGCTCGATACGCTGGGTGAATATCTTCCCGGTCAGATGCATCTCGCTCGGCACCTCTCTGGCATAGCTTCCCCAGTCATCACTGGTGATAAAGCCTATCTGGAACGGAGAAAGCAGGCTCAGCAACCGACGGCATGTCTCATCGTTGCGTGGGCCAAAGGTATATGCCAAGACTTGTTTTCTCTTGGTATCAAAGGCATACCAAAGCCAATGTCGATGCTGTTTATTGGCGCTGTTTCCCAAATCAACCATCAAGCCACAACTGCCCCAGCCCCAAGTGACCGTTACACTCGGGGCCCAGGGTATTGAGTTTGTTTATGGCGCTGACATACGCCATCACCTCTCCCACTTGGCCGTTGTAGTTACGTAAACTGACTTTCCCCGCTAACAACTGTTTGAACCGATACATCGCTGTCTCTGCAAGTGAGCGACGGTGATACCCCGATATCTTCTTCCAGTACGCCCGCCCTTCCTTGCGCATCACCAGCACCGCGTCATTTCTTGCGTGTCCTTTTTTCCATAACCCCGCGCTTTTGCGAGGCGGGATACAGGCTGTTGCCCCTTTGCGCAAGATAAGCTGATGACTGGGCGCCATCCGCATAAACACGCCCCAGTTTGCGCCGTAGTGGATTGAGCAGAGTCGGCAACACCTCGACATCATGGACATTCTCCAGCGAGATTTCCGCCGCCACGATATCGCGGGTTGCCGGGTCTACCGCCAGATGCAACTTGTAGTGGTCAACTAAATCCGGACACTTGGTTAGGCCGTTCTTCGGCTTTTGCTGGCGGTATCCCGTTATTGTGTTGATGTGGACGCAGCCAGTTGTAGTGATCCATCAGGTAATAACTGATATCCCGCTTTGCTTCCCGCAAGCTCATATATCCCATAGCCGGGAGCCACTGCTTCTGAACAACCGTTCCATCGGGGCGTTATTCCAACAATTACCACGCCGACTCATACTCTGGGTCATGCGATAGCGCCACAGTCGTTGCCGAAATGCCCTACTGCCATATTGGCTGCCCTGGTCAGAGTGAAACAGCACACCAGATGGGCAACCACGCTGCTGATAGGCCATCTCCAGTGCTTTGATTGCCAATTCTGCATCAGGTTTATCAGACATCGCCCAGCCCACGACCCGCTGGGTGTGCAGGTCAAGAACCGCTGCCAGGCAATGCCAACGGCCACCAGCCCAGACGTAGGTGATATCGCCACACCACACCTGATTGGGTTGCTGGACATCAAATTCGCGGGCCAGCAGATTGGGGATATCCGGTCGCTCAGACTGGGCGACCTGATAACGATGAGCGCCTGGCTGTTTGGATACCAGCCCGGCTTCCTTCATCAGGTTACGTACTTTGAATCGACCAATCTGATACCCCAACTCCCGCATCATCGACATCAAGGCGCGGCTGCCTGCAGAGCTCCTGCTCTCTTTGAACAACCGGCGCAACTCACTGCGTTGCTGTATCCGCTCACGGTTAATCGCCCGTCTGCGGGCCAGATAATCGTAAAAACAGGAGGTGGGCACATCGAAAGCGCAGCAGACCAAGGTGATGGGGGCTTGCTCCCTTAATCGGTCTATCAGCGCGTAAGAGTGAACTCGTCCGCCATCAAGAGAACAGTAGCCTTCCTAAGAAACACCCTCGATTGCCTGTAGGATAAAACCAAATTCGGCGGCCCGACGGTGCAATCCCTTGACCACCCGATCGCGGTACTGCTGCTCGTAGTGA
>NZ_JBGLRC010000041.1:0-19480 GCF_041402345.1 Aeromonas sp. S11(2024) | reverse complement strand
CTCACGCACAAAGTTGAGTAACTGAGCCAATTGGGGGCGGTCGTCCCTTGCCCCACTGACTTTCTCCTGAAAAATCGTGCTGCACTCAGCCAGTGCCTGAAGCTGGGTGTCTAGGCTCTGCCCGACGGTACTCACGCGTGCATAACCCACCAGTGCCATGGTCTCCTCCTGGTCAATAGGGCAGGGTACAATGACGGCACAAGTCAAAAGCCTTAAACCAACCCTATTGACTTGAAAACAGTGCCTTTTTAGTGCGTATTCGTGCATGTCACTAGGGCCTGAGCTATTGACCCAGCGCCAGCAGTTGGCTCCAGTAATGAGCCGTTCTGTGATTGCCGTGGATATCGATTTGCGAATGCAATCGGACTGGAAGTCGTGAACTGGGCCCTATAGGGAGGGCCTCATGATTCAGTAGAACCGCTTGCCCATTCCAGAGGGACATCAGCAGTTAACCGGGGGAAGGGGATGGGGTCCCTTTCCCCAATTTGTTGGTGAGTGGGCTCCTTCGTGGTTGCGGTTTCTGCGGTGTTCTGGTCGCTTGGCCTAGCGGGGCGTTAAGCGCAGTTGTCGCCACAGCGCCATTGAGACCATTTTCCGTCTCGTCGCTCTTGGCTTCGGGATAGAACTCCTCCAGCAGCATCGGCACCTCTTCATCGATATCTTCAAACTGGCCGTTACGCAGCAATTCACGCGCGGCCTGCTCCATCTGGTCGATGGCGAGACCTGCCTCCTGGTCACGCTGTGCCGCCACTTGTGCTTGCCTGACTGCCTCAGTCAGGTTGGTTTCTTCCCGCAAGGTTAAATCCACGTAGTAGACCGGTGTGCGGTACGACTGGGTGGTGCTCTTGGCTCGCAACCGCAGGGTGAGCGGCAGATAGCGGGTATGGCCCCCGCTCACTGCCTCCAGGTACTTCAGTCGAGCCGCCAGAGTGCGCACCGAGTTGTAGCCGGTGGTGCGGAAGATAAAGCTACCCAGCTCATCCCCTTGCCCCTCCACAAACAGGTTCAGTCGCCCGTACAGCTTGCAACCCTGTTGGCCGGCAAAGGCACAGCGCTCAGGCCCAGGGCAGCTGACCTCCTCCATGCCTTGTGCCCCCACACGTCTTGCCACCTCCCCATTCCCGACACAGAGCGGCCTGCCGGTTTGCCGGTCAAACGCGCTGTATTCCGCCCGCAGATTCAAGTCGCTGTCGTTGAACAGCACGCGCACCGGAATGGCGCGGATCTTGGTCTGCTCCTGCCCTTGGCCACTTTTCTGCGATGAGTAGTGTTGATGCAGGGGATGGAGTAACCATCCCCCCTTTTGTTGTATCTGGGTGGTGAGAGTGAAGCTGTCGTCCTTCTCCGGCACCCACTTATCCTGCTTTTGCACCAGCTTGCCGATGCAGATCCGCCCGATCACGGGCGGGGTAATCGCCAGTCCTTTGATCATGGTGTTTGCCTCAAGGGTTGAATGGTGAAACGGCGCACGCCGGGTACCGGTTTGACGTAGAGGGTGAGCAGGTCGGGATGATCCTGACCGAGCTTATCCAGGTCCGGTGCTAGCCGGTCTTTACTGCGCTTCCAGGTGATCTTGCCATCGGCAAACAGCCCGGCTGTCGCTTCACCCAAGGTGGCTTGCAACCGCTGCTTGAGCTGCGACTCCTGCAGCTCGACCGCTTCCTTTTGCTGACGCAATCGCAGCAGCTCCCCAAACAGCTGGTTGAACTCGGGAGAATCGGAGAGATCCACCGTCTGGCCATCGTCACGCGGAAACAGCCAGCTCAGGGCATTGGCGGCATCACTGGAGCCGTCAGGCTCGGGCTGCTGGTCTTGTTGCACCATCTGCCAGAACTGCGCTTCCCGCTCGGTGAGATCCTGGATCTTCTCTTCGTCACGCTCGATGCGGTAAATCCGAAAATCCTGGCCGCCGATCAGCACAGCCACTTCGGCCCAGGCATGTCCGGTGACAGCCAGCTGATGGAGTACCTGACACTGGTAAGCCACCGGCACCCCTTCCTCCCACTGGGGGGCGCTGTGATAGCTGGCAGTCTTGATCTCCAGGATGCCCGGCCCATCGGGATGGCCGACCACCTCTCGGTCGAGGTTGGCGAGCATGAAGGGTTGTTCGGGGTGTTGCAGCACTGCATTAACCCGTCGCACCTTGTAGCCTGTGCGCTTGGCATAGACCTGTGCCAGCACAGGTTCGAGCTCGATGCCCCACAGCACCGCTTCCTTATGGGAGATATCTTCCGGCTCCTTGCGACCGGTCTTCTCCAGCCACAGGCTGAGCGGGCATTTTTAGGGAGAGAGCCCCACTGCCACTGCGGCATCGGAGGAGCCAATGCCAAGTTTGCGGATAGCGAGCCACTGCTCGCGGGTTAATTGGGTAGTGGAGGCCAGCCGTAGGGCTTGGCCATATTTGGCTTTTGCTTTCATGACTAGTCCTTGTTGACGGCATAAATGGCGACGCCCGGATTGGCTTGCGCCAGTCCGGGTGAGGTCGTTATGCGGTTTGAATAGGGAAGAGGTGTTACTGCAGCAGAGTGAGTGCCTGATTCAAGGCTTGGGATTTGAGTTGGGCACCCTGACCGAACCAAGCGGAATCAAGCCGGTGATCTTGGCTGCGGGCACGGCGGTGGTGATCCACGTATTCCGTTACCGCATTGACCAGCCCCCAGGCGGTATTGCGGGAACTGGCAAGCTCTGAACCCATACCCGCACCCTGATAGAGCTCATGCAGGCGTTGTACCGGCTTGGTGAGAATGATGTTCTCCTCATCCAGCGGTTGCGCCAACAGGTCGCTGAAAAAGCGCAGCGCCTCTTCGGGGGACACGGGCCGTTGTGCCAGCGCCTTGGTCTGTGCCTTGAACTCATCCCAATGAGAGAGCCCGAGCCCAAGCGACTCTTTGACTGCAGCGGCATCGAACTGAGTGGAGTGGGGCACCTTGATGGCTCCGGTAGCACCGCGCAGTGCCATCTGCAGGGTGTTATTGCAGACCACCCGCAGCGAGGTGAACTGCGCCGTGGTGCAGAGTGTGCCGTCGCAACTGGTCGCCAGCAGCAGATAGGACTTTACCAAGTCATTGCCTTTGAGTTTGAGGTCCTGACCGGTTTTAGCCAGTGCCCACAGCTTGCGGCCGCCTTTGAGCGAGCCTGCTGTTTCCAGCTCAAAGCCACCGGCTTCCACTAGGTCTTGATAGAAGTGCAGCACCTCGTGAGGCTGTACCACGTTGTAGCGGCTTGAGACCACCGACAGAGGGGTGAGGGTATCGGAGCGATACAGCACCTTGCTATCGCTGTAGGGACGGATATGCAGTGCATCGGAGGCGACGTTAAACATCACGTCGCTCTGCTCGATGGTCCAATCCATCCCGGCTGCCTTCAGCCAGATATCGAGAGATTGTTGCGGGGGCAAGACATTGCCAAGGCCATGCCAAGGGGTTTGGCCGGTGTAGGCCATGGTGTCGATCATGTGAGCCATATCTCCTCCAGGAATAGTGAAATGCAGACATTCAGCCTGCTAACTCATGGGGGTGATATAGGTTTGAAAGTTTATTGAATAGGATTCTTTTCGATAGTGTTTCGTATTTGGTATGAAGTGCGTTCTTTTGGGTTCGGAGTATGGAAGAAATTGATAAGGCATTTGGAGGGGGAGCATAGGGATGGAGAAAGGCCCATCTGACAACAGATGGGCCTTTTTATGAGAGCAATGATTTAACCTAGCACTGCGCAGTGTGTACGCAAATGTGTACTCGGTTCATTTATTGCTGCACCAATAATACACAAGCATTTGATTTGTAAGAAAAAAATTTAATTACACGTTGAACAGGAAGTTCATGATATCGCCATCTTTGACGATGTAATCTTTCCCTTCAGCGCGCATCTTGCCCGCTTCCTTGGCGCCTTGCTCACCCTTGTAGTTGATAAAGTCTTCAAAGGCGATGGTTTGGGCGCGAATAAAGCCTTTTTCAAAGTCAGTGTGGATCTTGCCAGCCGCTTGCGGGGCGGTGGCGCCGACCGGAATAGTCCAGGCGCGCACCTCTTTCACACCGGCGGTGAAGTAGGTCTGCAGGTTGAGCAGCTGGTAGCCGGAGCGGATAACGCGGTTCAGGCCCGGCTCCTCGATGCCCAGGTCAGCCATGAACTCGGCGCGATCTTCATCGTCCAGTTCGGCGATGTCGGCTTCGATGGCGCAGCAGACCACGACCACGACAGCGTTCTCGGCGGCGGCGATTTCACGCACCTTGTCCAGATAGGGGTTGTTCTCGAAGCCATCTTCCGCCACGTTGGCGATATACATGGTGGGTTTCAGGGTCAGGAAGTTGAGGTGGCTGACGGCGGCCAGCTCTTCCTTATCCAGCTTCATGCCGCGGATCATCTGGCCGTTTTCCAGTGCAACCTTGATCTTCTCAAGCACTTCCACTTCCAGCTTGGCATCCTTGTCGCCGCCTTTGGCGCGCTTGGACTGACGGTGAATGGCGCGCTCGCAGGCGTCCAGATCCGACAGGGCCAGCTCGGTGTTGATCACTTCGATGTCGTCGGCAGGGGAGACCTTGCCGGCAACGTGAATGATGTTCTCGTCGTCGAAGCAGCGCACTACGTGGCCGATCGCTTCGGTTTCACGGATGTTGGCCAGGAACTGGTTACCCAGACCTTCACCCTTGGAGGCACCGGCAACCAGACCGGCGATGTCGACGAATTCCATGGTGGTCGGCACAACGCGCTGCGGATTGATGATGGCAGCCAGCTGATCGAGGCGGGGATCCGGCATCGGCACCACACCTGTGTTCGGCTCGATGGTGCAGAACGGGAAGTTGGCGGCTTCGATACCGGCCTTGGTCAGCGCGTTGAACAGGGTGGATTTGCCTACATTGGGCAGGCCCACGATACCGCATTTAAAACCCATGGATTGTTACCTTACTTGATGGATGCTGTTGGGGGGCGCCCGCAGGCGGCCCATGTCATGCTTGTTCTGGTCGTTGCTCATGTACCGGCACAATGCCCGTACAGGGTCAAACCGACCTAACCCTTTTCAGCCTTGAAGCTGTGCAAGCGATTCATGGCCTTGGTCATATCTTGTTTGAACAGGATATCGGTGGCGCGCAGGGACTCGTCCAGCGCGGCGTCGATCAGGTTCTGTTCACTGCTGGGAGCCTTGGTCAGGACGAAGCCAGCCACCTGCTCTTTGCTACCGGGATGGCCGATCCCGAGACGCAGCCGGAAGAAGTTATTGTTGTTGCCCATCTTGGCGATGATGTCCTTGAGGCCGTTATGGCCACCGTGACCACCACCCTGCTTGAACTTGGCGATGCCTGGCGGCAGGTCCAGCTCATCATGGGCAACCAGTATCGCTTCCGGTTCAATCTGATAAAAACGCGCCAGTGCGGCCACCGCCTTGCCAGAGAGGTTCATATAGGTGTTCGGGATGAGCAGCCGCACATCCTGCCCCTCGACCAGGATGCGGGCAGTATGGCCGAAGAACTTGGGTTCTTCACGCAGGCTGACATTGTGCCAGCGGGCCAGTTGCTCCACATACCAAGCGCCCGCGTTGTGGCGGGTCTTGGCATATTCCGGGCCGGGGTTGCCCAGTCCGACGATCAGTTTGATTTCGCTTGTCACGCTTGATGTCTTCACTCGCAGCTGCCGTGGGCACACTACCCAGGGCAATAGGACGCAATATTCTAGCCGCCGAGTGGCGATCACTCAACCAATGAGCATGTTATGGCGGGATTTGCAGCATTATTGCGGCCAATGGGTGGCTAACGGTGGGCAAACGGGCCTCTTGCAAGAGGCCCGTTTCAGTTTACCGATGGATTGTGCCCGGTTGACTACCGTCGTTATTTGGTACGCAGCAGGGTGACGGTCTCTTCATCCAGTGCGGTCAGCGTGGGACGGGCATCGCGCACATACTCCACGAAAGAGGCTGCATCGGTGCCGCAATCCACGCCGCTGGCTTTGCAATCGAGGGCCTGGCCCGGGGCATAGACGGGGCCGAGCAACTCGCCATTTTGTGCCACTTTGAGCACCGGGAAGGCGGTCTGCTTGCCATTGACGCTGGCGATGTCGACCCGCTCGCTCTTCTGACGCTGGGCATTGGCCAGTGCTTGCCAGCCATCGTTGCCGTTGGCGCTGTAGGCGTTCATCACCACCCGATAGTGCTGGCTATCCACCAGATCCTGCCACTCGCCGCTTGCGGTCTTGCGCTGCAATTGGGTCAGGGTGCCCGCTTTGCCTGCGTCGGTCTCATGGAAGGTGTAACGCAGGTGGCCGCCATAGGGGAACTTGCCGGCATGGGCGCTGGCGGGCAGGGTGGCGGTGATGGTTTCGGTCAGCAGGGCGCGCACCTCGGCGCCAGTCAGGGTCAGCACCGAGAGCTGGTTCTTGAACGGCAGCAGGGTGAGGGCACTATCCCCCTCACGCCATTCGCCTGCAGGCAGGTCGGCGCGCACGCCGCCCACCGCCACCAGAGAAAAATCGACCGGGCCGCCGGTCAGAGCTTGCACTGCTGGGGTATTGGCCCAGTAGAACTCCCCTTCGGCAACCAGCGGAGCCACATCTGAGCCGTGGTTGTCGCTGCCGTTGTCACCGGGACGACGGGCATTTTGCAGCTGCTCGGGGATGGTGCCGATCACAGGCCCGTAGGCTTTCTCCAGCGCTGGTTTGTAGTGGCTGTCGATGATGCCGCGCAGGCGCGGATCTTCATCCACTGTCACCAGATTGGGCTGGTTGTCGACAAACTGGCTTGCCTCTTTGCTGCGGGCATCGTCGAGCGCCTGCTTGCGCGCCGCATCGGCGAAGAAATCGCGGCTGGCCAGCAGGCTGTTGTGGCCCTGGCAGTCGGTCACCTGACCCTGGCTGTCAAAGGTCACCTGTGCCAGACCGATGGCCTGGGCGTAGGAGCCCGCCTGCACCACGCAGGTTTTGCCGATGCCATCCGGATTGGTCACCAGCTTGGCGTAATCGCCGGTCTTGCCCCAGCCGATATTGCGAAAATCGCCGAGCAGGCTGTGGGAGTGGCCGCCGACGATGGCATCGAGGCCGTTTACCTTGGCGGCCAGCGCCAGATCCCGCTCGTTGCCGATGTGGGTCAGTGCCACGATCTGATGGATCCCCTTGGCTTGCAGCATGTCGACCGTGGCCTGAGCCGAGGCGACCTCCTTGCCAAAGCGCAGCTTGCCGACGTTGGGGGCGATATTGCCCATGTCTTCCAGTACCAGACCTATGACGGCGACCAGCTGTTTTCCTTGTGGCAGGTTGTCGAGAGCGGTGACCGGACTCTTCTGGTTGCCGTCAAAGGCATAGACCACGAAGGGCTTGAGGTTGTCAGCCTTGCTGAGGGCCGGATCGGCCTTGGTGTCGAGGTTGGCGGCCAGCACCGGGAAGTTGACCCCCTCGATGAAGCGGGCCAGCTTCTGGTTATCCAGATCGAACTCGTGGTTGCCCAGCGCCATGGCATCGAGGCCGAACTGGCTCAGCAACTCGGCGTTGGCCATCCCCTCGTTGAGTTTGAAGTAGCCACTGCCCTGCCAGGCATCGCCGCCGTGCAGCAGCAGCAAGGGTTGGTTCTTGGCCAGCGCATCGGCCTGATAGGCTTTCGCCATGGTCAGCAGGCGCGGATAACCGCCAAAGCGGGTATAGAGGGTGTCCGTCTCCCCCTGCGGGGCAAAGATCTGCCCTTTGATCTCGGCATTGACCGGATCAAACTGGGAGTGGGTGTCGTTCATGTGAGCCAGGGTCAGCACGAAGGGCGGGTTTTCTTTGGCGGGCTGACAGGCGAACAGGGCGGAGGTGAGGGTCGCGAGCAGGAGGGGACGCAAGCAATTCATGGGTAAATCCTTAAGCCTGCCGGGGGCAGGGTCGTACCAGATAGCAGAAAGTTGGAAAGAGAAGGTCCAGAAAGACGAAAACCGCCTGATGGCGGTTTTCGTTATTGCTGAATCTATCAATGCTCAAACATGGCAGAGATGGACTCTTCGTTGCTGATGCGACGAATGGCTTCGGCCAGTACAGTTGACAGCGTCAGCTGCTTGACCTTGCCTACCGCTTTCATCTCCGCAGTGAGCGGGATGGAGTCGGTGATGATCAGTTCATCGATCACGGAGTTCTTGATGTTCTCGACGGCGGAACCGGAGAAGACCGGGTGGGTAGCGTAAGCGAATACACGCTTGGCACCGCGCTCTTTCAGGGCCTCTGCGGCTTTGCACAGGGTGCCGCCGGTGTCGATCATGTCATCAACGATGATGCAATCGCGGCCGGCAACGTCACCGATCAGGTGCATGACCTGGGAGACGTTCGGGCGGGGACGGCGCTTGTCGATGATGGCGATGTCGGTGTCATCCAGCAGCTTGGCGATGGCGCGGGCACGCACGACGCCACCGATGTCCGGGGAGACAACGACAGGAGACTCGAGGTTCTTGGACTTCATGTCTTCCAGCAGCACCGGGCTACCGAACACGTTGTCTACCGGAACGTCGAAGAAACCTTGAATTTGTTCGGCATGCAGGTCAACGGTCAGCACGCGATCCACACCCACGCTGGAGAGGAAGTCAGCGACAACCTTGGCGGTGATGGGTACACGGGCGGAGCGGACGCGGCGATCCTGACGGGCATAACCAAAGTAGGGGATAACGGCAGTGATACGGCCAGCTGAAGCACGACGCAGAGCATCCACCATGACGATCAATTCCATCAAATTGTCGTTGGTCGGGGCACAGGTGGATTGAATGATGAAGATATCGCCACCACGTACATTCTCATTGATCTGTACGCTGATCTCGCCGTCGCTAAAGCGACCTACGGCAGCATTGCCGAGTTTGATAAACAGGCGATCTGCGATCTTCTGGGCTAGTTCCGGCGTTGCGTTACCAGCAAACAGCTTCATGTCAGGCACGGTTTGAAACCTCGGGGTTGCATCCAGTATGTGGGGGAGTCTGAAATCAGACCCTATCGTTTTGGGGCAAACGATTTATCAAGATAACGTACAAGGTGTCTGCTGCCCAATGAATGTGATGATACCGGTAACCCGAATCCGTGGCCGAGTGCAAAACCGGCCACGTTAATCATCATCAATACCGTTCGGTAAAATTGGCTGGGGTACTAGGATTCGAACCTAGGAATGGCGAGATCAAAACCCGCTGCCTTACCGCTTGGCGATACCCCAATCATTTGAACTGTTGCAATGTGGAGAAGAGAGGTGATATGTTCTCGCCCTTGGCGACAAACCCATCAAGTCCCTTCGGCACGCAGGCCAACACTTCCCGAGCAGTCACTTCGTCTTCAAATTGAGCAAAGACGCAGGCTCCTGTGCCCGTCATTCTTGACGGCGCGTATTCTAGCAACCAGCCGAGCGCATTGGCAACCTCGGGGTGGCGCTTTTTCACCAGTGATTCGCAATCGTTTTTCCACTCGCCTTCCAGCAGGTTGTCCAGCGCCATTTTCGGCGTGGCTCTCGGCAGGTCCGGATCCTGGAATACGGCCGCGGTCGCCACATGGCAATCGGGCTTGAGCACCAGATACCAGGCATCGGGCAGTTCGACCGGTTGCAGCCGCTCGCCCACTCCTTCGGCAAAGGCCGCCTTGCCACGAACAAACACCGGTACATCAGCCCCCAACTGGACGCCGAGCGCCGCCAGTTCATCTTCACTCAAACCCGCTTGCCAGAGGTGGTTAAGCGCCACCAGCGTGGTCGCTGCATCGGATGAACCGCCGCCAATGCCGCCCCCCATGGGTAGCACTTTCTCCAGCCGGATATGGGCACCTTGCGGGCTCGGCAGGGTTGCTTGCAGCAGGCGCGCCGCCCGGATAATCAGATTCTGCTCATCCGGCACCCCGGGAATGGCCGGCGTCAGGGTGAGAGTGTCGCTATTCGGTATCACCTCGAACTCGAGCCAGTCGCTGTGGTTGAGGAAGATAAACAGGGTCTGCAGCTCGTGATAGCCATCGGGACGACGGCCATTGACGTGTAGAAACAGGTTGAGTTTGGCCGGTGCCGGCCAGCGTGTGGAAGCCATTAACGTGCAAGAGTCCATTGGTTGATCTGAAGCTTGAGGCGGCTGTTCTGGCCGGTCATGGTCAGCTGGTGCGGCAGGCGGTAGCCATCCTGATCCCGATAATCGCCATAGACGATCTGCCACTGGCCGTCACGCACGCTGGCCAGACTGCTGTCGGGGTTGAGTTCAAACTCCGCCTGACCCGGCAGCCCCTTAATCCACTCTGGCAATCCCGCAACCGGAATATTCCAGCCGGTCAGTTGATAGATGAGTGCTTCGGCATCCTGGCTCTGGTGGCGATTGCCGTCGCTGTCGAGCAGGGTGATCTCCCCCTTGCTGCGGGAGAGCTCCAGAATGCTGGTGCCGATCAGGCTGGTGAGGTTGAGGCGATAATCCTCCCCATCCTGCTGCCAGTTGAGACGGGCGCTGCCCTTTTGCTGTGGCGTGATGATGGCCATCTTGCCGGATAGCTGCCAGTGGGTCAGTTGCTCGAGACGGGTCCGCTCCTGGTTCCAGTTCACCTGGTCACGCTGGGGCTGGGTGGTGGCACAACCGGCCAGCAACAGCAGGCAGGTGAGGGTAAAAATACGTAGCAGCAAGAGACGGCTCCAGAGAGAGGAATTTGCCACAGTATACGGGGCGGCCGTATTGCTTTTAAAGACTTACCCTTTCTCGTACAATTGGCAGCCTTTGCACCCAGCGTATGAAATGATCGTCGCCCACTCATGAGTTTGCTTGCCCTCGGAATCAACCACAACACCGCCAGTGTCGCCTTGCGGGAACGGGTCGCCTTTGGCCCGGACTGCATCGATCGCGCCTTGCGTGAGCTGGTGAGCCAACCCGGTGTCAGCGAGGCGGTGATCGTCTCCACCTGCAACCGGACCGAACTCTATTGCAATCTGGAGGAGGAGCGGCAGGAGCAAGTGCTGCGCTGGCTGCAGCAGTTCCACGGGCTGGACGCGGCCGAACTGGTCACTGCCATCTATCAGCATCACGATGAAGAGGCGGTGCGCCACCTGATGCGGGTGGCGTGCGGGCTCGACTCGCTGGTGTTGGGGGAGCCGCAGATCCTGGGGCAGATCAAGCAATCCTACGCCCATGCCCAGCAGGCGGAGTCGGTGAAGGGAGCGCTGGAGCGGCTGTTCCAGAAATCCTTCTCGGTGGCCAAACGGGTGCGTACCGATACCGAGATTGGCGCCAGTGCCGTGTCGGTGGCGTTTGCCGCCGTCAGTCTGGGTCGGCGGATCTTCTCCGATCTCTCCCAGACCAAGGTGCTGCTGGTCGGGGCGGGGGAGACCATTGAACTGGTTGCCCGTCACCTGCGCGAGCAGAACGTCACCAAGATGATGGTGGCCAACCGCACCCTGCAGCGCGCCCAGACCCTGGCGGCCGAATTCGGTGCCCAGGTGATGACGCTCGAAGAGATCCCCGACTATCTGCACGAGGCGGATATTGTCATCAGCTCGACCGCCAGCCCACTGCCCATCATCGGCAAGGGGATGGTGGAGCGCGCGCTGAAGGCCCGCCGCTTCAAACCCATGTTTCTGGTGGATATTGCCGTGCCGCGCGACATCGAAGCCGAAGTCGATGAGCTCTCCGATGCCTATCTCTACACGGTGGATGATTTGCAGGGGATCATCGAGCAGAACCTCGAAACCCGTAAACGGGCTGCCGCACAGGCGGAAGTGATCGTGCAGGAAGAGCGCGACGAGTTTATGGGCTGGTATCGCGGCCAGAGCTCGGTCGATCTCATTCGCGATTACCGCCATCAGTCACAGCAAGTGGCTGATGAAGAGTTGCAACGGGCCCTGCTGGCATTGGCGCAGGGCGAGAGTGCCGAACAGGCGCTCAAGGCGATGGCCCATCGCCTCACCAACAAATTGATCCACGCGCCGACCCAGGCGTTGCGCCAGGCTGCCTCCCAGGGGGATCAGAGCGAGCTCTCCCGCTTGCGGCAGGCGCTGGGGTTGTCACAAGAGCCATAATTTTCGGGCAACCTGCCGGTTGTCCCGTCCTCCATTGAGAATGCAAGAGTTATGAATCCGTCACTGATCAGAAAGCTGGAAGGCCTCATCGAGCGCCACGAAGAAGTACAGGCCATGCTCGGCGAGCCGGATGTGGTCTCGGATCAGGATCGCTACCGCGCCCTGACCCGCGAATATGCCCAGCTGGAAGATATCGTTCACGCCTTCCAGCGTTACCGTCAGGCTCAGGATGATCTGGAGACCACCCAGATGATGCTGGAGGAGGACGATGCTGACCTGCGCGAGATGGCGCAGGAGGAGCTGCCGCTGGCCAAGGCCAATCTGGAGGCGCTGGAGCAGGAGCTGCAACTGATGTTGCTGCCCAAGGATCCCAAGGATGACAATAACTGCTATCTGGAGATCCGCGCCGGTGCCGGTGGCGACGAGGCGGCCATCTTTGCCGGTGACCTGTTCCGCATGTATTCACGGTTTGCCGAGCGTCAGGGCTGGCGCGTCTCCATCGTCAGCTGCAATGACGGTGAATACGGTGGCTACAAGGAGGTGATCGCCAAGATCGACGGCGAGCGCGTCTATGGCCGCCTCAAGTTTGAATCCGGTGGTCACCGGGTACAGCGGGTACCGGAGACCGAATCTCAGGGGCGGGTGCACACCTCCGCCTGTACCGTCGCCGTGCTGCCGGAAGTGCCGGAAGCCGAGCAGATCGAGATCAACCCTTCAGATCTGAAGATCGACACCTTCCGTGCCTCCGGTGCCGGTGGTCAGCATGTCAACAAGACCGACTCGGCCATCCGCATCACCCACCTGCCGACCGGTCTGGTGGTGGAGTGTCAGGACGAGCGCTCCCAGCACAAGAACCGCGCCAAGGCGATGTCGGTGCTCTCCGCCCGCCTGCAAGCGGCCGAGGATGAGCGCCACCGCGCCGCCGAGCAGAGCACCCGCCGCAATCTGGTGGGCTCCGGCGATCGCTCCGAGCGCATTCGTACCTACAACTACCCGCAGGGTCGCCTCTCCGAGCACCGCATCAACCTGACCCTCTATCGCCTCTCCGAAATTTTGGAAGGGGATCTGGACTGCGTCATCACACCGCTGGTGCAGGAGTATCAGGCCGATCAGCTCGCCTCGCTGGCCGAGAACAACTGATGCAAATGGTGATCCGGCAAGCTCGCATTAAGTGTCGTGCCCATAAGGTGGAGTGGCACTGATGCAGATCCAGCAGGCCCGCGCCCATATCATGACTGTGTTGGCTGAGGGGGAGTCCCCCCGCGCCGATGCCGATGTACTGCTCTGCCATCTGCTCGGGTGTCGTCGCAGCTATCTGATGACCTGGCCCGAGCGTGAGCTGGATGCCGCCCAGCAGGCCACCCTGCAGGGGTGGCTGGCTCGTCGTCTCAACGGCGAACCCATCGCCCATCTGGTGGGCGAGCGGGAGTTCTGGTCGCTGCCGCTGAAAGTGAGCCCGGCGACCCTGATCCCGCGCCCCGATACCGAGGTGCTGGTGGAGCAGGCGCTGACCAGAATCCCGCAGGGGCCGTACGCCGTGCTGGATCTCGGCACCGGCACCGGCGCCATCGCGCTGGCGCTCAAGTCCGAGCGGCCCGAGGTCGATGTGTGGGCGGTGGATCGGATGGCGGATGCCGCGGCGCTGGCCCGCGAGAACAGCGCCGCGCTGGGGTTGCCCATCGAGGTGCGCGACGGTAGCTGGTTCGAGCCCCTTGGCGAGCCGGATCGCGACAATACGCCACGTTTTGCGGTGATTGTCTCCAATCCCCCCTATATTGATGGCGCCGATCCCCATCTCGAGCAGGGTGACGTGCGCTTTGAACCCCGCTCGGCGCTGGTTGCCGATGACGCCGGGCTGGCTGATATCCGCCACATCGTGGCCCATGCTCCCGCTTATCTGTTGCCTGACGGCTGGTTGCTGCTGGAACATGGCTGGGATCAGGGGGAGGCGGTGCGTCAGTTGCTGCGTGATAGCGGCTACCGCGAGGTAGCCACGGTGCGCGATTACGGGGATAACGACAGGGTGACGCTGGGCCTCTGCCCGCTGCGCTGACGGTTCCTCACTGTTACACGGCGGGTTGCCTGTGCGCCCCCATGCAAGGATTGAATATGGTTTTTGTGCTCAAACACCTGCACCTCACCCTGATTGCCGGGGCCGTGCTGATGTTTATGCTCCGCTTCTACTGGGTACAGACCGCCACTGGCCGAGCCTATAGCGCGCCGGTGATGAAGGTCAGCGGCTGGCTCAACGGTCTGGTGGTGCTCTCCGGCGTATTGCTCTGCATGGTGCTGGATCTCAACCCGCTCAATAACGGAACGCCCTGGCTCAGCGAGAAGCTGATGGCCATTCTGGTGCTGGTATTTCTGGCGGCGATGGCGCTGCGGCTGGCCAAAAGCAATCTGGTGCGCTGGTGCTCCTTTCTGGGGGCGCTCGGCTGGATCTACTTTATTGCCAAGTTGGCAGTGCTCAAACAGACGAGTGTGTTCGGCTAAGGCATGAAGAGAATGTTACACATAGACGAATGGACCGATTTTGAAGCCCACGACATCACCGAGCTGGCGTTGTCAGTCAGCGACGAGATTTATGGCTCGGTCGAGGAGGGGATCCGCGAGTTGAACCTGCTGGACGAGTGGCTGGATGAGCAGATTGAAGAGGGCACCTGCGACGAGGTGCGCCAGCAGTTGCTGCAGGGCTTCTACCACAGCCTCGGTTTTCATGGCGACTGGCAGGATTATTTCTCTGCCAACAACTGCGATCTCAATCAGGTGCTGGTTCAGCGCAAGGGGATCCCGGTCAGCCTCGGTATTCTCATCATCCAGCTGGGACGCAAGCTTGGGCTCGATGTGGAGGGGATCTGCTTCCCCGGCCACTTCCTGGTGAGCTTTGCCGGTGGTGAGGGGGAGGTCTATGTCGACCCCTTTACCGGCGACGAGCTGAGTCTGGCCCGCATCGAGCTGCTGCTGCGCGGTGCGTTGGGGGACTTGGCGACCCTCACTCCCGACTACCTGCAGCCCTCCGGCCAGTGGGAGATCATTGAACGGCTGCTCAACGTCAGCAAGGGGGCCCTGCTGCGGGAAGATCGCATGCCCGAGGCGCTGCGTTGCAGCGAGCTGTTGTTGCGGATGAAGCCCGGCGATCCGCTGGAGACGCGGGATCGCGGCTTTATCTACGAGCAGCTCGATTGCCCGCGCCAGGCCGCAGACGATTTTGAATATTTTATTGAACAATGCCCGGACGATCCGGTGGCCGATGTGCTGAAAGTGCAACTGGCCGCGCTGGATCTGAGCCCCAAGCCCCTCCATTAAGGGCGGCTTGAAACTGAAACAGAAGAATATCAAGGCCGCTGCGTCCGGTCGCAACGGATTAACTAGGCTTCAGGCCCTTTTATTAAGGATGTCTTGGAGTTGAAACAGAAGAATATCAAGGCCGCTGCGCCCGGTCGCAACAGAGTAACTAGGCTTCAGGCCCTTTTATTAAGGATGTCTTAGATGGAACAGAAGAATATTAAGATCAACCAGATCGACGTTGCCAACGATAAACCGTTCGTGCTGTTTGGCGGCATGAACGTGCTGGAATCCCGCGACATGGCGATGGCGGTGTGCGAGAAGTACGTGGAAGTGACCAGCAAGCTGGGCATCCCGTTTGTCTTCAAGGCGAGCTGGGACAAGGCCAACCGCTCCTCCATCCACTCCTACCGCGGTCCGGGTCTGGAAGAGGGGATGAAGATTTTCCAGGAGCTGAAAGCGACCTTCGGCATGCCGGTCATCTCCGATCTGCACGAACCCCATCAGGCCAAGCCGGTCGCCGAGGTGGTTGACGTTATCCAGCTGCCCGCCTTCCTGGCGCGCCAGACTGATCTGGTGGAAGCCATGGCCCGCACCGGCAACGTTATCAACATCAAGAAGCCGCAGTTCCTCAGCCCAAGTCAGATGAAGAACATCACCGACAAGTTCGAGGAGTGCGGCAACGATCAGCTGATCCTGTGCGAGCGCGGTGCCAATTTCGGCTACGACAACCTGGTGGTGGACATGCTGGGCCTGGGCGTGATGAAGAAGAGCACCGGTGGCTATCCGGTGATCTTTGACGTGACCCACTCCCTGCAGTGCCGTGATCCGCTGGGTGCCGCCTCCGGTGGTCGTCGCGAACAGGTGACCGAGCTGGCACGTGCCGGCATGGCGGTCGGTCTGGCCGGTCTCTTTATCGAATCCCACCCGGATCCGAGAATTGCTCGCTGCGATGGCCCGAGTGCCCTGCCGCTGGAGAAGCTGGAAGGCTTCCTCAAACAGATGAAGGCCATCGATGACCTGATCAAGGGCTTCGAACCCCTCGATACCTCGGCCTGATCCCGACGCTGTCATGCCTGATGAAAATGCCCCGCAATGCGGGGTATTTTTTGATAAGGATGCGGCGACAAGCACGCATAAAAAAACGGCCGATTGGCCGTTTTTTTGTGCTGATACTGCGAGTATCAGCTGTTCACTGTAGGGCGCTGATTACAGGCTCTGGGTGAAAGTACGGGTAACCACGTCACGCTGCTGTTCCGGGGTCAGGGCGTTGAAACGCACTGCGTAGCCAGATACACGGATGGTCAGCTGCGGGTACTTCTCCGGGTTTTCGATAGCATCTTCCAGAGTTTCGCGACGCAGCACGTTGACGTTCAGGTGCTGGCCACCTTCAACAGCAGGTTCAGCCTGAACCGGCAGTTCGCGGTATTCGAACTGACCCAGGTCAGCCAGTTGCACTTCTTGATCGGCAGCGAAAGCATCGCCTTTGACGCAGATGCAGCGAGCTTGTTGCTTCTCTTCGTCCAGCAGCCAGAAAGAGTTCAGCAGAGCGGTGTTGGCGGCCTGGGTGATTTGAATGCCTTTGATCATGGTATGACTCCTCAATGGGAACGCGAATCCAACTGTAAGGAAATTACCCTGATGTATTTAAGCTACCGTCGATGGCGATGACTTAAAGGGCCCTTGCCTTACACCTTTTCTTTGATGGGGTCATATATACCACGGTGGTAATATTACCAAAATTGATTTAGATCAAGAAAATCCGACAAAGCACCATTTCAATGGGATTAAATTCTTGAGTTGAATCAAAAATAGGTCATTTTTCTGATTTTGTAAGATATCCAAATTATGCATCTTTTATCTCGTTAATCTAGTAATTTAACTACATCTTTTCGGCTTTTTCTGAGGTTAATTGAGGGGTTGGCTACACTCAGCAAAAAAAAGCGAGGAGAGTGTCGGGTGAATAATGGGTGGCGAAAGTGGGCATGGCTGGCCCTGTTCTGTTGCTGGGCAAGCAGTGTTGCGGTGCGGGCCGAGACGGTGCGTATTGCTGTGGGCGAGTGGCCACCTTATATCAGTGAGGCGCTGCCCAATCAGGGCTTTCTCTGTGAGGTGGTGCGTCAGGCCTTTGCCGAAGAGGGGCTCGATGTCAGCTTTCACTTCTATTCCTGGGCCGAGGCTTACCGACTGACTCTGGAGGGGCGCTATGTGGTCACCATGCCCTGGTTTCGCTCCCGCGAGCGGGAGCAGCTTTTCTATCTCTCCGCTTCGCTCGGCCATTTCACCACTCGCCTGATAACGTTGACTGGTACACCCGTGGTCAATCTGGGTGAGCTGAAACACGAGCCGGTCGGGGTGACCCGTGGCTATTTCTATGGCGATGGTTTTGCCGCCCGCCAAGCCGGGCTCACCCTCGAGTGGTCAGATTCTGATGAAGAGAGCATGGGCAAGCTGCTCGACGGGCGGATCCACTATCTGGTGATGGATGAGCAGGTGGCACAGACTCTGTTCCAGCAGGCACTCGTTCGTCATCCCCAATCGCTGTCACTGACCGGTGCCGCCGACCCCATCTGGTCGCAACCGGGATACCTGCTAATGCGCAAGGCTGATCCCGAGGCGCGCCGTCTGATGCTGCTGTTCAATACCGGCCTGCGCAAGCTGGAGCGCTCGGGACGCCTCGCCAGGCTCTGGAAAGCGTGAGCCACGGTTGCGTCTTGCGGGCTGGCCCCCTATCCTGAGCCCTTCGTCGTATCAAGTGAGGAGGCCGGGGTGCTGACCTGGAGTGATGTGATTGGCTCTGAGAAAGAGCAGGACTATTTCAAGAGTACGCTGGCAACTGTCAGAGCCGAGCGGGAAGCGGGCAAGGTGATCTACCCGCCAGCTACCGATGTGTTCAATGCCTTCAAGCTGACCGAGCTGGATCAGGTCAAGGTGGTGATCCTGGGGCAGGATCCCTACCACGGCCCCAATCAGGCGCACGGTCTCTGTTTCTCCGTTCTACCCGGCGTGCGTACGCCCCCCTCACTGGTCAACATCTATAAAGAGATGCAGCGTGACCTGCCAGGTTTCGTCACACCCAATCACGGCTTTCTCGAATCCTGGGCCAAACAAGGAGTCTTGCTGCTCAACACTGTGCTGACGGTGCAGGCCGGTCAGGCTCACTCTCACGCCCATCTGGGATGGGAGACCTTTACCGATCGGGTCATCGAGCAGATCAATGCCAGCTGTCAGGGCGTGGTGTTCCTGCTGTGGGGTGCCCACGCCCAGAAGAAGGGACGTTTCATCGACCGCCAGCGCCACTATGTGCTGACCGCGCCGCACCCGAGCCCACTCTCTGCCCACCGCGGTTTCATCGGTTGCGGTCACTTTAGCGAGACCAATCGCTTGCTGGAACAACAGGGCAAGAGTCCGATAGAGTGGAAATCTGTCTGCATCCCACTTGATTGAGTGCAAAGTTCGGGCGACAAATGACCGTATACTCAGGGACATAAGATTAATTCAGAGCCAAGGAGTGCCCATGTTATCCAGTCTGCACAAGGACCATCTCAACATCGCCCGACTTTTGGAGCTGCTCAAGCACAAGCTGGCAGCCATTCGTGCCGAAGAGCCCATCAGCTATTTTCTGGTGCGCGATGTCATCGACTACCTGCGGGAGGTCTCTGACAAGTACCACCATCCCAAGGAAGACCTCATCTATGACTACTACCTGAAATATCGGGTGGTGGAGGGTGAGGTCGCCAACCGCCTGCAGGAGGAGCACGTCAAGCTGCTGGAGGCCGGGGCCGATCTCAAGGAGATGGTGGAGATGATCCTGATGGATGCGGTGATCCCCCTCGATCAGTTCACCACCAAGCTGGAGCGCTTCGTGGAGCTGCAAGAGGCACACATGAACTATGAAGAGGGGGTGATCTTCCCCCATCTGCGTGACTCCCTGACCGAGGATGACTGGCGTCATCTGGAGCAAAACTGGCAGAACCGCGCCATTGGCGACCCCCTGTTCGGGGCTGAGGTGAGCCAGCACTTCCAGGCACTGGCCAAACGCCTCTCTTTGCCGCTCACTAACGGCTAAAACGAGCCCGTACCCGCCGCGTGGCGGGTATTGTGTGAGTGCAACTTGAGTGAAAACAGAAAGGCCTCCATCCGGAGGCCTTTTGCATGGTGGAGCAAGCTTACGCCTGTGGTTTCAGGAAGTTGCGATAGAGCATATAGAGGTGGGCCGAGCTCCAGCTGAAGTTGCTG
>NZ_JBGLRC010000040.1:0-20201 GCF_041402345.1 Aeromonas sp. S11(2024) | reverse complement strand
GCGGGTGAACGGGATTTTGAAAGGAGAGTTATTGCTGCAAAGCCCGCAGGATTTGACGCAAGCGCGGGAAATGGTGCGTGAAGCGGTGGATATTTACAACGCGGAGCGGCCTCATCATGCGTTGAAATACAGAACCCCCGATGCGGTACATAGGGGGTTCTGAGTAGAGAAATGCTAGTTGAAAATGTGTAAACCTATTTCAGGACTAGACAGGATGGGCGAAGAGTGGCTAGCGGCGACTGCGCCAGCGCACCTTGGGGGTGATCACCTGGGCAGTCTGCGCCGGGGGATTGCCCGCAATCAGTTGCTGCATCAGCTCGAAAGCGGCGAGGGCCAGCGCCGGACAATCCTGCGCCACCGAGTCGATGCGCATGGGAATGCAGTCGAGCAGGTCGTGATCATCGAAGGTACACAGGCGCATCCCTGTCTCCATCAGCCCCGCCTCGTTGAGGTAGCGCAGCACCCCTTCCAGCAGTGTAAAAGAGGCGGTAAAGAGCCCCCTGGGAGGCGCTCCCAGCTCGGCCACCAGCTCGGCCATCAGCTGATAACCGGAGCTCGGCTGATAGTCGCGATGACGCACCCGGGCTACATCGGCTTCAAAACCGGCGCGATGGAGCCCCAGCTCATAGCCCGCCAGCCGGTGACGACTGGGGGAGAGATCCAGCAGGCCGCCGAAGTAGTAGATCTCCTCGCCGCACTCGCTGGCCATGTCCCGCACCAGCTCGGCGGTGGCCTTGCAGGCATCGGAGATCACCATGGGCAGGCGCGACTCGCCAATATGGCGGTCGAGCTGCACCACCGGCAGGCGGTCGTGAATGCGGGCATAGATGTCATCGCTGTGGCCGCTGGAGGCGACAATCAGCCCATCCACCTGGCGGCTGATGAGGTTATCCACCACCCGCTGCTCGAGGGCGGGATCATCCTCGGAGCAGGCGATCAGCAGCTGGATACCCGCCTCCCGGCAGTGGGCCTCGAGGGCGCGGGCGATGCGGGCAAAACCGAAGTTGGTGAGATCGGGGATCACCAGCCCCCAGGTGTAGCTGCGGGTCTCACGCAGGGAGCGGGCATGAAAGCTCGGCAGGTAGTGACACTCCTCCGCCACCGCCTGAATACGCTTGCGGGTATCGTCGGCAATGCGGTACTCCGCACTCTTCCCGTTGAGCACCAGACTGGCAGTCGCCTTGGACACCCCCGCCAGTTCGGCGATCTGGGCAATCGTGATCCGTTTCTTCTTCTCCACCTGGCCTCCCGGCTGACTAGAACCGGGCTATTGTACTAGGCACGCCGACAGCGGCCAGTGATTGAGGCAAATTTTGCAGCCATCATCGCCGTTACCTGATGAAAGTTGCGGCTTTTCCCCTGGGAAGTAGCGCGCCGACAGGCTGTGACGACCCTCATCGATGAAACACTCCAGACTGGAGCGATCACACAGGACGGTGATCCGCCCGCCAGCCCATGGGCTGCTGCGGGTCTCCCACACCCCGCTCTGCCAGTTCTGGCGCCGCAAGGTGATGCGCCCCGGCTGCCACACCAGCTCGGCCACGGCGCCGAACCAGAGGCTCCCCTCACCGCAGAGATCCAGATCGAGCCAGGCCGAGTCGATGGCCAACCCCGGAAACTCGCCAAGCGTCCCCTCGAAGCGGGTCAGCTCTCCCTTCAATGCCGCCAGCTCCGCCACCGGTCGCTGGCAGAGCCACTCATCCTGCCAGAACAGCTCCCGCGGGCAGCTCATCTGGTGGATCCAGCCGTGAGCGACAGTAGGTTGGCTCATCTCGTTCTCCTCCGGCAGACCCAGCCAGCCAAACAGCAAGCGCCGACCCTGGCTATCCAGAGTGGTCTGGGGGGCATAGAACTCGAAGCCCCGATCCAGCTCGTGGAAAGCCCCGTGCCCGAAGTGCTCGCCGTCGAAGTTGCCCGCCAGCCAGCCGCACTGGTAGAGGTTGCGATAATCCTCGCCTGCCGGGGCAATCCCCTGCGGGCAGCTGATCAACACATGGAGATCCCCAAGCGGGAAGAGATCCGGGCACTCCCACATATAGCCAAACTCACCCAGCCCTCCTCGCCCGCTACCGGCGATGGGGCCCACCCGCTGCCAGCTTTGCAGGGTCTCGCCGCGATAGAGCAGCACTTCCCCCTTGTCATCCAGGGTGCGCGCTCCCAGCACCATCAGCCACTGTTTGCCGTCGTGCCACACCTTGGGGTCGCGCACATGGCCGCTGTAGCCTTCGGGCAGATCCAACACGGGCCCCAGCTTCTCGAAGCCCCCCTCACCGTCGGCCCGGGCCAGACACTGATAGGCGGTGCGGCTGCCATCCGGGTATTTGACATTGCCGGTGTAGATAAGGGTCAGACGCCCCTGCTCGTCGCTCACCGCAGAGCCCGAATAGCAGCCGTGGCTCTCATAGGCTTCGGTGGGCAGCAAGGCGATGGGCTCGTGCTGCCAATGCAGCAGATCGGTGGAGGTGACATGGCCCCAGCCCTTGTTGCGGTGCTCGCAGCCAAGCGGGTTCCACTGGTAGAAGAGGTGGTAGCGCCCGTAGTGCTCGATAAAGCCGTTGGGATCGTTGAGCAGCCCCACCGGGGCTGCCAGATGCCAGCGGGGCCGATGGGGATCGGCCGCCGCCTTGAGCTGTCCGGCCAGCAACGACCGGACAATCTGGTTGAGAAAATCGCTTTCCTTCATCACTCCACCTTGTACTTGAGCAGGTAGGATGCGGCGAAGGCGGCGCCAAAGGCGATCACCAACCCGATGATGTAATGAATAAGGCTCATGGGCTGGACGATGGCCATGCCGGGAATACCGGTCAGCCCCACCGCCGTCATCCCCACCTTGGCCGCCACCACGTAGGCGCCGCCGCAGGCCCCGCCAAACAGACCGGCAAGGAAGGGTTTGATATAGCGCAGGTTGACGCCGAAGATGGCAGCCTCGGTGATACCCAGCAGGCAGGACATGGCAGCCGGCACGGTAATGGCCTTGATCTTCACGTCGCGGGTCTTGAAATAGACCGCGAGGCAAGCCCCGCCCTGTGCCACGTTGGCCATGGCCCAGATGGGCAGCAGGAAATTGACGCCAATTTGCGGATTGGCCAACAACCCCGCCTCGATGGCGTGGAAGCTGTGGTGGATGCCGGTGATGACGATAAGCGAGTAAGTGCCGCCAAACACCAGCCCCGCCAGCCAGCCCGCCTGCTCATAGAGGGCGCTCAGACCGAACGAGATGCCATCCCCCAGCACCCGACCCGCCGGGCCGATAAAGAGCAGCGCCACGAAACCGGTGATGATGACGGTGAGAAACGGCGTGAGGATCAGATCCAGCGCATCCGGAATGCGCTTGCGCAGCTGTTTCTCCAGATGGGACATAAACCAGACCGCCAAGAGCACCGGGAAGACGGTGCCCTGATAGCCGATCATCGCCACATCCAGTCCGAAGAAATCCATGGTCTTGAAGCCACCGGCCACGCCCCAGGCGTTGGTCAACGCCGGGTGGGTGAGGATGCCACCGAGGGTCGCCCCGAGGTACGGATTGCCGCCAAACTCCCGCGCCGCCGTAAAGCCGATCAGAATGGGCAATATGATAAAGGCCGCCGAGCTGAACATGTCGAGCATCACAAACAGGGCGCTGTCGGCATTGACCCAACCGTAGGTGCGCACCATGCCAAGCAGCCCCATCAGCAGACCCGAGGCGACGATGGCCGGAATGATCGGCACGAAGATGTTGGAGAGGGTTCGCGCCAACCGCTGGGCCACGTTGAGCTTGGCCGCCGCCATGTCGGTCAACTCAGCCTTGCTGGCGGTGCCGGTACCGGTCAGCGCCACAAACTCCGCATAGACCTTGTTGACCAGACCGGTGCCGAAGATCACCTGAATTTGGCCCGCGTTGCTAAAGCACCCCTTGACCCCCTCCAGCTTGTCGATGGCGGCCTTGTTTACCTTGCTGTCATCGGCCAACACCAGCCGCAGCCGGGTGGCGCAGTGGGCAGCGCTGACGATGTTCTCCTTGCCCCCGAGCAGGGGCACCAGATCCTTGGCTATCGCACTGATATTCATATTCTTCCTCTTATGACCCGCCACGCTGGCGGGCCCTTGTCACATGAGAGTAGGGGCTGTCGAGCCGGGCTTCTAGCCTCAGCTCAACAGCCGCTTGCGCCTGATCGCAAAAAGGCATCCAGTTCGGTGCGGGTCGGCAGCGCCGTCATGGCCCCCTTGGCGGTGGTGGCGAGCGCCCCGCAGCCGTGGGCCTGCGCCAGAATGGCGGGCAACTCGGCCAGCGTCGGCAGCGACGAGCGCCCGGCCAGCGCCGCCAGCAGACCGGCGACGAAGGCATCCCCCGCCCCCGTGGTGTCGATGGGCGTCACTTTCTGCCCCACCCACTCCAGCAACTCGCCATCAAGGCGAGCCACTACCCCGGCCGCTCCTCTGGTCACCAGCACCAGCGCCGGGCCAGAGAGCGTAGCGAGCCCGGCAGCCAGATCATCCTCGCCGCTCAGCAGTTGCAGCTCCTCGATGGAGAGCTTGACCACATCCGCCTGCGCAATGGCCTGACGCACCAGCGGCAGCATCTCGGCGGGGTTGCCCCACACCTCGGGGCGCAGGTTGGGGTCGAAGCAGACTCGCCCGCCTTCCGCCTTGATGGCTGCCATGGCCTGCAGGCAGCTGGTGCGCACCGGCTCGTTGGCTAGCGCGATGGAGCAAGTCAGCAACCACTGACCGGCATCGAAGCGGGGCAACTCATTTGGGGTGAGGAACTGGTCGGCACTGGGGCGCACCATAAAGGTGAAGCTGCGCTCCCCCTCGTCATCCAGTGCCACCAGCACGGTAGAGGTGCGATGGTCTGGATCGAGCCGCAGCGCACCGATATCCACCCCCTCCCCGCGCAAGGTGTCGGCCATAAAGCGGCCGAACGGATCGGCACCGACCCGGCCGATAAAGGCCGCATCGCCACCCAGCCGTGCCACACCAACCGCCACATTGGCGGGCGCACCACCCGGACACTTGAGGTAGTGCAACGCCCCTTCCGGGATCAAGTCCACCACCGCATCCCCCATTACCCACACACGATTCGTCACCTTGCTACTCCACTGCTGCATCGGATCCACGGTCAAACCCGAACTCTGTTCTGTTGGCTGGCATTATCAGCTAAACCGTTTTAGCCAACCAACAGATCTCGGCACCGGCTGCCATTTTTGTGATCGGGATAACGAACTAGAACCAGGTTTCCATCTGCACACCAAAGTTCCACTCGCCACCGGCGGTGAAGTTGCTCTGGCCCATGGCATCGTCGCTGGCGTAATTGTCGAGCTCGGAGGACCAGTCCATCCAGCTGGCGAACACCCTAAGCTCAGGCCGCTCGAAGAAACCGGCGGTCTGCGCCTTGAAGGTGGGGGCGAAGGTGAGCTTGGTGAAATTGCCGTTCACCGCCTGGCGTCCCTTGTAGCCCTTGGGATCGAGATCCATGTACTGCCAGGCCGCCTCGTAGACCAGCTCCACGTTCTGGCTCAGCACCTGCGCCACCCGGGTATTGAAGGTGAGCCAGCGGTACTCGTCCCCTTTCACGTAGCGATCCTGACTCTGCTCGGCCAGCAGGGCCGGGGCAAAACGCCAGCGCGAGTTGAGATCGGTGGCGCCAAACACGGCGACCCGCACTGCATCGGCGTCCGGCAACAGCTCGCTGTCAGAGCCCAGCCCCTTGACCTCGGCCCCCAGCCCATGACCATACAACACCGCCGCCTTGGCAAAACCGGGGTTGATGCCAAAGAAGCTCTCGCCGTGGTAGGCCAACAGGGTGTGTGCCCCCTTGTCCGCCGCCTCGCTGCCCGTCCCCTTGTCATTGATGCGGGCGTCATTGTCCTTGGCCGAGAGGCCGTTCATCATCCACTGCCAGTTGCCGACACGGTTGTTCATGGTGAGGATGTAGCTCTCGATATCGGAGAGACCGCTGGCGCTGATGTCGCCGTAATCACGGCCATAGAGAGAGAAGTTGGCCTTCCAGCTGTCGGCCAGCTGCACGTCATAAACGCCGCCGCCGGTACCGGCCAGGAACACCACGTCAGAATCGAGCCAGTGGATGTCGAAGTTGTCGCGGTCAAAGCGCTTGCCCGCCCACAGCACCGCATTCTTGAAGGGGCCGTCGAAGCTCGCCAGATTGCCGATCTCGGCAAACACCTGACGGGTATTGAGGCTCGAATCGCTGGCGGTCCAGTCGTTGCTGGTCTCCACCCCGTCTGCCAGCATCAGCTTGTAGCGGGCCCAGCTGCCATCCTCGAAGGTCTGGGTTTTCAGCAGGTTGGCCTCCATGTAGGTGTCATCCTCGTTGCCAAGGCGACCAACAGCTCCGCCTACCGAACCGGCTGGCGTGATGTAGGGGCCGCCACGCCCGCCGTTGCCATTGCCGTTGACCAGGAGGCCCGAGCGGGCATAGCCGTGAAACTCGAAGCCCTGGGCACCAGCGGTCTTCTCATCCACCTTCTGGCTGCGGTTGTTGGCCACCTGCGCCTGCTCGCTCGCCGCGCTCGCTTTCACTTCCGCCTGACTGGCACGGCTCTCTGCTGCCTCGGCTCTCGCTTCGGCCGCCTGTACCCGTGCCTCCAGCGCCGCCAGTCTGGCCTCGACACTCTCACCTGCGATACTCGCCTGCGCCGCCCACAGCGGGCTGCTCATCCCCAATCCCAGCGCTACCGCCAGCGCCAACTTGCTCTTGAACATCATCATCTTCCTCACCTGTCATCTGTGGCCCGGACGGGCGCTGTTGTTATCGACAGACGGAGCATAGCTAAACCGCTTTAGCCAACTCAATACAGCAACTAAACCGTTTCAGCAACAGTGTGAGCGGGATAACATTTGTACAGCAGGAATTGGCGGGAGTTGTGAGGAGGATCCCTCATCAGGATCCACTCAATAGGGCGGATCCTGGCTAAACGGCGGGCAAAAAAGAGCCGGCACAAGGCCGGCTCTGTTTATTCGGGTGGCTGAAATCAGCTGGTCAGATCGTCGAAGAAGCGTTTCACCCCTTCGAAGAAGCCTTCCGATTTCGGCTTGTGGGTCTTGGCAGCGGCACCGCTGAACGACTCGTCCAGCTGGCGCAGCAGCTCTTTCTGCTGCTCGGTGAGGTTGACCGGCGTCTCGATCACTACCTTGCACATCAGATCCCCTACCTGACCGGAGCGTACTGACTTCACGCCCTTGCCACGCATGCGGAACATCTTGCCAGTCTGGGTCTCCGGAGTGACCTTGAGCTTGACGCGGCCATCCAGGGTCGGCACTTCAATCTCGCCACCCAGGGCAGCTGCGGTGAAGCTGATGGGCACTTCGCAGTAGAGGTTGTTGCCGTCACGCACGAAGATCTCGTGCTCTTTGACGTGCACCTGTACGTAGAGATCCCCTGCCGGTGCCCCTGCTTCCCCCGCTTCCCCTTCGCCGGAGAGACGGATGCGATCGCCGGTATCGACGCCCGCCGGAATTTTCACCGACAGGGTCTTGGTGCGCTGGTAGCGACCTTCACCGTGGCACTTGCGGCACGGATCCTTGATGATCTTGCCGCGGCCGTGACAGTGTGGGCACGCCTGCTGCACCGCGAAGAAGCCCTGACGCATCTGCACCTGGCCGGAGCCGTGGCAGGTCGGGCAGGTCTGGGCACTGCTGCCGGTGTGGGCACCGGAGCCGTTACAGACTTCGCAGTGAACCAGAGTTGGCACCTTGATCTCCTTGGAGACCCCGCGTACCGCCTCTTCCAGCGTCAGCTCCATGGTGTAACGCAGGTCGGAGCCACGGGCCGGGCCACGACGAGCACCACCACGGCCACCGCCGAAGATGTCACCGAATACGTCACCAAACATGTCGGCGAAGTCGGCACCGCCGCCAAAGCCACCGTGGCCACCGCCACCCTGGCTCGGGTCGACACCGGCATGGCCGTACTGGTCGTAACGGGCACGCAGGTTGGCATCGGTCAGGACCTCGTAGGCTTCCTTGACCTCTTTGAACTTCTCTTCGGATGCGGCATCACCCTGATTACGATCCGGGTGATACTTCATAGCCAGGCGCTTGTACGCCTTCTTGATCTCGCGATCGTCGGCATCTTTCGCCACACCCAGTACTTCGTAGAAATCGCGCTTCGACATACTCATCCTGTGGTTACGCAGACGGGCGTTGGTTACCCAACGCCCGTGAATTCATTGACCAAGCCGATGGGCGAAGCGGACTCCGCCCATCTGGGTAGGGCTTACTTCTTGTCGTCTTTCACTTCTTCGAACTCGGCGTCGACTACGTCGTCGTCAGCCTTGGCAGAAGAGGAGGACTGACCGGCATCAGCACCGGCTGCACCCTGGGCCTGAGCCTGCTGCTGGGCAATTTCCATCAGCTTCTGGGACGCTTCCAGCAGAGCCTGCTGTTTGGCTTCGATGGCAGCCTTGTCGTCACCCTTGATGGCCGCTTCCAGCTCGCTCAGAGCGGCTTCGATCTTGGTCTTGTCGTCGGCAGGCAGGGCTTCACCGGCTTCGGTGATCTGCTTGCGTACGGAGTGGACCAGACCATCAGCCTGGTTGCGAGCCTGTACCAGCTCTTCAAACTTCTTGTCCTCGGCCGCGTTGGCTTCGGCTTCGCGTACCATGCGCTCGATCTCGTCATCAGACAGACCAGAGGAGGCCTGGATGGTGATCTTCTGCTCTTTGTTGGTCTCTTTGTCTTTCGCAGAGACGTGCAGGATACCGTTGGCATCGATGTCGAAGGTCACTTCGATCTGCGGCAGACCACGCGGTGCCGGACGGATGCCTTCCAAGTTGAACTGGCCCAGAGACTTGTTGTCGCTGGCGCGCTTGCGCTCACCCTGCAGCACGTGAATGGTCACGGCAGACTGGTTGTCTTCGGCAGTGGAGAACACCTGGGACTTCTTGGTCGGAATGGTGGTGTTCTTCTCGATCAGCGCAGTCATCACGCTACCCATGGTTTCGATACCCAGGGAGAGCGGGGTGACATCCAGCAGCAGTACGTCGGTCTTGTCACCGGACAGTACGGCGCCCTGGATGGCAGCACCCATGGCCACGGCTTCGTCCGGGTTGACGTCTTTACGCGGCTCTTTGCCAAAGAACTCGGCAACGGTCTTCTGAACCAGCGGCATACGGGTCTGACCACCAACCAGGATCACGTCGTCGATCTCGCCAACTGCCAGACCGGAGTCTTTCAGGGCGACACGAACCGGCTCCAGAGAGTCCTTCACCATGTCTTCCACCAGGGATTCCAGCTTGGCGCGGGTTACCTTGATGTTCATGTGCTTCGGACCAGTGGCATCTGCAGTGATGTACGGCAGGTTGACGTCGGTCTGCTGGGCAGAAGAGAGCTCGATTTTGGCTTTCTCGGCGGCATCTTTCAGACGCTGCAGAGCCAGCTGGTCGTTGCGCAGGTCGATGCCCTGCTCACGCTTGAACTCGTCTACCAGATAGTTGATGACGCGGTTGTCGAAGTCTTCACCACCCAGGTGGGTGTTACCGTTGGTCGCCAGTACTTCGAAGGTGGTTTCGCCTTCAACTTCGTCGATCTCGATGATGGAGATATCGAAAGTACCGCCACCCAGGTCATATACGGCAACCTTGCGCTCGCCCTTGACCTTGTTCACGCCGTAAGCGAAAGCAGCTGCAGTCGGTTCGTTGATGATGCGTTTTACATCCAGACCGGCGATGCGACCGGCATCCTTGGTAGCCTGACGCTGGGCGTCGTTGAAGTAGGCCGGAACAGTGATGACTGCTTCGGTTACCGACTCACCCAGATAGTCTTCGGCGGTCTTTTTCATCTTTTTCAGCACTTCGGCAGAGATCTGCGGCGGTGCCATTTTCTTGCCCTTGACTTCAACCCAGGCGTCGCCGTTGTCAGCTTTGGCGATGGCGTACGGCATGATTTTCAGGTCACGCTGCACTTCTTCATCTTCAAAACGACGACCAATCAGACGCTTGATGGCGAACAGGGTGTTTTTCGGGTTGGTGATGGCCTGACGCTTGGCCGGCTGACCAACCAGGATCTCGCCATCATCGGCATAGGCAATGATGGACGGAGTAGTACGATCGCCTTCTGCGTTCTCGATCACGCGAGCAGTGTCGCCATCCAGAATAGCGACGCAGGAGTTGGTAGTACCCAGGTCAATACCGATGATTTTACCCATTTGACGAATCTCCAAATACTTTGAATAAACTGGCGAGGAACTCGCCTTAATGCGTTAACGGCTAGGTGGGGGCTGCCAATCTGGCTTTCAAGCTCCCGGCATCAAATTTTTTGTGCCGCCGCGGCCTTGCTACCTATATGGGGTCGCCAGACGCAGCTTCAAGCCCCAACCCTAAAAAACCACACCCTCTGTCATGGTTGCGCGGTCACGTTGAGCCGTAAACCGGGCAAGATGAACAGGTGCTGCACTGCGAAACAAAAAGCCCGCCACGGGGCGGGCTCGGGCACCCACAGCCAATCAGTCGACCGCTTTGGCGATCATCACCATGGCCGGACGGATCACCCGACCGTTGAGGTCATAGCCCTTCTGCATCACTGCAATGACGGTGTTCGGGGCCACATCGGCACTCGGTACCATGCTCATCGCCTGATGGGCGTTGGGGTCAAACGGCTGGTTGATCGGGTCGAGCGCCACCAGACCAAACTTGGCCACGCCGCTCTGCATGGATTTCAGGGTCAGCTCGACACCTTCGATCATCGGCTTGAGGGCTTCGTTCTCCTTGTCGGCCAGTTCGATGGCACGCTCAAGGTTGTCCAGCACCGGCAGCAGTTCATTGGCGAACTTCTCCAGAGCGAATTTGTGCGCCTTCTCCACATCCAGCTCGGTACGACGGCGCAGGTTCTCCATCTCGGCGGCGGTACGCAGGGCGCGTTCACGCTCTTCCGCCGCTTTTTGGATGGCGGTTTCCAGCTGCGATTCCAGTTCGGCAATGCGGGCCTGCTCGGCTGTCACTTCACTGTCTACATCGGTCGGCTCGACTGGCTGGGCTTCCACTTGCTCCATCGCTTCAACCTTTTGCTCTTCGTGGTTCATGACATCTCCAATTCCGGGGTTACTTATGAGGGCCCTGACGTCTGGTTGAGCGACCGGACGACAACAGACCGACTATGTTGGCGCTATTATGGGGATGCATCCCCGGCTTTCAAGGGGTAAAGGGCTATCTGGGTTGCTGAATAGCCGCAACCGGCGGTTTATCCGGGTTGCCGCTCACCGTTTAACCAGTAGCCTCAAGGGGATAGCCAGCCCCGTCACACGGGAGAGCGTCACAAGCGGAGCAAAGCACTGTATACTGGCCCGCAATACCCATCCCAGATCTGACTGACTATGGATTCTCCGTTCAAAACCATCGCCCTGATTGGCAAACCCCACCATGAGGGGGCCAACCAGACGCTGACCGGCCTGCATCAATACCTGACCGCCCGCGGCTTTCGGGTACTGGTGGAGAGCCGGGTCGCCCAGACCCTGAGCATCCTCGATGAAAACGTGATGGATCTGGTGCAACTGGGCCAGCAGGCCGATCTCGCCATCGTGGTGGGCGGTGACGGCAACATGCTGGGGGCGGCGCGAGTGCTGTCGCGCTTCGATGTGGCGGTGATCGGGGTGAACCGGGGCAACCTCGGCTTTCTGACCGACCTCTCGCCGCAGGATTACCTGCTTCCACTGGAGCAGGTGCTTTCCGGTCACTACAAGAGCGAACACCGCTTCCTGCTGGAGGCTTCGGTCTATCGCCACGGCGAGCGCAAGTCGAGCAATCTGGCGGTGAATGAAGCAGTGCTGCATCCGGGCAAGATCGCCCACATGATCGAGTTCGAGGTCTATATCGATGGCAGCTTTATGTATAGCCAGCGTTCGGACGGCATCATAGTGGCCACCCCGACCGGCTCGACCGCCTACTCCCTGTCGGCTGGCGGCGCCATCCTCACCCCCAAGCTCAACGCCATCACGCTGGTGCCGATGTTCCCGCATACCCTCAGCAGTCGCCCCATCGTACTCGATGCCGACAGCGAAGTACGGCTGCTGGTCTCGCCGGATAATCAGGACGATGCCATGCAGGTCAGCTGTGACGGTCAGGTGACGCTGGCGGTCCACCCGGGGGACGAGATCCTCATCAAGAAGAGCCACCACCAGCTTCATCTGGTTCACCCGCTCGACTACAGCTACTTCCACGTGCTGCGCAACAAGCTCGGCTGGGGCAGCAAGCTGTTTTAATCGGCGCTGACCGACAACGGCATTGCCAGAGAGGGCGCCTGAATTGGCGCCTTTCTCATTTCTGTCGTAGCAACGTCCCTTGCACTCTCATACCAGTACCGCATTTTCATAGCCATACCGCACTGGCGCGGCTTTCCTTTGTTAAAAATGACGGTGCCCTCTTTACTGTATATAAGACCAGTATATACTGGATACATACACAGTAATGTTGACCTATACAGGATGAGACCATGCTGACCCAGCTGACCGTCAACAACTTCGCTATCGTCAAGTTTCTCGAACTCGATCTGCAACCGGGCATGACCTGTATCACAGGTGAGACCGGTGCCGGTAAATCCATCGCCATCGATGCTCTCGGTCTCTGTCTCGGAGAGCGGGCCGAAGCCGGCATGGTGCGACCCGATAGCGCCAAAAGCGAGGTCAGCGCCCGCTTCCTGCTGGACAACAACCCGGCCGCCCGCGCTTGGCTCGCCACCAACGAGCTGGAAAACGAAGGTGAGTGTATCGTCCGGCGAGTCATCTCCGCCGAGGGGCGCTCACGCAGCTATATCAACGGCGTGCCTGTCCCTCTTACCCAGCTCAAGAATCTGGGCCAACTGCTGGTCAACGTACACGGTCAGCATGCCCACCAAATGCTGCTCAAACCCGACTACCAGCTCGCTCTGCTCGACGGTTATGCCGGTCACCATCTGCTGCTCGACGAGGTCCGCCAGCACTATCAGCAGTGGCGCCAACTACAAAACGAACTGAACCGGCTCAAAGCCGAGCAGCAGCAGCGAGAGGCCCGTCGCCAGCTGATCGAGTATCAGGTGCAGGAGCTGGACGAATTCGCCCTGCAGCCGGGGGAGTTCGAAGAGATAGAAGAGGAGCACCAGCGTCTGGCCAACGGCACCGAGCTGATGCAGGAGTGCGGGGCTTGCCTCGATCTGCTCTATGACAACGAAGAGACCACTATTGCAGGGCTGCTGCAATCGGCCGTCGATCGGGCCGAGGGGCTGGTCAGCATGGACAGCCGCCTCACCCCGGTACTGGAGATGCTGAACGAAGCACTGATCGGGGTGCAGGAGAGTCACAGCGAACTACGTAGCTACCTCGATCGGCTGGAACTGGATCCCGAGCGTTTTAACGAGCTGGAGGCCCGCCTCTCCAAGGCGATCAATCTGGCCCGCAAGCACCACGTCAAACCGGCAGATCTGGCTCAGTACCATCAGGAGCTGGCCTCTGATCTCGCTCGCCTCAACTCCGATGAAGAACGGTTAGAGGGGATGGAAGATGAGCTGGCCGAGGCCCGTCAGGCTTTTGTCCAAGCCGCCGAAGCCCTGAATCAGAGCCGTCAGCGTTACGCCCAGGAGCTGGGCGCCAAGGTGACCAGCAGCATGCACGAACTGGCGATGCCCGATGGCCGCTTTGCCATCGAGGTGCGCCCCGATGCCCAGAGCAGCCTCTCTCCGCTGGGTATAGATCGGGTGGAATTTATGGTCACCACCAACCCTGGCCAACCGATCCAGCCGCTTGGCAAGGTGGCCTCAGGCGGTGAACTGTCGCGCATCAGTCTCGCCATCGTGGTGATCAGCGCCCGCAAGATCTCCACCCCGACCCTGATTTTCGATGAGGTGGATGTGGGGATCAGCGGCCCGACTGCCGCCGTGGTGGGTCGCCTGCTGCGCCAGCTCGGCGAGTCCACTCAGGTGATGGTGGTCACTCACTTGCCTCAGGTGGCTGGCAACGGCCACCAGCATATGGTGGTGAGCAAGCATACCGATGGCAAAACCACCGAAACCCGGATGGATGCACTCGACCAAAATGCCCGCCTCAATGAGCTGGCACGCCTGCTCGGTGGCGACCAGATCACCGACAACACCCTGGCCAATGCTCGCGAGCTGCTGCGCCGTTGAATCAGGCCAAAACGCCGATTTGCAGGATGGCGACTGACAGGGCTGACAAAACATGCTGACTGCGCAGGCACGGACGAGTGCCATGGCCTGCACAGTCAGCAATAGCCAATAGCCAATAGCCAATAGCCAATAGCCAATAGCCAATAGCCAATAGCCAATAGCCAACTGTGAGAACCGAACTCGCGTCAGGATTACCGACCCAGATCAATAAAATGGCGAGTTAGGCGAAGCTGGCAGCAACATGGGCGTGGATCCGGTTGCCTTCATGTGGCGCATTTCGCATAGTGTTGCCCCCCTTTATGGGTATCCAATTGTGAGGCTTTGTCTATGATCCACGTTTTTGGTCACAAGAATCCTGATAGCGACAGTATCTGCAGTGCGCTGGTTATCACCGACTGGCTCAATGGCCAGGGCCGTCAGGCCACCCCATGGCGTCTGGGTGACCTGCGCACCGAAACCCGTTTTATTCTGGAGCAGGCTGGCGTCAGCGAACCCGAGTTGCTGACCAAAGATCTGACCGGTGAAAATGTCTGGCTGGTGGATTTCAGTGATCTGGAACAGGGTCCTGCCACACTGGCACAAGCCAATGTACTGGGTCTGGTGGATCACCACCGTCTCGGTACCCTGGTCACCCAGTCTCCGCTGGATGCCTGGATCCGTGCCGTCGGCTGCACCTGCACCATCGCCTTCGATCTGCTGAGCCAGCAAGGCACTGTGACCCGCAGCCAGGCTCGCCTGATGCTGGGCGCCATCATGAGCGACACCCTCTGTCTCACCTCGCCGACCACCACCGAGCAGGACAAGATCGCTTGTGAGCGTCTGGCACCGCTGGCCGAAGTATCGCTGGCCGAATTCGGCCAACAGCTGCTGATGGCGAAAACCGACCTGAGCGGCCTGACTCCGGCTCAACTGCTGCAGCAGGATGAGAAGGCATTCCAGGCGGAAGGTTGCAACTTCATCATGAGCCAGATCGAAGTGGGCAGCGAACAGCAGCTGGCCGAGCACCTGCCAGCCCTGCAGCAGGAGATGGCCCAGCGCGTGGCGAGCGAAGGGCTCGACTTCTTCGTGCTGATGGTGACTGACCTGACTGCTGCTGCCAGCCGTATCTACTTTACCGAGCACGCCAAAGTACCGGCCGAGTCCAGCTACCACCCGGGCTTTGTCAGCCGCAAGAAGCAGGGTCTGCCCTGGGTGATGGATCTGCTGGCCAAGGCCTGATCCTCCCTCGCCATTACCTATTCCAAAGCCCTGCCTCTGCGCAGGGCTTTTTCATCGCCACCGCCAGCGGCACTCCCTATCCTCTTGCTGACCATCTTGCTCACCACTGCGGTCTCTCGCTTACTCCTTTCACGGCTTATTGACAGTTAACGCCATAACTTTGCTTACATATTTGCGGCTGTTATTTATCAGGGCTTTGCTGCAGGATAATCGCCGCGCACAACCTTTTCCGTTTCCATTCAGGTGATCGATGAACATAACCCCCAAGCAGAGAACCCTGGCCATCACCATGCTGATCGCCGTGGTGCTCCTCGGCTGGCTGCTCTGGCCCAGTCAACCACCCAAGGCGATGCTGACCGCTCAAGTGACCCGCGAGGATATCGCCCAGACCGTGCTGGCCAGTGGTGTGCTGCAGGCCGTAGAACAGGTGGATGTGGGGGCCCAGGTCTCCGGTCAGGTTACCAAGCTGGCCGTCGAGGCTGGTGATCAGGTCAAGCAGGGAGACCTGCTGGCCGAGATTGATCCCCTGATTGCCCAGAACAACCTCAAGACGGCCGAGGCGGAGCTTGCCAGCAACCGCGCCCAGCTCAAGATCAAGCAGGCACAACTCAAACAGAACGAGCTCGCCTGGCGGCGCCAGCAGCAGATGTTCAAGCAGGAGGCGAGCTCACGGGCCGATCTGGAGAGTGCCGAGGCACTGCTGGCGGTCACCCGCGCCGAACTGCAAAACAGTCAGGCCAATATCGACAATGCCCTGATCAAGGTTGATCGGGCCAAGACCGAGCTGGGCTATACCAAGATCCTGGCGCCGATGGATGGCACCGTCATCAGCATTGTGACCCGTCAGGGCCAGACCCTGGCAGCCAGCCAGACGGTGCCGACCGTGCTCAAGCTGGCCAACCTCGAGACCATGACAGTCAAGGCTCAGATCTCCGAAGCCGATGTCACCAAGGTCAAAGCCGGCATGCCAGTCTACTTCACCCTCATTGGCGATCCGGATACCCGCTATCAGGGTACGCTTCGCGCCGTGGAGTTAGCGCCTACCAACATCAACGATCAGGCCACCACAGGTACCACCACCAGCAATGCGGCTGTCTACTACTACGCCCTGTTCGATGTACCCAATCCCGACCATACCCTGCGGGTGGCAATGACCACCCAGGTGACCATTGTGCTCGGCGAGCGCAAGCAGGTGCTCACTGTGCCGCAAACCGCCCTCGGCAAGTCGTTGGGTGACAACGAGTATGAAGTCACCGTGATCAAGGACGATGAGACAACCGAAACCCGTCATATCAAGACCGGTATGAAGGACGAGATCCGCATTGAGGTGATCAGCGGGCTGAGTGAGAAGGAGGAGGTGCAGCTCAATCACGGAGCCCCCGCCGACAATGATGAGATGGCGGTGATGCTATGAGTGAGCCCCTGAACCAGCTGCCGTTGATCCAGCTGAAAGGGGTCGAGCGACGCTACCAGAGCGGCGACAGCGAAGTCACCGTGCTCCACCCTCTTGATCTCACCATCTCGGCAGGAGAGATGATCGCCATTGTCGGCGCGTCCGGCTCCGGCAAGTCGACCCTGATGAATCTGCTGGGTTGTCTCGATAGCCCGAGCGGCGGCCAGTATCTGTTTCGCGGTCAGGACACCGCGACCATGGATGCGTTGGCGCTGGCCCGGCTGCGCTGCCACCACTTCGGCTTTATCTTTCAGCGCTACCACCTGCTGCCCCATCTCGATGCCGCCGCCAACGTGGAGATCCCGGCTGTCTATGCCGGCACCAGCCGCCCGGATCGCCAGGCGCGCGCGCGTCAGCTACTGAGCAGACTGGGGCTGGCCGATCGCAGCCACCATACACCGGGTCAGCTCTCCGGCGGTCAGCAGCAGCGGGTCAGTATCGCCCGGGCGCTGGCCAATGGCGGCGAAGTGATCCTCGCCGATGAACCGACCGGCGCACTGGATAGCCAGAGCGGCAAGGAGGTGATGGCGATCCTCAAGGAGCTGCACGCTCAGGGCCACACCATCATTCTGGTCACCCACGATATGAACGTGGCCAGCCATGCCGACCGGATCATCACTCTCAAGGATGGTCGGATTGAACAAGATAGCGGCCCCAGCCAAACGGCCGTGTTGGCTCCAGCCACCGCCACAACCCATCAAAAAATAGTGCCCACTAAAGGCGCCATGGGTCACGACTGGGATCGCTATCGGGAAGCGGGACGGATGGCGATGCATGCCATGCTCGCCCACCGGATGCGCACCTTCCTCACCATGCTCGGCATCATCATCGGCATCGCCGCCGTGGTGAGCGTGGTCGCTCTTGGTCAGGGCGCGCGCGCCAAGGTGATCGACCAGATCAATGCGATGGGCACCAACACCATCGAAATCTTCCCGGGCAAGGGATGGGGCGATGAGAAGATGGCCAGCATCCAGACCCTCAACAAGGGGGATCTCGATGCCCTGCTGGGGCAGCCCTATCTTGCGGGCGCCAGCCCCGAGATCGGCAGCTCAGGGCAGTTGCGCTACCGCAACAAGACCAACAGCGGCAATGTGACCGGGGTCGGTAACGACTATTTCAAGGTGAAGGGGATGACGCTGGTCAGTGGTCGCTTACTGGAGTGGCAGGATATCCAGCAGCGTGCCGCCGTTGCCGTGGTGGACAAGAAGAGCATCACCAGCCTGCTTGGCAAGGAGGAGCCGGTCGGCAAGGTGGTATTGGTCGGTACCTTGCCGGTGCGGATTGTCGGTGTGGTTTCGCAGGAGACCGGCTTCGGCCCCACCAGCCAGTCGGTCAATATCTGGCTGCCCTACAGCGCGGTGATGAGTCGCCTCATCTCGCAGCACCACTTCAGCCAGATCACCATCCGGGTCAAAGACGGGGTACAACCGGCACTGGCCGAGCAGGCGGTGATCGAGTTGATCACCAAGCGTCACGGGGTGAAGGATTTCTTCACCTTCAGCAGCGACAGCATCATCAAATCGGTAGAGAAAACCACGGCCACCATGACCCTGATGGTCTCGGCCATCGCGGTGATCTCGCTGATCGTCGGCGGGGTGGGCGTGATGAACATCATGCTGGTGTCGGTGGTGGAGCGCACCCGCGAGATCGGCATTCGTATGGCCGTGGGCGCCCGCCAGTCGGATATCCTGCAGCAATTTCTGATTGAAGCTGTAATGGTCAGCCTACTGGGGGGGATCTTCGGCGTCGGCCTCTCGCTAGGCATTGGTGCACTCTTTTCACTGCTGGTGGATTCCATCAAGATGCAGTTCTCGCTCTTCTCCATCCTGATGGCCTTTGGCTGCTCGTCACTCATCGGGATCCTGTTTGGTTACCTGCCGGCACGCAATGCGGCGCGGCTCGACCCTGTTGTCGCACTGGCGAGGGAATAACAATGCACAAACTCTCCTGGCTGGCTCTCTGCATGGCCCTCAGCGGCTGCAGTCAGCACAGCACCTATCAAAGACCCGAGCTGGCGATCGCCCCCACATGGCAACAGGCAGAGGGCGCCCAACTGGCTGCGCAGGCAGGCCCCTGGTGGCGGGAATTTCATGATCCCCAGCTCGACAAACTGGTCGACGCGGTACTGGCCGCCAACCCGGACATGCGTGTGGCGGCCCTCAAGCTCAAAAGCGCCCGACTGGGCGCCGAGCAGGCCGATACCAACCTCACGCCTTCGGTCAATGGCACTATCGCCGCCAGCGGCAACAAGGATCTGAAAACCGGCAAAGGCACCAACAGTCTGGGTCCCTCGCTGAGCCTCAGTTACGAAGTAGATTTGTGGGGCAAGCTCGCCTCGGTGCGGGATCAGGCAAGCTGGGAGGCGGCGGCAAGCGAGCAAGATCTCGCCAGCACCCGACTCCTGCTGATCGGCAATACCCTGGAGCAGTATTGGCAGCTCGGCTATCTCGGCTCTGCCATCGCACTCGGAGAACAGCAGCTGGCCAACCTGACCCGTACCGAGCAGCTGACCCAGACCAAATACCAGGCAGGCGCCATTACCCGACTCGATCTGGCGCAGGCACGCCAACAGTTGGCCGGAAAACAGGCTGAGCTGGCCTCCCTCAAGGCGCAGCAGGAGCAAGCTCGCAATGCCCTGCGTCTGTTGCTGGGCCGCAGCAGCGGGTCGCTGGAGTATGCACCCGCTTCCCTTGCAAAGCAGACCATTCCTGAACTTGCAGTGGGTATTCCAGCCGATGTGCTGGCTCGCCGCCCCGATGTCAAAGCGGCCGAATTGCGGCTGCGCAAGACGCTGGCAAAGGGGGACGAGATCCGCACCAGCTTCTACCCCAGCCTGACCCTGACTGGCAGCGCCAGCACCGCATCCGATAGATTGGCGCAGGTGCTGCAAAATCCGGTAGGTACGCTGGGAGCCAGCCTCGCCCTCCCCTTCCTTGAATACAACCGCACCCAGCTCGCCATCGAAAGCTCAGAGCTGGATTACCAGATTGCTGAAACCGAGTTTCGCAAACAGCTCTACACCGCACTGGTGGAGGTGGAAGACAATCTGGCCGCACGCCACTATGGCCAGCAGCGACTCGATTATCTGCAGGAACAACTGAGTTATGCCCAGGAGGCCGAACGACTGGCCAAGGCTCGCTTCCAGGCGGGTGCGACCGGCGTGCAAGCCTGGCTTGATGAGCAGAACCGACTGTGGGATGCCCAGCAGAGCCTGCTGGCCCAGCAAAAAGAGCAGCTCACCACCACAGCCAAAATCTATCGCGCCCTGGGTGGCAGCGATAGTGTGACGCCCCGATAGCGCTTCACCTGGCTATTCCCCACTCTGCCTGTATGTATGGAGATGGTATTCACCTGACAGTTGCCCACAAAAGGGAGTGGTCATACGGCTTCAAACCGGATAACAAAACGGTACCCCTACCGTGTTATCTGGAGTCACCGTATG
>NZ_JBGLRC010000039.1:0-20538 GCF_041402345.1 Aeromonas sp. S11(2024) | reverse complement strand
TGGTGGTCGTTACTGGGATCGAACCAGTGACCCCCTCCTTGTAAGGGAGGTGCTCTCCCAGCTGAGCTAAACGACCTGGGATTCTTGAAATGATGGTGGGTCGTGCTGGATTCGAACCAGCGACCAATTGATTAAAAGTCAACTGCTCTACCGACTGAGCTAACGACCCATCTAAATCATTTTTTCTACAAACTGGTGGTCGTTACTGGGATCGAACCAGTGACCCCCTCCTTGTAAGGGAGGTGCTCTCCCAGCTGAGCTAAACGACCTGGGAATTCTGTCTCCACCGAGTGGAGAAAATGGTGGGTCGTGCTGGATTCGAACCAGCGACCAATTGATTAAAAGTCAACTGCTCTACCGACTGAGCTAACGACCCTCACCACGACCAGTCCCGACTGCATTACTGCTTCGGCTCTGACGGCGGCCTATATTACGGATTTAAATTTCCGGTGCAACAGAAAATTCGTAATTTAAATCCGTTTGCTCACTGTGCGTACAAATGCAGGCTGTTTTTACAGTAGCGTTACGAAAACAGTGACATACAGCAATGTTACAGCTTGGCCAGACTCTGTTTGGCCAACTGGGCCGGCGAGGTGTTGGGATAGCCCTTGATCACCTGCTCATAGAAGGATTTGGCTTCCGCCTTCTTGCCATCCAGTTGCGCCAGCATACCCAGCTTCAGCAGCGCATCGGCTCGCTTGGGGGATTTGCTGTATTTGTTGGCCACGGTCGAGAACTGGGCCGAGGCACCGGCTCTGTCACCCTTGTTGAACAGCAACTGGCCGAGCCAGTAGTGTGCATTGGGAACATAGCCCGAATTGGGGTACTGCTTAATGAAGCCCTGGAAAGCCGGAATGGCTTTGTCATAGTTCTTCTCTTTGAGCACCATGTTGACCGCTGCGTCGTAAGCCTGATTCTCATCCTGATTGGTTGAGTAATTGGCGGCAGCAGCCGGTGTGGCAGCAGCAGGGGCCGGGGCGGCTGGAGCAGCTTGCTGGCTGCTGGCAACCTTGTCGAGCTCCTGGTAGAGCTGACGCTGGCGCTCTTGCGACTGTTCCATCTGGTAGGTCTGCTGCTCCAGCTGACCGCGCAGTTCGGAGACCTCCCCTTGCAGGGAGTCGACCTGTTGCTGCAATTCAGCTTGCAGTCGCAGACGGGCATTGAGGGTGCGCTCCAGCAGGGCAACCCGATCTTCCAGGCTACCGGTGGGCACGATGGCGCCGTTGTTGCCGCTAAGGACAACCCCACCACTTGAGTCACCGCCCAGATCGCTGACCGGTGCCGCAGCTTGCGCATTCAGAGCAACCATTACGGCCAGCGCAACGACAGCTTGCTTGTACACAGATTTCATTCGGATCAAACCTTAGCGTTTAGTACAGATAAAACGGCCAGCGCCATCGTCGCTCGCATATGCAGATTTCATTCGGATCAAACCTTGGCGTTTAGTGCAAATAAAACGGCCATCGAAATGGCCGCTTGCATATAAACGAACTTCGTTCGGTTTAAACCTTAGTAAACCAGAACCGCGCGGCGGTTTTTGGCAAAGGCATCCTCGGTGTGGGACAGATCCAGAGGCTTCTCTTCGCCATAGCTGACGATGGAGAGCTGCTCAGCCTGCACACCCAGGGTTTGCAGATACTTGGCCACAGCCTTGGCACGACGCTCGCCCAGAGCGATGTTGTACTCCGGAGTACCGCGCTCATCGGCGTGACCTTCGATCAGGACTTTAACGCTCGGGCGCTCGCGCAGGTAGCTGGCGTGGGCATCCAGCAGATCAGCGTACTGACCCTGGATATCGTAACCGTCGAACGGGAAGTAGATCACGTTGTCACGCTGCAGTGCTTCGAACTTCTGACGCATCTGCTCTTCCGGGGACAACATGCCGTTGGCGCCGCCGGTTTGTACACCGCCCATGCCGTCGGTCATACCTGATTCAGCGCCAGCGGCGTCGGAATCAGAAGAAGAACTACAAGCGGCCAGGGTGAACAGTGGCAGTGCGATGGCCAAACCCTTGAGCAGTTTATTGAGTTGCATGCTATTTCCTTAAACCTTTATAACAAAACAAAAAACAATTGGATTTTTATCAATTCAAGAAGGGCGACCAAGCTGGTGCACGAATTTCACCGCTACTGGTCGGAAGCACAGCCTTGAAGCGACCATCAGTCGACACCAACGCGAGACTCTTACGACCCTGATAGATGGTGGCATAAATGATCATGCTGCCATTGGGAGCCACACTTGGCGACTCATCCAGAGCACTCTGGGTAAGGACCAACAGGGCATTGTTTTCCATGTCCTGACGGGCAATACGATACTGTCCCTGAACACGGGTCACCATCACCATGATTTTGCCATCAGGAGTGATGGATGCACCCTGGTTGGATTCACCTTCCCAAGTCATCCGGCGAGTCATACCAGTCGCCAAATTTACGCTATAAATCTGGGGTTTGCCACCACGTTCAGAGGTGAACAACAAATTTTGCCCATCCGGCATCCAGGAGGGTTCAGTGTCGATCACCCGGCTGGTTGTGACGCGGGTCAGCTGCTTGCTAGCGACATCAACCACATATAGGTTCGGTGAACCATCTTTGGAGAGAACGATAGCCAGACGACGACCATCCGGAGACCACTCCGGCGCCCCGTTGATACCGCGGAAACTGGTGATCAGACTGCGCTGCTGGGTGTAGATATCCTGCACGTAGATTTCGGACTTCTGGTTCTCGAAGCTCACGTAAGCCAGCTTGCTGCCATCCGGCGACCAGGCTGGAGACATCAACGGCTCGCGGGAGCGCAGCAGGGTCTTCTCGTTGTAACCGTCGTAGTCAGAAATACGCAGCTGGTAAGGGAACTGGGTACCCTGCTGTACGGAGACATAAGCCAGACGGGTCAGGAAGGCACCGCGCTCGCCAGTCAGACGCTCATAGACGATGTCGGAGATACGGTGGGCAAACTGGCGCATCTGGGCACCCGGGATGGTCGCCATGCGGCTATCCAGGATGTAACCGTTGCTCTCGCCACCTTGTGCCTTGGCCAGCTGGCCTTTCAGCACATCGACCAGCTCGAAGTTGACCTTGTAGGTGCCGTCACCGACTGCCGAAATGGAACCCACCACCACGGCTTCAACCCCTTGGGAGGCCCAGGGAGCGAAGTTGATCTCGCTGCTGCTGCTCGGGGTCTGCGGCATCTGGCCACGGGCCAGCGGCTTGAACTTGCCGCTGCGCATCAGGTCGTTGGAGACCACTTCCGCGATGTCCTGCGGCAACTGCCCGTTACCTTCCCACTTGAAGGGGGCGACAGCGATGGGGCGTGCGCTATCAATACCGCCGGTGATGACGATGTCCAGGGCCGCCTGGGCACTCTGGCCCAGCAACAAACAGCCAACCAAAGCAAAAAATACTTTTCTGATCATGGCTTAAATACTCGGTTCCAATATAGATGAGAGGTTAAATTCCTTTCTCGGCGAGAGGTTGCCAACCGGAGGCAAGCAACCTCGTTTTATCACGCTTAGATACTCGGTTCTAACTTCAGGTTAAATTCCTTCAACATCTCGAATGCCGCAGGATCCTTGGGCACAGGCAGTTGATTGGCTTTCAGAACAGCCGCCTTACCGGAACGACAAACCGCCGGGTCACCCTGGCCGTTATCTACCGATATGACAAAGCCACTGCTCGCAAGACGTACGCCGATAGTACATGTTTTGCCCCGCATGGTGGGATCCAAAATCATATACCGCTCAACAGTGGCTTTGATGAGCGCCGCATATTTGTCGACTTCGCCCTGGGCTGCTGCCGATGCAGCCTGACTGCGAGCATTGGCCTCAGCCGACAGCTGCTGCTGCATCATCTCTTCCATCTCTTTTTGCAGCTTGGCCTGCTCGGCTGCTTTACGCTTGCGCTCAGCCGCGATCTTGGCCTGCTTTTCGGCCTCTGCCTTGGCTTTCTTCTCTGCGTCAGCTTTTGCCTTTTTCTCAGCCTCTTCCTTGGCCTTCTTCTCGGCCTCGGCTTTGGCTTTTTTCTCTGCTTCTGCCTTGGCTTTCTTCTCGGCTTCGGCTTTGGCCTTCTTGTCAGCTTCCGCTTTCTTGGCCTTGGCTTCTGCCGCCTTGGCTTTCTCTTCGGCCTCTTTCTTCTCTTGTTCCTTTTTCTTCTTCAACGCCAACGCCTTGCTCTCGGCTTCCGCCGCTTTACGCTCGGCTTCGGCCTTCTTGGCCTTCTGCTCTTCCAGCTTGCGGGCTTCCTCGGCTTTTTGGGCCTTCTCTTCCGCCTGCTTCTGCTCGGCCACCTTCTTCTGCTTCTCGGCCTCGGCCTTGCGAGTCGCCTCTTCGGCCTGCTTGCGCTTGGTCTCGGCGATGCGAAGCTGCTCCTGTTTCTGAGCCAGCTCGCGCTTGGCGAGATCCGTGTCTTCCTTATCCTTCTCTTTCTCTACCTTTTGAGGCTTGGGCTGAGATTTCTGCTGCTGGATCTGCTTGGCCTGTTCGTTGAGGAAGTTCTCATCGAGCATGACGGCATTGACGATCTGCCCCTTCGATTCGGGTCGTTTCGGTTTGCTGAAATCGAGCCCGACAAACAGGATGATGCCGATGATCAGGTGCAGCAGAAACGACGCGATGAGATAACCGGAAATACCACGCTTCACATCCATCTCCGTTAGTTCACCGGATCTGTCATCAGGCCAACCTGAGGCACACCCGCATTCTTGAGGGCCACCATCAACAGGATCACCTCTTCGTAGCGCACGGCCTTGTCACCCGCGACCACCACGGGGGCATTCTGGTTGATCGCCAGATAGCCCATGGCTTTTTCGGTGATGTATTGCTGCATCGCCTCTGGCGTGCCGCTTGGCACCGGCTCGTCATCGGCTTCGCCAGCCTTGATGACATACTCGCCTTCGGTATTGACGCTGACGATGAAGGGCGGCTTGGCATCTTCCGGCAACTGCTCGGACTCAGCCTGTGGCAGATCCACCTTGACCCCTTGCGTGATCACCGGCGTGACCGCCATAAAGATGATAAGCAGCACCAGCATGACGTCGATATAGGGAACCACGTTGATCTCGGCCACCTTTTTGCGCCGGATCCGCTGATAGGTTTGCATTACTGATCACCCTGCTGCTGTGCAATTTGACGGTTCAGAATGGTGGTGAACTCGTCCATGAAGTTGGCGTAGGCGTTCTCCAGCCGCTCGACCTTGTTGGAGAAGCGGTTGTAGAAGATAACCGCCGGGATAGCGGCAAACAGACCCATGGCGGTAGCGATCAGCGCTTCCGCGATACCCGGTGCCACCATTTGCAGGGTGGCCTGCTGCACCTGACCCAGGGCGATAAAGGCGTTCATGATCCCCCATACGGTACCGAACAGACCGATATAGGGGCTGATGGAGCCGATGGTCGCCAGCACCGGCAGGTTGGATTCCAGATCATCCACCGCGCGGGAGAGGGAGACGCGCATGGCGCGGTAGGTACCATCCATCACCGCATCCTGACCACGGGCACCTGCCTTGAGCAAGCGGGCATACTCCTTGAAGCCGGAGTAGAAGATATCTTCCATGCCTTCGATATCATCACGGCGGGAAGAGGACTCCTGATAGAGGCGATTGAGATCGACCCCTGACCAGAAGCGATCTTCAAACTGTTCCGATGCGAGATTGGCCGCCTTGATCGCCTTTGAACGCTGGATAATCAGCGCCCACGAGACAATAGACATGCTCATCAGGGTCATCATGACCAGTTTTACCAACAGGCTGGCTTGCCAAAACAGGCCAATAAACGAAATTTCAGCGTGCACTTAACAGCACTCCCTTGATTTTTTCAGGTATAGCTACAGGTTTCATTTGCGGATGACTTACACAGGCTATCTGTACCATGGCCTGGGTGATCAGTCGTCCATCAGCCGCCAGGATCTGCTGCGAAAAGCGCAGGGATGCGCGTTTCACTTCAATCACTTGCGTTAATACATTCAATAGTTCATTAAAACGGGCCGCCGAGCGGAAATCGATCTCAGTTCGGCTCACCACGAAGGCATATCCCTCCTGCAGCCAGACGTCCTGTTCGACCCCTTTGGCACGAAGAAACTCGGTGCGAGCACGTTCCATAAACTTGAGATAATTGGCGTTGTAGACGATGCCCCCGGCGTCGGTGTCTTCGTAGTAGACACGCACCGGAAACTCAAAGACTTCCCCCATAACAATCTGTGATCCATTCGACAGTCAGATGGGGGGCTATCATAGCGCAGGGCTGAATAGGAAAGAAGCAGGGGGAGACAGGGAAATCCTGCCTCCCCCCGTTTTTTATGAAAGGAAATATGAATGTGTCAGCCAGAGGCCATACAACAAACTGGGCCAGGCGAGCCAGGGGTTGAACAGCACACGTCCGGGCAGGCTTTTAAGATGAAAGCCAAGCCCGTTAAGCACGCCACAACAGACGGCCCACATCAGCCAGGGAGCAAGCCAGAGACCATGCTCGCTGGTGTTGGCCGCGATCAGATTGGGGGCCTGTAAAATAGCGACGGCCAACAAGGCCGCCGCGAGTAACATCAACCCCTGCCACGGCTGCCGCTCCAGTGGAGCGGCCAGCCTGGCGAGTCGATCACTTGTTTTCATCGATCTGACGATCCATGTTCTCGGTGTGTTCCAGCCACAGCGCATTGATGATGCCAAATGCACAGGCCAGCAACAGTCCCAGGATCCAGGTGAAATACCACATTGTCAGCGCACCTCTTAATAGAGAGATTGTTGGTTATCTTCGATGTGCTTGTTGGTTACCCGGCCAAACATCTTGATGTAAGTCCAGATGGTGTAACCCAGCACAATCGGTACGAAGATCGCTGCAGCCACAGTCATCACCTGCAAGGTGTTGAAAGAGGCGGTAGCATCCCACATGGTCAGGCTCAGTGACGGCTCAAGGCTTGAGGGCATCACGAACGGGAACATGGAGAAACCGGCAGTGAGGATGACCCCGGCAATCGCCAGCGAGGAGCTGGTAAACGCCAGCCAGCCGATGTTCATGCGGGCAAACAGCGCAGTCAGCAGGCTCATGGCCAGGCCCAGTACAGGGGCAGCCACCATCCACGGATAGAGGGTGTAGTTGTTCATCCAGGCACCAGCCTGCAGGACAACTTCCTTGTTCATCGGGTTGGATACTGCGTCAGTCGCGGCAGCCTTGACGATGACATACCCTTCCATACCACTTACCCACCAACCCGCGGCAGCAAACAGCACCAGGGTCAGCAGTGAGCAGATCATGGCAGCCGTGCGGGAACGCGCCAGCACTTCACCGTCGGTCTTCATCATCAACCAGGTTGCGCCCTGGGTGAGCAGCATGAACAGGCTCACCAGACCAGCAAGAATGCCGAACGGGTTAAGCAGGCCGAAGAAGTTGCCGTGATAGGTCAACATCATGAACTGGTTAAACTCGAACGGAACGCCTTGCAGCAGGTTGCCAAAGGCCACACCAAAGACGATTGGCGGTACGGCGCTGCCAGCGAACAAGGCCCAGTCCCAGTTGCTGCGCCATTTGGCATCAGCACGCAGAGAGCGGTACTTGAAACCGACCGGACGCAGGAACAGCGCCATCAGAGTCAGGATCATGGCGATGTAGAAGCCGGAGAAGGTCGCGGCATACACCATCGGCCAGGCGGCGAACAAGGCACCACCGGCAGTGACCAGCCAAACCTGGTTACCTTCCCAGTGCGGTCCCATGGTGTTGAGCATCACGCGGCGCTCGACATCTTTCTTGCCGACGAACGGGAGCAGTGCGCCTACCCCCATGTCGAAGCCGTCAGTGATGGCAAAACCGATCAGCAGTACGCCGACCAGAGCCCACCAGATGACACGCAGAGTTTCGTAATCAAACATGGTCGCTCTCCTTATGCCTTGATCTGTTCAAAGTGATACTTGCCAGTCTTCAGGCTGCTGGGGCCAAGACGGGCATACTTGAACATCAGGTACATCTCGATCACCAGAAGTACGGTATAGAACAGGCAGATACCGATCAGAGAGAACCAGATCTCGGCTGCAGGCAGGTTGGATGCAGAGAGGGAAGTCGGCAACACCTCTGCAATGGTCCACGGTTGGCGACCATATTCAGCAACAAACCAGCCAGCTTCGATAGCGATCCACGGCAGCGGGATGCCCCACAGCAGACCCTTGAGCAGCCACTTGCGCTTGCCGATCTGGTGGCGGGCACTGTCATAGAAGGCCATACCAATCAGCACCAGCATCAGCATGCCGACGGCAACCATGATGCGGAAGGCGAAGAACAGCGGCAGAACCTGCGGGATGGAGTCATCAACGGCGGCCTTGATCTGCTCGTCGGTAGCATCGGTCACGTTGCTGGTGTAGCGCTTGAGCAGCAGACCGTAGCCCAGATCCTGTTTCACTTCGTCGAAGCGAGCGCGGGTCTCGTCAGACTTGTCACCGGATTGCAGCTTGGTCAGCAGGTCGTAAGCGGTCATACCGTTACGAACGCGCAGTTCGTGCTCGCTCTTCAGATCCTTCAGACCGGTTACCTGACCGTCCAGAGAACGGGTCGCGATAATGCCCAGCGCATAGGGGATCTTGATGGCGTAGTCGGTGCGCATCTCTTCCTGATTCGGAATACCGAACAGGGTAAAGGCGGCCGGAGCAGGTTCAGTTTCCCACTCAGCTTCGATAGCGGCCAGTTTCACCTTCTGCACTTCACCGGTCTCGTAACCGGATTCGTCACCGAGGATCAGTACGGACACGATGGAAGCCATACCGAACGCAGCGGCAATGGCGAAGGAGCGACGGGCAAACGCCACATCACGATTCTTCAGCAGGTAGTAGGAGGAGATACCCAGCACAAACATGGCGCCACAGGTATAACCAGCCGCCACCGTGTGGACGAACTTGACCTGAGCAACCGGGTTGAGCACCACGTCAGCGAAGCTCATCATCTCCATCCGCATGGATTCGAAGTTGAACTCGGCACCGACCGGGTTCTGCATCCAGCCGTTGGCGACCAGGATCCAGAGGGCGGAGAGGTTGGTACCCAGCGCCATCAACCAGGTGGCAGCCAGATGCTGATGCTTGCTCAGACGATCCCAACCAAAGAAGAACATACCGACGAAGGTGGACTCCAGAAAGAAGGCCATCAGCCCTTCGATAGCCAGCGGGGCACCGAAGATATCGCCGACATAATGGGAGTAGTAAGCCCAGTTCGTACCGAACTGGAACTCCATGGCCAGACCTGTGGTGACCCCCAAGGCAAAGTTGATACCAAACAACTTACCCCAGAATTTGGTCATGTCCCGGTAGATGGTGTTGTTGGTCATCACATAGACGGATTCCATGATCGCCAGGAGAAAGGCCATTCCCAGCGTCAGGGGTACAAACAAAAAGTGATAAAGGGCCGTCGCAGCGAACTGGAACCGCGATAGGTCTACCACATGCTCAGCAATCATGATGTTTCCTCACCGATTATTGGCACGGCTATTTTAAGTTTTAAGCACAAAGCTTCCGTTGGAGGTTATCGAATGAGCCTTATTGGGACGTGTCACAACAAAACGCGTTCAGTAACCACTGGCATTAACAACAAGGCAATACGAGAACACAAATAAAGCTAATGTTTAACAATTCCAAAACAATCAGCCTAAATTTATTCTCGCCCATGATGACCGGGTTTTTATATCACCTTTATTTGATTGAAATCAATGTAAAAGGACCCGCCATACATGGCTTTGAAAGGCATTTTTAATCTATTTCACGATTATTGACGCGAGCCAGATCACAAAACACGATAAAGCGTAAAACATTGATTTAAATCAATTTAAGAATTTAACATCCCGCCACTCGGTTTAATTTGAAAAGCGTGAATGACGCGCCTTTTTCCATGTTATCCGAGTCAGGCAATCTGATTCGAAAACTCAATTTAAAATTGCAAAGAATGCATACTCATGCGAACCAATTTCATCAATAAAGACATTAGATAAACTAATTTGAAGAGTGCAATTTTTCTTGTTTGCCGGGGTCGATTCTAACTCCTACAATGCGCCTCGCAGTGAGGGCATACCCTTGGATACAGGCCGGTTAATCCGGGTTCACGGTACGTATTCGACGATCAATTTGAACCTGTCTATTGGAATCGAAGATGAAAAAGTTTGTTGCTAAAACCATCCGTTACTACAAGCTTTCCTTTGTTCAGCTCTATCAACTGAACCGACTCTGAGAGCTCGCGACGGCTCACCTGTTTATTTTCCGGTCTGTGTCCAGACGCACTCACTGTCTGTGAACATCCATCCTGAATTGTCTTTGCCCACCGCATCCGCCGTGGGCTTTTTTTTGCCCGGATAATAAAAAACCGCCTTTGACGGCGGTTTCATGTTCAAACGACTGTTTTTACTTCTCATCTGGTCGCTGAAGACCGAAATGAGCGTAGGCTCGTGTGGTCGCAATCCGTCCTCTGGGTGTACGTTGCAGATACCCTTGCTGGATCAGATAAGGCTCCAGCACATCTTCGATAGTATCTTTCTCTTCCCCGATCGCGGCGGCCAGATTATCGAGACCCACCGGGCCCCCCATAAACTTGTCTATCACAGCCAACAATAACTTGCGGTCCATGAAGTCAAAACCTTCGTTATCGACATCCAGCATGTCCATGGCGCGGGCAGCAATGGGGCCGTCGATCCGGCCATCGGATTTCACCTGGGCAAAGTCGCGCACCCGCCTTAACAAACGGTTAGCAATCCGCGGCGTGCCGCGAGAGCGACGGGCGACCTCAATGGCTCCATCTTCCGTCATGTCTAGCCCCAGACAACGGGCGCTGCGGGAGACGATATCGGTCAGGTCCTTGACGTTGTAGAACTCCAGCCGCTGGACGATACCGAAGCGATCCCGCAGCGGGCTGGTGAGTGAACCAGCCCGGGTGGTGGCGCCAATCAGGGTGAAGGGAGGCAGATCCAGCTTGATGGAACGAGCCGCTGGCCCCTCCCCGATCATGATGTCGAGCTGGTAATCCTCCATCGCCGGATAGAGCACCTCCTCCACCACCGGGCTGAGGCGGTGGATCTCGTCGATGAACAGCACATCGTTCGGTTCGAGGTTGGTGAGCAGCGCCGCCAGATCCCCCGCTTTCTCCAGCACCGGGCCGGAGGTGGTCTTGATATTGACCCCCATCTCGTTGGCGACGATGTTGGCGAGGGTGGTCTTGCCCAAGCCCGGCGGGCCGAAGATCAGCAGGTGATCGAGCGCTTCGCCCCGCTGACGGGCCGCTTCGATAAAGATCTCCATCTGTTCGCAGACGGTATCCTGACCGGTGTAGTCAGCCAGCTTCTTGGGGCGGATAGCCCGGTCAATAATGTCATCCTCACGGGCGGCACTGGCCGAGATGAGGCGGTCTGCTTCAATCATCAACTACCTCATACCAGACTACGCAGGGATTCACGGATGATATCTTCCACCGACATCCCCTCTTTGGCGATCTTGCTGACAATCTGACTCGCCTGCTGCGGCTTGTAACCGAGGGCCACCAGCGCACTGGCCGCCTCCTCGGTCACATCCGGTGCCCGCAATTCGGGCTCACTGGCTGGCAAGGTGACCATGGCCGGGGAGAAGAGGTCGTGACTTACCCACCCCTTGAGGCGATCCTTCATCTCCACCACCAGCCGCTCGGCGGTCTTCTTGCCGACTCCCGGCAGTTTGACCAAAGAGCTTATCTCTTCACGTTCGACACTCAGCACAAACTGGGTAGCTGTCATGCCGGAAAGAATCGCCAGCGCCAGCTTGGGGCCGACTCCGTTGGTCTTGATCAACTCGCGGAACAGCGCCCGCTCCTGTTTGTGGTTAAAACCATAGAGCAGCTGGGCATCTTCCCGCACCACGAAGTGAGTATGGATGGTCGCTTCCTTGCCGATCTCCGGCAAATCATAGAAGCAGCTCATCGGCATCTGTACCTCATAGCCAACCCCGCCCACTTCCAGCAGGACCTCGGGGGGCTGCTTTTCAATGACAATGCCTCTCAAGCGACCAATCACGGCTCTCTCCTCATCAATACAACTATTCGTAAATTGGCTCATAGCATAAAGAATAACTGGATAAGTATCCAGCATAGGGCAGCAACACCCGCGTAGTCAGAGAGGCTTTTTATCCCATTTTCCACCATGCTTGATCGGGTGCAGCCAGTGCACGGGATGTTTCAGCGCCGCACCGGCCCCCGAGCGGGGGATAAACCACTACACTAAACCCGTTCGGAACCGAAACTGGTGCCAATGTCGATACCAAGGAAGGCCATCACATGAAAATTGTTACCACCTCCAATCTGGGTCTTGCCATATTGCTCGGCTGTACGCTGGGCATGGGGGTCGTTGGCTGGTATGGCAGCCAGCGGCTAGCCAATCTGCTCTCCTACGTACTGGGCGCCGCCTGGCAGACCGCCGACGGAGCCATGGAGGGCTCCATAGAGCTGGGCAACCAACAGCTACAGATTCAAAAGATGCAAAACGGAACCCCGCTCAATCGCGCCGAACTCGATGCTGCCAAGGCGGCGACCGATGACGCGCTGGCCCGGGTCAGCCAGGGGCAGCTCATTGATGGTGCGGCCCTTGCCACAATGGAACAGCACAAGCAGGACTATCAACAGCAACAAGAGAAGCTGCTGGCGCTCTATCACGCCTATACCGAGGTGGATCAGGCCCTGCATCACAACGCCGATCTGATGGCCCGCCTCTCGACCCAGCTGGAGGTGATCGGCGACGGAGCGGTCGAGGCGCTGACCCAATCCCCCGACCAGACCATCAGCTGGAACAGCGGCCTCTCCACTCGCTGGGAAGCGGCCGACGGGGGGATGGAATCCAACATAGGCTTTTTGCGCCAGCTCTATGCGCTGGAAAAGATGCGCAGACAAGGAGTCACAGAGGCGATCAAGGCCGAGCTGAAAGAGGCGACCGATTTCTACCACGAAGCGGTCGACAGCATGCTCGGCACCGGGCTGTTCGATATCGAGGGAACCGGCGAATTTGCCGGCAAGACACTGTCGGCAGAGTATCGCGCCCTGTTAACCCGGCATCAACAACTGATGGAACAGTGGGTCGATGCGCTCGGCAGCTATCAGGCCCAGCAGTCCGTCTATGAGGTCAGTGCCGATGAGTTGCGACAACAGCTGGTTGCCATCGAGGAGAGCGGCGATGCGACCGTTGAGGATCAGGTGGCCCAGCTCAACGGCATCATCAGCCAGACCCGAACCCTGCTGCTGGGTGGCCTGCTGCTGAGCCTGATCATGGTCACCCTCTGCGGCTTCTGGCTGACCCGCAAGCTGGTGACCCCGCTGCTGCAAGTGGACAAGCGGATGCAGGATATCGCCGCCGGCGAGGGAGATCTCAACGCCCGCATCAACCTGCAACGGGATGACGAGATAGGCTCGCTGGCCAACAGCGTGGATCGTTTCATCGAGAAATTACAGAAGATGATCAGCTCCACCATGGACAACAACCAGCACATCAGCGAACACGTTCACACCTCGGTCAACCGGGTGGAGGCAATCAGCCAGAGCAGCCGCCAGACCGCCGAACATGCGCTGGCCCTGCACCACGACAGTGAGCAGATGGTGCAAGTCGCCACCGGTATCTCGGACAACTGCAGCATGGCGGCCCACAATGCCAATGAGGTACGCCAGCTGACCACCGAGAGCAGCCAGTATGTCGCCTCCGCCAGCGCGGGCATGCAGCGGGTGGTACAGGAGGTGAGCGAATGTGCCATCGCCATCAACTCCCTCAAGGAGCAGGCGGGTCAGATTGGCCAGATCATCTCCACCATCAGCGGCATCTCGGAACAGACCAACCTGCTGGCACTCAATGCGGCCATCGAAGCGGCCCGCGCGGGGGAGATGGGACGTGGCTTTGCGGTGGTTGCGGACGAGGTGCGCACCCTGGCTAATCGCACCGCAACATCAAGCGCCGAAATTAGCCAGGTGATCAGCAGCATCCAGCAGCAGACCGAGACCGCCTACCTGATGATGCAGCGCAACCTCAAGACGGTAGAGTCCGGCATGCAGGACTCCGAGAACACCAAGCAGATCCTGTTCAAGGTGGAAGGCGCCATCGACCAGCTGGCCGACATGGTGCAGCAGGTAGCCGTGGCTACCGGGCAACTGTCACACACCCTGAGCCACTCCTCTGACAAGGTCTCCGGCATCAGTCTGCAAGCCAGAACCGGCGAACAGGAGGCGCAGGAGTGTCTGCAACTCGCCTCCTCGCTCCATCAGGCCAGCCTGCTGCAGCAGCGCCTGCTCTCCCAGTTCAGGGTCTGACCCCTTTCAATAGCAAAGATGCCACTCATATGAGTGGCATCTTTTTGTTACCGGTTGCTCATTCCTGCCGCCTTAACTTCCTCAACGTCCTATGGCCAGTTGAATAGCCAGGCTCAGCATGATGATGCCAACCAGCAGATCGATCCCCTGCTGCACCCGGCTGCGGGCCAGCCAGGGCGCCAGTGCCGCAGCACCCAGCGCCAGCGAGTAGAACCACACCAACGAGGCCAGCATGGCCCCCGCAGCAAAGGCCGGACGCAGGGACTCGCTCACCTGACTGCCAAGGGAGCCGAGCAGCATCAAAGTATCGAGATAGACGTGGGGATTAAGCAGCGTAACTCCCAGCGTCATCGCCAACACGCTTTTGGCCCCCATCTGCTGAGCAGAATCGGCAAGTCCCTCCCCCTTACCGCGCCAGGCACTGAGCAGAGAACGGCCACCAAACCAGCCGAGAAACAGCACGCCACCCCAGGTGAGTAGCGCCATGCCGAGGGGGCTGGTGGCCAGCACATTGGCCCCGCCAAATACGCCGATAGCAATCAGGGTGAGATCGCAGAAACTGCAGAGCGTGGCCGTCAGCAGATGGTGATTGCGATGGATGCCCCGGCTCAGCACAAAGGCATTCTGGGCGCCGATGGGGATGATCATGGCCAGACCGATGGTGAAGCCTTGCAGTGTCGTTGCGAGCATCATGGAGAGCACCGTTCGAAATGATGAATGAGCGGCACTATAGCGATGGTAGTTCCTTCTTAGAAATTCATTGATTTACTGATTGATTCATTTTGCTAATAAAAACCGGCATACCCAGCCGCTGTTCCAGCCCTTGTCAATTACCGGATCTGACAATTGTGACCCTCAGAGTGCGGCAGGAGAATCTGTTGCGCCTGTGGGCTCAGCCTACTGCAGCAATCTGGGGAAGTTGGTAACCACAACTTGCTCCAGATTGGGTAGCAACAGCCCCGTACTAACCCCTTTGGCAATGGCCTGATAGCGGTTCATTGAGCCGGTTTTGCGGGTGACCTGATTGAGATGGTAATTGACCGTGCGCTCCGTGATCCCGAGGATGCAGGCGATCTCGCTAGAGGTCTTCCCTTCACTGGCCCAGAACAGGCACTCGGTCTCGCGCTCGGTCAAGGGGTCTTTACCCGCACTGTCCATCATGCTGAAACGCACCACCCGAATGGCCGCCTCGAAGATGTAATTGGACATCCAGGAGAGGATCGGCGAGGACTCCAGCAGCAAGTCGCTCGAGGCCCGCTCGGAGGTGATGAAGGAGAGAATACCGTTCTCCCCGGCAGCACCGTGCAGAGGGAAGGAGATGCCGTTACGCAACCCGAACTCGGCTGCCAACCCCATCACGTCCATGGTTCCCTCCTGCAGAAAACTGGCCCGCTCATCGAGGCGGTTCCAGTAAATGGGCAGCGTCTGCTTGCGTGCCAGCCGGATCACCGGATCGCACGCCAGCATGTTGTTTTCGGTATAGGCCTGCACCCAGGAATCGGGACACTGGTTGAACAGCACCACCTTGGGCCTTTGCATCGACATCGGCAGGATCAGGGCGAAGCGATAGTAGTCATAGCCCATCCCGAGCGTAAAGCGACCGATCAGTTCGGCCAGACGATTGCCGTCCGTCACCGAAGTGAAATGTTCGAGGTACTCAAGCAGTTGGTCTCTGTTCATATGAAAGCCCCCTTGGCCAGACATGTGATTATAACGGCGAATAGCAAGATAGAGGGTCCATAATGTTGGTTTTTAAAGGAAAATTGAGAGAACATCCACGAAACGAGGTGGAGGATGAACTCTATCGCTTTCGAAATCGCGTCTTTTCCGACCGGCTAGGCTGGGATGTCGAGTCTCATCGGGGCCTGGAGCGTGACAGCTTCGACACGCCAGACACCCATTGGGTTCTGATCGAGGACGAACAAGGGCTGTGTGGCTGTATTCGTCTGCTCAACTGTGCCGATGCCTATATGCTGCCCACCATCTTCCCCACCGCCCTTGCCGGTGAAAGCGCGCCACGCACTCCAGATGTCTGGGAACTCACCCGTCTGGCTATCGATGCCCAGCGCGCACCGCGCATGAGCAATGGCGTCAGCGAACTCACTTGCGTCATCTTCCGCGAGGTATATGCCTTCGCCCATGCCCACGGGATCCGGGAGCTGGTCGCCGTCGTCAGCCTGCCGGTGGAGCGCATCTTCCGCCGACTTGGCCTGCCCATCGAGCGGCTCGGTCATCGTCAGGCGGTCGATCTGGGGGCGGTAAGGGGCGTTGGCATCCGCTTCCATCTGGATGAGCGCTTCGCGCAGGCGGTCTCGCAGTCACTTATCGGACACTATCAAACTGCCACTTATCGCTCGCATGAGTTAGCGGCCCAGATATAAAAAATCCCGGGAAAACAGGCCCGGGATAAACATATCGCTGTATCGCTATGACCCCGCAGGGCTGCCCCCTGCGGTCTCTAGCAGTATGCCTTCCTGACAAGACAGACCACCACTGTCAGATATCACAGCGCAACGCCCCTTCCACCGCCCATTGTTGTCCCCTGCCGAGTGACGTAGAGTCAGCCCTTGGGCAACGGAAGGGAGAGAAGATGAAAGAGCTGGACTACAAACTGCTGCGGGCACTGGATGCGGTACTGCAGGAACAGAACTTCGATCGGGCGGCCAAGTCGCTCCATATCACCCAGTCGGCCATCTCCCAGCGGATCAAACAGCTGGAGCAACAGTTTGCCGAGCCGCTGCTTATTCGTAGCCAGCCGCTGCAGGCCACCGCGCTCGGCCAGAAGCTGCTGGCCCACTATCGGCAAGTACATCAGCTTGAGCTCGAACTGGCGGGGGAGCTGACCCCCGACCAGCCGCAAGGGCCAATCCGGATCAGCATCGCAGTGAACGCCGACAGCCTGGCCACCTGGTTTTTGCCCGCCATTGCCCCCTTGTTGAAACAGCACCCCATCGAACTCAACCTGCTGGTCGATGACGAGAGCCGTACCCTCGACAAGGTGCGCGAGGGTCAGGCGTTCGGTGCGGTCAGCCTGCATCCCCAACCGCTGGCGGGTTGCTGCGTCGATGAGCTCGGTGAGATGAACTATCTGCTTACCGCCAGCCCCGCCTTCGTAGCCTGCCACTTCCCTCATGGCCTGACCCGCGATGCACTGGCCAAGGCACCGGCGGTGGCGTTCGATCAGCGCGATGACATGCATGTGAGCTTTATGAGAGAACACTTCGGGCTGGAGCCGGGCGGTTATCCCTGCCATACGGTCCACTCGTCAGAGGCCTTCGTCGCCATGGCCGAGCAGGGGTTGGCCTACTGCCTGATCCCCGAATTGCAGATAAGAGGCCAGCTGGCTGGCGGGTCACTACTCAACCTCAGTCCCGACCACGTCCTGACGGAACGCCTCTACTGGCACCGCTGGGTACTGGAAAAAGGGGTTCACAAGCAGCTATCCCAACGCCTTATCGACCATGCCAGATCGCAGTTGAAACCACGCTGAGCAGGCCATTCACCTTGGCTTTGCAGGGCTAAAAACGTATAGTGCTGGGCGATCCTTCATCAGGTCTCCACCCAGGTTTTCACTTCAGGTTCCTCACTTATGTTCCAAGACAATCCGCTGCTGGCCCAGCTCAAGCAACAAATCCGCGAAAACATCCCGAAGAAAGAGGGTGTGATCCGCGCCTCGGACCGGGGCTTCGGCTTTCTGGAAGTCGATGAGAAGACCAGCTATTTCGTGCCGCCTCCCTACATGAAGAAGGTGATGCACGGTGACCGGGTGACCGCCCTGATCCGTACCGAAAAAGAGAAGGAAGTGGCCGAGCCGGATACCCTGCTGGAGCAGTCCGTCACCCGCTTCGTGGCCCGGGTCAAGATGTTCCGTGACCGCCTCAACGTGGTGGCCGACCATCCGCTGATCAAGGATGCCATCAAGGCCCGCGTCAAGAAGGGGCTGGATGAGAAAGAGTTCAAGGAAGGTGACTGGGTGGTGGCGACCCTCAAGCGCCATGCGCTGGTCGACGGCAACTTCTCTGCCGAGATCATCCAGAAGATCGCCGCCCAGGAAGATCACAATGTGCCCTGGTGGGTGGTGCTGGCGCGCCACAATCTGGCCCAGGTCGAGCCGGCTGATTTGCCGGAGTGGAAGGTGATCGAAGAGGAAGAGCTGCCCCGTCGTGACCTGACCAAGGTGCCCTTCTTCACCATCGACGGTGCCAAGACCAAGGATATGGACGATGCGCTGGCCATCACCAAGCTGGATAACGGCTGGGAGCTGCTGGTCGCCATCGCTGACCCGACCGCCTATGTGGCCGAAGGGAGCGAGCTGGACAAAGAGGCGGCCCAGCGCGCCTTTACCGTCTACATGCCGGGCCGCAACGTGCCGATGATCCCGCGCACCCTCTCCGACGAGCTTTGCTCCCTGAAAGAGGGCGAGGAGCGCAACACCCTGTGCGCCCGTCTGCTGATCGCCGAAGATGGTCTGCTACTGGAGGAGACCGAGTTCTTCGCCGCCCGCATCTGCTCCCACGCCCGCCTCAACTATGACGATGTCTCCGACTGGGCCGAACACGGCAAAGAGCTGGCTATCGACGCTGGCGTGCTGGCCCAGCTGCCGCTGATGAAGGCAATGACCGAGGCGCGCATCGCGTGGCGAACCGAGCATGCCCTGGTGTTCCCGGATCGTCCCGACTACGACTTCGAGCTGGGCGAAAATGGCGAAGTGCTGGCCATCCACGTCGAGCCACGCCGCATCGCCAACCGCATGGTGGAAGAGTCGATGATCGCCGCCAACATCTGCGCCGGTCGCGTACTGGGCAAGAGCGTCGGTTACGGCATCTTCAACGTTCACACCGGCTTTGACGAAGAGTCACTCGACGGCGCCATCGACCTGCTGAAGAGTGCCGAAGCCCCGTTCGAGCGCGACGAGATCGCCAGCCTCTCCGGCTTCTGCGCCCTGCGTCGCTGGATCGACAACCTCGACACCCGCTGGCTGGATGGCAAGATCCGCCGCTTCCAGAGCTATGCGCTGATGTCCTCCGAACCGGGCGCCCACTACGGCCTGGGTCTGGATGCCTACGCCACCTGGACTTCACCTATTCGCAAGTACGGCGATATGGTCAACCATCGTCTGCTCAAAGCCGTCATCGCCGGCAAGACCCCGGGTGAGCGCCCGAGCACCGAGCTCACCGAGCATCTGACCGCCTGCCGCCGTCTGCACCGCATGGTGGAGCGTGACATCGGCGACTGGCTCTATGTTCGCTACCTGAAAGCCGCCGCTGGCACCGATCAGGTGTTCAACGCCGAGATCATCGACGTGATGCGTGCCGGCCTCAAGCTGCGTCTGCAGGAGAACGGCGCAGTGGTCTTCCTGCCTGCCCGTCACATCCTCGACAACAAGGATCGACTGGAGTGCAACTGGGACAACGGCCGCGTCTATCTGGACAAGACCGAGGTGGTTTATGAGCTCGGCCAGATCATCGAGGTCAAACTAACCGAAGCGGTGGAAGAGACCCGTTCCCTTATCGCCAAACCGGCGGTAGATCTGGTACCGGGCCCGGCACCGGAAGCCCCGGCGGCCGAGAGTGCGCCAGCCGATAGCAGTGAAACGACCGCTGAGGCTGCCCCCAAGGCAGAATAAGCCGCGCAGAATCATCTGATCTGCCCGAGAGCCCGCCATCGTGCGTAATGCCAGTCAGTTAAGCCTGACTGGCATTGTTTTTATTGGTTTTTTTCACACTGTACTTCTGTGGCCTTGGCTTCACACTGCGGGGGTAACTCCGCTCCCTTCGCTCCGGTAATACAAACTGCCCCGCCTGCTTATCCAGCTCCGCCACCCGCTTCGGGATGCTCCCCGGTGACAGGTACGGCATGCAGCTCAGTTCATGGATGAGGTACACCGATGCCATGTGAAAACTCAGCTGGCTCGCTGTATATCCCTTCAAGCTCGCCGCCATCTTTACCATCTGGCTGCGCAGCAGGTTGTACGCCAGCAACACACCCCATAGCTCTTGCCGTATTCCCGCCGCCTTCTTGCTGCGCAGGGTCAGCCGGTGTTGTTGCAGGCTGTGCTTCATCTCCCGATAGCCCAACTCGATTTCCCAGCGGTGGCTGTAAAGCTCGACGATATCGGCACCCGGGAAACGCATCGGGTCAACCATCGAGGTCAGCACTTGCCGCTCTTTGCCGTTGATAGTGCGAGTCAGCAAGCGGGCTTCCACTGTATCCGGCAGGTGCGGCCACTTCTTCCTCGCCTGTGGGCTGGTCTTGAGATGCACCAGCACATCCTGGCGCCCCAGC
>NZ_JBGLRC010000038.1:0-27975 GCF_041402345.1 Aeromonas sp. S11(2024) | reverse complement strand
GCGCCAGTTTAAAAGTCAGCGAGTAATCGCGCTGTGTCCGTTTCACACCTTGTCCCATCGGGTTCTCCATTTATTGGGGGGAAAGGTGTAAACCATATTCAGGACGGGACATCCATATGAAAAAAGCCCCGCCATTGCTGGCGGGGCTTTTTGCTGCGGTCGGATGGTTCGTTCTTCTGACCAACGGCTCAATCGGTGGTACTGGTACGCCAGAACACCTGCTTGATATGGGGGTGGATGGCCAGCTTTTGCATCAGGGCATCCAGCTCATCGCCATCGATGGAGGTGGCGAGCAGCACCGCAGAGATCTCCAGATCCCCCACGCCAAACGGCTCGATATCGAGTTCGCTCAAGGGGTAGTTGGCCTGCTCCAGCATCTCCTCGAGCCAGTGCAGCACCTCTTTTTGATGCTCGCGCTGGGTCAGGGCCGTCACCTTGTAGGTCACTTCGGTGTCGGTATTGTCCACCGGGCGACGGTTGATCTGGTTGACCAGCGGTCGCAGCAGGGTGTTGGCGGCCAGCACGAACAGGGCGCCCAGAATTGCCTCCATGGCCAGCCCGGCGCCACAGGCGGCGCCGACTGCTGCTACGCCCCAGAGGGTGGCGGCGGTGTTGATGCCGCGGATATTGCCCGACTCGCGCATGATGACGCCGGCGCCGAGAAAGCCAATGCCGGAGACGATATAGGCCACCACATGGACCACGTTGTAGTTGCCGCCGTGCAGGTCATAGACACGCTGGGCCAGACTGACGAACAGGGCGGCCCCTACGGCGACCAGCACGTTGGTGCGAAGGCCTGCGGTACGTTGGCGGTACTGGCGCTCCAGCCCGACCAGACTGCCGAGCACAAAGGCGAGCAGCAGGCTGGCCAGGGTGTCGAGCAGGGAGATCATGTCAATTTGTTGCCACATCTTCATGGCGTACTCCTTCTGATGAGCGCTGGCTTGGCGCAATCCACGATGAAACGCCGGGAGGCGGATGGATCAGGGGATGATTGCGCGGATGGCCAGCAGAAAAACAAAAACGCGGCGTCCCGAGGCGGGAGCATCATCAGATGCCCTGACGCTCGGAGAGGACGCAACAAGCGGGGCCAGCGTGGCTGGCCCCTTTCACTGTGGTTAACGCAGGTGTGCGGTCAGTTGAGTTCGGGATCGCTGTCGATGCGCGGGCGCAGTTGCCAGCGCACCGGATGTGCTACTCCGACCTGATGAACGAACTGCACCAGATAGCGTCGCTGGGGCGGGGTGCACTGCAGGTTGAGCACCAGCTCTCGCCCGCCGCCGCGACCCGGCTTCATCGATTGCATCGGTTGCAGCCCGGCCGGTTGCAACGTGTGGTTCACCATATCCAGCACCTGCTCCATATCGGCGCGATCCTCACAGCGGATCTGCAGCCGGTAGTGGTGCTGACGCTGTTTGCCGCCCAGCCAGCGTGGCAGCATGCCACGGCCGAGCCGGCTCAACAGGGGGTGAGCCCGGGTAGCAACAGAACCTGTTGCGACCGCGCGATCCGCAGCCGGTTTGATTGAGATAAAACGCATAGCAGCCTCCTTGTGGGAAGCAGAAACTATGCAGGCATGGCGACCGTGGCGATTGGCCTCTGGTTGCCAGACGTCAAGTGTAAAAAGGGAGAAGAGGGGAGTGGATTTCCGCTTCTCGCAGGGTTGCGAGTTGCGGCAGAGAAAGACCTGCGGCTAGCTCGCGACCTTGGTACCGACGATGAGGGTCGGTCTACAACTGTCACTTGATGAGTTGCCCACTGATGGTCTCCGCTATTGATAAGAGGCTCGAATGATAGCCGAGGCGGCAGGCCGGGTAAACCCCGCGCCGCCCGCAGCAACATCTTGAAACATAATCGAAAGCCCCGTTTTGCCGTGCAGGGCCGCCAAAAGCAGACCCGGCGAGGGCCGGGTCTGCGGGGTCATTCGGTCTTGTCGATGCCAAGGTATTTGAGCATCAGTTTCTCGTAGATGGGCTCGGTATCCCCCACCTGCATCTTGTGCAGGAAGTACTTCTCAAAGGCGATCTTGGCCAGATGGACCCACTTTCCTTTCTTGAACCAGGCGACGTTGCGCGGCGGGATCTGCGGCATGGCGACGAAGGCGGCACCTGTGTCCCCCATGTCTGCCAGACAGATGGCATTCCACACTGCCTTGGTCACCGGCGGCTGGCCGCTGAGCTCCGCCTTGATGTTGTGGCTCAGGGTGCGCACCATCGCCTCAATCATATAGCCGGTCTTGGGCACCCCGGTCGGTACCGGCGTCTTGTGCTGCGGGGCAATGGCGATGCAGACCCCGGCGGCGTAAATCTGCGGGAAGGCAGGATTGCGCTGGTGTTCGTCGACGATGACAAAGCCGCGGGGATTGACCAGCCCCTCGATGCCCCGCAGCGGCGCAATGCCGACAAAGGCGGGCAGCATCATGGCGTGTTTGTAGGGCAGGGTGTGGGTGCGCTTGAGGTTGCCCTCATCGTCCAGCTCCTCCACCGTCATCTGGCCATCTTGCGCCGCCACGGTGCGGGCATTGCAGATCCACTGCACGTCGCGCATCCGCAATTCGCTCTCCAGCATCCCCTTAGAATCGCCCACGCCGTTGAGACCCAGATGGCCGATGTAGGGCTCGCTGGTGACAAAGGTCATGGGCACATTTTTCCTCACCTTCTTGTCGCGCAGGTGGCGATCGAGGATGAACGCATACTCGTAGGCGGGGCCGAAGCAGGAGGCGCCCGGCATGGCGCCGACAATCACAGGGCCGGGCTCATCGACCAGTGCGCTGACACTGTGGCGGCACTCTTCGGCGTGGGAGAGGGTACAGACGCTGGTGGTGCCACCGGATTCGGGGCCAGCCCCCGCTACCTCGTCAAAGGCGAGGGCCGGGCCGGTGCAGATCGCCAGAAAGTCGTAACGCAGGGTCTGGCCATCGGAGAGGGTGAGCTGCTGCACCGCCGGTTGCAGCTCGGTCAGGGCGGCATGGATAAAGCGGATCCCCTTTTTCTTCACATGGGGTTCGATGGGGATCGAGGTCTCCTTGCGCTCCCGCCACTGGACGGCAATCCAGGGGTTGGAGGGGGTGAATTCAAAGTCCGGCTTGTCATTGATGAGGATCACCTCATGCTGCTTGCCCAGTTCGGCCTTGAGTTCGTAGGCGGCAGACATGCCCCCGAGACCCGCGCCGATGACGATTACCGTTGCCATGTTCAGCCTCCTGCGTTTATTACACGCTCATGTGAGCCGGGTCATCCGACCCTGTTATTTAAATCCTATCCGTTTGAGGATCATCGCTGCCGGGCAGAAACCGGTGAATGCGCTCTGGATCAGGTTGACCCCGACAAAGGCACTCAACCAGACAAAGCCCGGATGAACCCAGGTGGTAAGGATCAGCGAGAGCAGCAACATGCAACCCGCGACGATTCTGACTCCGTTATCTACTGTCATGGTCCTTCTCCTTATCTACTTTAGATATTGCTAATTTAGTGTTGTTTTATACAATAGAACAAATATCAGCAATTGCTAATTTACTCTTATGAGCCAATTCGACGAGATGAACAGACATGCGACAGCCGCCGCCTCCCTGCTCAAGGCGTTGGCTCATCCCGAACGCCTGATGGTGCTCTGCCAGCTGGTGGAGGGGGAGAAGGGGGTCGGGGAGCTGCTGGCCCATAGCCAACTCGGGCAGTCGGCCTTCTCCCAGCAACTTTCGGTATTGAAGCGCTACGGCCTGATCCGTTCGCGCAAGGTCTCCCAGCAGATCTACTACTCGCTGGTGAGCGAGGCGGCCGCCGATGTGCTGGGGGCGCTGCAAACCCATTTTTGTCACTCAGAAAATAAGGAATCTTGATGATGGAAAGCCAATGGCTGCTCTCTTTGGGCGGTGGCATGCTGGCGGGGCTGTCGGCCCTGATCCTGATGTTGTTCAACGGCCGGGTTGCCGGGATCAGCGGCATTCTGGCCGGTGCACTGCAACACCGTGCGCCGTGGCGGGTGCTGTTTCTGCTGGGGCTGGGGGCGGGCGCCTGGTTGGCGCTGACCCTGGGGTGGGCCACCATGCCCGCATTCACCACCTTGCCCGGCTGGCCTGTAGTGCTGCTGGCCGGTCTGCTGGTCGGCATCGGTACCCGTCTTGGCAATGGCTGCACCAGCGGCCACGGCATCTGTGGCATGGGGCGGCTCTCCCTGCGCTCCATCGTCGCCACCCTGACCTTTATGGCGGCTGGCTTTATCACCGTCTTCGTCACTCATCATCTGCTGTAAGGGGCTGATTGCCATGAAGTTGCTGACAAGTTTGTTTGCGGGTGTGTTGTTCGGACTGGGGATGGCCATCTCCGGCATGATGGATCCCGCCCGGGTCACCGGTTTTCTCGATCTGGCCGGGGCCTGGGATCCCAGCCTCGCCTTCGTGATGGGAGGGGCCCTGCTGGTCTTTATGCCGGGTTATTTTCTGCTGGTGAAACCCCGTCGCCAGAGCGTGCTGGGGGAGCCCATCGTCGCCGTACCGGCCCCCAGGCTGGATCGCCGGCTGATCGGCGGGGCCGCACTGTTTGGCATCGGCTGGGGATTGGTGGGTATCTGCCCGGGGCCTGCTCTGAGTCTCATTTCCAGCGGGCAGCCCATGATAATGTTGTTTATAGCGGCCATGGTGGCCGGGATCTTGCTGTTTGACAGAGGGCTGGCCAGGGTGCTGACCAAGGCGCCAGTTCGGGGAGTGGATAAGGTGCGCCAGTCCCATACCGCCTGATCCCGTGAAGTGACAGATTACGCCAGGGAAGGAGAGTAATGATGGAAAAGATCCGGTTGCTGGGGATCACCTTGTTGGTGATGACATCGCAGGCCATGACATCCCCCCAGGCCCTTGCCGCAGACGGGGAGCCTATTGCCCCACTGACAGTGCCCCTGTTGACAGTGGCGCCACAGGCGGTGACCGACTGGTTGACGCTGGATGGCACCGTCAGTGCCATCAATCAGGGGACGGTGGCGGCCCAGACCAGCGGCCGGGTCTCCCGTATGCTGGTGGATGTGAACGATCAGGTGCAGGCGGGGCAGCCGCTGCTGGAGATCAGCGGCAAGGAGCAGTTTGCCGCCGTCACGGGTGCCGAGGCGCGGCTGGCGCGGGCGCAGGCTCAGCAAGTGGAAGCCGAGCGCCAGCTCGCCCGCTTTCAGGCGCTGATTGCCAAGGGGGTGATCACCCGCGCCCAGCTCGACAATGCCCAGGCGACTGATCGCGCCGCCCGCGCCGAGGTGAACGCTGCCGATGCGGCCCTCACTCAGGCCCGCGAGGCCTACGGTTATACCCGCATTCTGGCTCCCTATGCCGGAGTGGTGACCAAACGGCTGGTAGAGCTGGGGGAGACTGTCGCCCCCGGTACCCCGCTGCTCTCCGGCTTCTCCCTCGACACCTTGCGGGTGGAGGTGGAGTTGCCCCAGTCCGCCCTGACGCTCGCTCGCGAGCCTGCTGATGTGCAGGTGCTGCTGCCGGATGGCAGGACCGTTACGCCCCTCAAACTGACTCGCTTCAACTATGCCGACAGCCAGAGCCACGCCTTCAGGTTGCGCCTCGACTTGCCGCCGCAAACCGCCGGGGTATTGCCCGGCATGTGGCTCAAGGTGCAGCTCAAGCAGGGTGAGCGTCAGGTGTTGCAGGTGCCGGATCGCGCCCTGCTGCGGCAAGGGGAGTTCAATGGCGTCTATCTGCAGCAGCCCGCTGGCTGGGTCCTGACGCCGGTGCGGGTCGGCCATTGCGTCGAGGGACAGTGCGAGATCCTGGCCGGGTTGCAAGCGGGTGACAAGCTGGCCCTTGATGCCTGGGCGCAGCAGCAGGAGGTGGCCCATGAGTAGCGAGCTGAACGGCAACAAGGAGAGGCTGGGGCCTGCCGGTCGGCTGGCTGCGCTGTTTCAGGGCTCGGCCATCACCCCGCTGCTGGCGCTGGTGGGGCTGTTGCTCGGTCTGTTTGCAGTGCTGGTGACCCCCAAGGAGGAGGAGCCGCAGATCGATGTCACCTTCGCCGATGTCTATATTCCCTTCCCGGGAGCCAGCCCGGCTGAAGTGGCCTCTCTCGTTACCACCCCAGCCGAGCAGGTGGTCTCCCAGATAAAGGGCATTGATACCCTCTACTCTTTTTCCCAACCCGATGGTGCCCTGTTGGTGGTGGTGTTCAAGGTAGGGGTGAGCCGCGAGCAGGCCATCGTCGATCTCAACAACCAGCTCGACTCCAACCGCGATTGGCTGCCACAGGGGATTGGAGTCGGTCAGCCGCTGGTGAAACCCCGGGGGATCGATGATGTCCCCATCGTCAGTCTGACCTTATGGAGTAAAGAGGGGAGCAAGCAACTGGGGGCACCCGAGCTGACCCGGGTCGCCCATGAGCTGGAGACCGAACTCAAGCGCATTCCCGGTACCCGCGATATTTACACGCTGGGCAGCCAGAGTGCCGTGTTGCGGGTGATGCCGGATCCGGTGGCCCTTAGCGCCCACGGCATCAGCTGGGGCGATCTGAGCCAGCGACTGGCGGCCGCCAATCAGGTAGGCACGACACAGGCTATCGAGCAGGACAACAGTGAGATCAAGGTGCAGGTGGGGCAGTTCCTGCAAAGTGAGCAGGAGGCTAGAGAGCTGGTGGTGGGGCTGCACGACGGCAAGCCGGTCTATCTGGGGGATGTGGCCAGGGTCTCTCTGGGTCAGGAGACTCCGACCAAACGCAGCTGGATGGGGCTGGGGCAGGCCAGTTATCCGGCGGTGACCCTGGCCATCGGCAAGCAGCCGGGCCAGAACGCGGTCGATGTGGCCAAGCGGGTGGAGGCGTGGGTCGAGAGTTTGCAGAACCGGTTCATCCCTGCCGGGGTCGAGGTGACGGTGACCCGGGACTACGGCGTCACCGCCGAGACCAAATCCAACACCCTGATCGGCAAGCTGATTTTTGCCACCACGGCGGTGGTGCTGCTGGTGCTGGTGAGCATGGGTTGGCGAGAGGCGCTGGTGGTGGGCGTTGCCATCGTCATCACCCTGGCACTGACCCTATTTGCCAGCTGGGCGTGGGGCTTTACCCTCAACCGGGTGTCACTGTTTGCGCTGATCTTCTCCATCGGCATTCTGGTGGATGACGCCATAGTCGTGGTGGAGAACATCCACCGCCATCGCGGTTTGGGCAAGGGGGCGCTCAAGGATCTGATACCGGGGGCGGTGGACGAGGTGGGGGGGCCGACCATACTGGCGACCCTGACCGTCATTGCGGCCCTGCTGCCGATGGCCTTTGTCAGTGGCCTGATGGGCCCTTACATGAGCCCCATCCCCATCAATGCTAGCATGGGGATGCTTATCTCCCTGCTGGTTGCCTTCATCTTCTCCCCCTGGCTGGCGAGCCATTTGCTCAAGGATTCGGTGCACGGTACCCACGGCGAGGCCAAGGCTGGTCTTTTTCACCGGCTGATGACCCCTTTCCTGATTGGTGATGGCGCCAAGCGCGCCAGACGCAAACTCTGGCTGGTGGTGTTGCTGCTGGTCGGGGCCGCCACCGCCATGCCGGTGGTGCAGTGGGTGGTGCTCAAGATGCTTCCCTTTGACAACAAGTCGGAATTTCAGCTGGTGCTCGATATGCCGGAGGGGGCGACCCTGGAACAGACCGAGCGCACCCTGCTGGCGGTCGGACGAGAGCTTGCCAAGGTGCCTGAGGTGAAGGATTACCAGATCTACGCCGGCACCGCCGCCCCCATCAATTTCAACGGGCTGGTGCGCCATTACTTTATCCGCAGCGGCGCCAACGTGGGGGATATTCAGGTCAATCTGGTGGACAAGCATGAACGGGATCGCAGCAGTCACCAGATTGCCCAGTCGGTTCGGGAGCCGCTGCAGGCCATCGCCAGTGCGGCAGGGGGCAACCTGAAAGTCGTTGAGGTGCCGCCCGGCCCGCCGGTCTGGTCCCCCATCGTTGCCGAGATCTATGGCCCGACTCAGGCCGCCCGTGAAGCGGCGGCGCGCGCCGTACAGGCCCGTTTTGTGGCCACGGCGGATCTGGTGGATGTGGATATCTATCTGACCGACCCGCAGCCCAAGTGGCGGCTGGTGGTGGATCGCAGCAAGGCGGCCCTGCTCGGGGTCGATCTCGGGAATCTGGTGAACACCCTCAATGGCGGGGTGGGTTATCAGGATGCCAGCTGGCTGCAGGGTCACGGCGCCAAGTATCCGGTGCCGATCCGCATCGAACTGGCTCCCGGTGACAAACGGGATCTGGCGGGCGTACTGGCCCTCAAGGTGCGCAGCCAGAGCGGCCAGTTGGTGCGGGTCTCCGAGCTGATGAGTCGCCGTGATGAGGTGGCCCCCAGCTATATCATGCACAAGAACATGCAGCCCATGGTGATGGTGGTAGCCGACATGGGTGGCCATACCGACAGCCCGCTCTACGGCATGTTTGCCGCCGGTGCCGACATCGATCTGCCCCAGTATTACGTGCAGCAGCCCGACAAGCTGGGGGAGGTGGCGCTGTTGTGGGACGGGGAGTGGAAGATCACCTACGAGACCTTCCGCGATATGGGCATCGCCTACGGGGTGGGGATGATCCTCATCTATCTGCTGGTGGTGGCCCAGTTCCGCTCCTATCTGGTGCCACTCATCATCATGGCTCCTATTCCGCTCACCATCATAGGGGTGATGCCGGGCCACGCCCTGCTGGGAGCCCAGTTTACCGCCACCTCGATGATCGGGATGATCGCCCTGGCCGGGATCATCGTACGCAATAGCATCCTGCTGGTGGACTTTATCGAGCAGCAGCGCAGCGCCGGAGTGGCGTTCGAGCAGGCGGTGATCGAAGCAGCGCAGGTGCGGGCCAAACCCATCATGCTGACGGCGCTGGCGGCGATGATCGGGGCTCTGTTTATCCTCGATGATCCCATCTTCAACGGACTGGCCATCAGCCTGATTTTCGGGATCCTGGTCTCCACTTTGCTCACCCTGGTGGTGATACCCTTGCTCTATTATGCCCTGCTCTCCCGACGCTCATGACGGGAGTCACTAGCGAAAGGATGCGCGATGAAGAGAGGTTGGTTGTGGTGGGGAAGTGGCGCCGTGGTAGCGGTTGCGGCTGTGGCATGGTGGTGGCGACCGCAGCCGACGCCGATCAGGCTGGCAGAGGTCGGGCGGGGGGATGTGCTGGTCACCGTGGTCAACACCCGGGCTGGCACCATCAAGTCGTGTCAGCGGGCCGGACTCAGTCTGCCCGGTGGCGGCGTGGTGGAGCAGATCGCCGTCAAGGCCGGGGAGCGGGTAGCCCGGGGAGATCTGCTGTTGACCCTCTGGAGTGACGATATTCACGCCGATCTCGCCCGGGCCCGCGCCCAGCAGGCGCTCGGCAAGACCCAGCGCGAGGAGCGTTGCAGCGAGGCGGCCTACTACGAGCGGGAGGCCAACCGGCTGGCCACCTTGCTGGCCAAAAACCTCACCTCCCGCACCCTCGCCGAGCAGGCCCAGAATCTGGCCGATACCCGCCGCTATGTCTGTCAGGCATCCCGTCAGCAGGAGCGGGTCGACGAGGCGCAGGTCGCCCTGGTGGAGGCCCGCTTGAGCGAGCGCCGCCTGCTGGCGCCGTTTGCCGGAGTGGTGGCGGAGGTCAACAGCAAGCTGGGCGAATACATGACTCCCTCACCGCCCGGAGTCGCCATGCCTCCGGTTATCGATCTCATCGACGATCGCTGCCTCTATGTCTCAGCCCCCATCGATGAGGTGGATGCCGCCCGCCTCAAGGTGGGCCAGCAGGCTCGGGTGCTGCTCGATGCCATGCCCGGGCGCGATTTTGCCGCCACCGTCACCCGTATCGCCCCCTATGTGAAGGAGTTGGAGAAGCAGGCCCGCACCGTCGAGGTGGAGGCGGCGCTCACGGCCCTGCCCACCGATCTCCCCCTGCTTATCGGCTACAGTGCTGACCTCGAGGTCGAGGTGACCCGCGCCACCGATGTGCTGCGGGTAGCGGCCAGCAGCCGGGCCGACGATGGCAGCGTGCTGCGGCTGGAAGGGGATACGCTGGTGCGGGTGGTGCCCCGTTGGGGCGTGGAGAACTGGAACTGGATTGAGGTGGCCGAGGGGCTCGCTGCCGGTGATCGGCTGGCAGCCCAGCCCGGACAGATTGTCGGGGAGGGCCCTTTCAGCGCCGCCAGGGAACAAACGGATGAGTGATCTCATTCGCCTTGATGCCGTCAGCCGTCGTTTCACTCTGGGGGGGAGCGAAGTGGCTGCCCTCGATCGCGTCTCTCTGCGAGTTGCCGAGGGGGAGTATCTGGCGGTGATGGGCCCCTCGGGCTCCGGCAAATCGACCCTGCTCAATGTGCTGGGGCTGCTGGATCGGCCCGATGAGGGGCGCTACTGGCTGGGAGGGGAGGATACCGCCACCCTGTCAGAACCTGCGTTGGCCCAGCTGCGCGGCCATCGCATCGGTTTTGTGTTCCAGTCGTTTCACCTCATCTCCCGCCTCACCGCCCGTGAAAACGTCGAGCTGCCGCTGATGCTGTGCGGGATCGCCCCCGCCGAGCGCCATCGCCGAAGCCAGCAGTTGCTGGGGGATCTGGGGCTGGAGAACCGGGCCGGACACCGCCCTGCCGAGCTCTCCGGCGGTCAGCGTCAGCGGGTAGCCATCGCCCGGGCCATGGCAATGGCGCCGCGGCTGATCCTGGCCGACGAGCCCACCGGCAATCTCGACTCCCGCTCCGGGGAGGAGGTGATTACCCTGCTGGAGGAGCTCAACCGGGAGCAGAGGATCACGCTGGTGGTGGTGACCCACGATCCGCGCCTCGGGGAACGGGCGGGCAGGCGGATCCTGATGAACGATGGCCGCATCAGCACCGACAGCATTGATAGCACTAATAGCGGCGGGGGCTGAATGCGGCGCCCCGATGTGATCCGCTTTGCCGCCGTGGCCTTGTTGCGTCAGCGTTCACGGGCGCTGGTCTTGATCCTGGCGGTGAGTCTGAGCGTCACCTCGGTGCTGCTGCTCACCGCGCTGGGGGAGGGGGCGAGGCGCTATGTGGCCGACCAGTTCAGTTCCCTTGGCAAGGATCTGCTGGTGATGTTCCCGGGCCGCAAGGAGACCACCGGCGGGCTGCCGCCGGTCACCGGCAACAGTCTGCGGCAGATCACCCTCGATGACATGCACTACCTTGGCCAGCACCAGCCAAACGTGCGGCTGGTGCCGCTGGTGATGGGCTTTGCCGAGGCCAAACAGGGGGCGCGGTTGCGTCAGACCATGCTGCTTGGCAGCAGCAACGGGCTGCGCGATACCCACGGGCTGGAGCTGCTCTCCGGCCGCTGGCTGCCGGGGGATGCCGCAGAGGACAGGCCGGCCGTCCTGCTCGGGGCCAAGGTGGCCCGTGAGCTGTTCGGTCAGGTCGATCCGGTCGGACAGTGGCTGCGTTTTGACAATCGCCGCTTTCGGGTGGTGGGGGTCTTCACCAGCCAGAGCAGCAATCTGGGGATGGATATGGCCGAGGCGGCGCTGATCCCGGTGGGTAGCGCCATGCGGCTGTTCAACACCGAGGGGCTGTTTCGGCTGTTGATCCAGCCGCTGGCGGGGCAAGCCGTGCCCCCGCTGGTCAAGCGACTGGATCAGCTGATGCAATCGCGCCACGGGGTGCTCGATGTGACAGTGGTGCGCCGCGACGCCATGCTGGCCACCTTCTCTACCATTCTCTCGACTCTCACCCTGGCCGTTGCCGGTATCGGCGCCATCAGCCTGCTGGTCTCCGGCATCATGATGATGAATCTGGCGCTGATCAGCACCCGCCAGCGCACTGGCGAGATCGGCCTGCTCAAGGCGCTGGGGGCCGACAGTCGCCAGATCCGCCAGCTGTTTTTGTGGGAGGCGCTGCTGCTGAGCGGCAGTGGCGCGCTGTTTGGCACTGTGTTGGGCTATGCCCTGGTGGCCCTCGCCGGAGTGATTTGGCCCGGATTTCCGGCGGCGGTCCCTCTGCTCGCTACTTTCTGCACCATACCGGCGGCCCTGCTGACCGGGCTGTTTTTTAGCTGGCTGCCCGCCTCCCGTGCGGCTCGGCAAGATCCGGTCAGCAGCCTGCGCAGCGGGCAGTGGAGCGGTGGCTGATGCGTGCCGCTGATCTGCTTTTCTGGCTCTGGCGCGCTTTGTTGGCGGGGCGCAGTCGTAGCCTGCTGTCGGCGCTCGGCATTGCCATCGGGATCGCCTCGGTGACCCTGCTCACCGGCATCGGCGAGGGGCTCAGGCTCTATCTGCTCGACAGCTTCTCCCAATTTGGCTCCCGGCTGATCGCCGTGACCCCGGGCAAGACCGAAACCGCAGGCGGCCCGCCCGGCATCCTCTCCAGCAGCCGTCCCCTGCTGCTGGAGGATGCCGATGCCCTCGCCAGATTGGCAGGGGTAGAGGCGGCGCTCCCTGTGGTGCAGGGGCAGGGGGAGGTGCGCAGCCGCGGATTGACTCGCAGCACCGCCATTTTGGGCACAGGTCCGGCGGCGCTCTCCGGCTGGCGACTCACCCTGGTGCAGGGGCGTTTTCTGCCTGCGGATGACAGTGCCATGCCCCGCGCCTATGCGGTGCTGGGTGCCAAGGTGGCGGCTGAGCTGTTTCCTAGTGGCGATGCGCCTGGGAGTCTGCTGCGCGCCGGTGATCGCCGTTTTCGGGTGGCCGGGGTGCTGGCGCCCAAAGGGCAATTTCTCGGCTTTGATCTGGACGACATGATCTATCTGCCCGCCGCCCACGCCCAGGCGCTGTTCAACAAGGAGGGGCTGCAGGAGATCGACGTCATCTATCGCGCCGGGCAGGCGGAGGCCGAGGTCACCGCCCAGATCAGGCGGGTGCTGATCGCCCGCCACGGCGCCGAGGATTTCACCCTCACCTCCCAGCAGGATATGCTGACCAGCCTCGACAAGATCCTCTCCATCATCAAGCTGGCGGTTGGCGGGCTCGGCATTATCTCGCTGCTGATCGGGGCGGTCGGCATCTTCAGTATCATGAGCATCGCCCAGCAGGAGCGGATCCCCGAAGTGGGCTTGCTGATGGCGCTGGGCTGCCCACGGCGGCGCATTCTATTGCTGTTCCTGCTCGAAGCCGTAGTGCTGGCGCTGCTGGGCGGAGCCATGGGGCTGGCCCTGCTCGGCGGGCTAAAACTGCTGCTCACCCTGCTGGCGGCCGGCTTGCCGCTTACCCTCCATCCTCTCTATCTGCTGCTGGCGCTCGGTTGCAGCGCCCTGGTTGGCCTGCTGGCCGGGGTCGCTCCTGCGCTGCGGGCAGTGCGTCTCGACCCAGTAGTTGCCCTGCGGGGTGACTAGGTCTCCCCTTCCGAAAGAGGAGCGTTACGCTCGGGTTTGAACAGGGGGGACTAGGTGACCACCTCCGCAACCGGCAGGCTGCGCTCAGATCTGAACAGGGGGAAGTAGCGGCGATCCGCCTGACTCATGTGGCCGACTACCAGCTCCTGAATGATGAAGTTGAGCAGCTCGTCGTTGCCCAGTGTCCCCGCTTTGGCGGCGTGCAGCAGCTGGCCTGCCTTGTTGAGCAGGCGCTGGTGATCCTGACGGTGGCTGACGAGTTCCTCGTAGTCGATCTCCGCCAGCATCTGCTCTTCAAAGGCGAAGTGATGGCGGGCCATGTCGAACAGGCTCTCCAGACTCTCCAGAAACGGGGCCGGATCCTCGTGCTGATCTTTCATCCGCTCCAGCAGCCGGTTGGTCAATACGAAGAGCTGGCGATGCTCGGCATCGATACGGGGGTGACCGCACTCGTGGCCGGGTTGCCACAGCAGCGCACCCTGCTCGGGATCAAGACCTTCGGTATAGAGGCAGACCCGGCCGCGGCCGCGATTCTTCGCCTGATACATGGCCTGATCGGCGTGGTGCATCAGGGTTTTGGCATCCTCCCCGTGTTCGGGATAGAGCGCCAGCCCGATACTGCTGGAGATGAGCAACTCCTGCCCCTCCAGCTGGAACGGATGACGCAGCTGCTGGTGCAGTTTGTCGGCCACCGCCAGCACTTCGTCGCCACTCTCCGGCAGCAAGATAACGAACTCGTCGCCCCCCAGCCGTGCCACCAGATCCTGTTTGCGCACGCAGTGGCTCATCCGCTCGGCCACCATATTGAGCAGAATATCCCCGGTTTCATGGCCGAAGGTGTCGTTGATCGGCTTGAAGTGATCGAGATCGATAAACATCAGCGCCAGCGGACGGGGCGTCTCCTGCTCCATCAGCTCCTTGAGCCGTTGCTGCAGCAAGCGGCGATTGGGCAGCCCGGTGAGGGGATCGTAGAAGGCGAGGCGGCGCATCATCTCCTCCCGCGCTGCCCGCTCGGTGATATCCCGGGTGACCCCGAGGATCGCCTCCGGCTGGGCATTGTGGTTGCCATGGAGGGTGGTGATGGTCTCGGTCGCCACCAGATGGCCATCCTTGTGGCGCAGCTGGGTGCGAATGACCCGGCGGGTCTGGTCATGTTCTCCCCGCTGCCAGGCCTCCAGGGTGGCAGAGATCTCCTCGCGCAGCAGTTGCCTTGAGGCATCCGGCAGCAGCTGTTTGAGGGGCAGGGCAAACAGCTCGGGGGCCTCGTAGCCGCTCAGGGGGGCGATGGCCGGGCTGACGTAGCGAAAGCGCAAGCTGGCGGCATCCATGGTCCAGATCACATCGGCACTGTTCTCCGCCACGAAGCGGTAGTGTTGCTCGCTCTGGGCCAGTTCACGGGTCAGCCGCTGGCGATCCCGCGCCTCCTCGCGCAGGCGCAGATAGAGGTGCAAGAAGATGCCGAGTAGGGTCATCAGGGTAAAGGTGATGAGCATGGCCACCGCCACGCTCTTGTCGAGCAGTTGCCGTTGCTGGCGCAGCCGCTCCTGCGCCGGGTCGTAGATAAAGCGGTCGAGGTTGGGCAATACCGTGAGCATGCCCGCCTCCAGATAGGTTTTGGCGATCTGCAGCCAGCGCTCCTGCTGCATGTAGCCAGGTTCGATAAGGTCGGGCTGCATCAGCTCTCTGGTTTCGCGAGCCTCGAACTCCAGCTGTTCACGGCCAGCCCCGGTCGGGTACTGCTCCATGATGAGGTTGATCATCTCTTCGGGGTGGTCCATCGCATAGCGCCACCCCTTGAGGCTGGCCTGCTGGAAGGCGTAGACCCGATCCTGTCGGGTGATCAGCTCCCGCTCGGAGGTAAACAGGTTGTCGCCGTAGAAGTCGAAGTCGATGGTGCGCGGACTGAAGACCCGATAGGGGATGCCTCTTTGCTGCAGATAGAAGGGTTCGGTAGTGCTGTAGGCGCTGATGGCATCCACCTTGCCCGCCAGCAGTGCCTCTATCCCCTGTTTGTAGGGAAGGGTGACCCAGTCGCGGCTGCGGGTATGGTGGGAAAGGTAGGTCAGCAGCTCGTTGGAGCCCGGCTCCAGCATCAGTCGCTTGTTGGCCAGATCGGCCGGGTTGCGAATATCTGGCCGATCCAGCGTGAGCAGAACCAGCGGCGAGTGCTGCAGCAGGGCGGCGAGCACCACCACCGGACGACCGGCAGCCCGATCCAGCAGCAGATCACTGCCGCTGATGCCAAACTGGGCCTTTCCCGAGATCACCTCGCTGACCACATCGGTGCGGGAGTCCGCTTCGCGCAGGGTGACATGCAGACCGGCCTCCCGATAAAATCCTTTGGCGATAGCCGCGTAGTAACCGGCAAACTGGAACTGGTGTTGCCACGGCAACTGGACGATGACCTGCTCGCCGGCTCGCACGGGGGAAGAGGTCAGGGTCGCGATGACCATACCGACCAGCATTGGCATAAACCAGCTGAGGGGCTGGCGGGGGGCTGCGTTCTCCGTCATACAACGTTTCTCTCGGGAGCGATGTCTAGGCTAGATTCAAGCAATTTTGTGTCACCTGCAAGGGGAGAAAAGGCGTTTGCAATAGGGTATAGGGGGGTTGGAAAGTCATTTTTGTGTCGTTCATCACACGGGATGGATACATGCCGTTTTTTTGCAAGTTATGTGACCAATAAGAGAGTCATATGGCCTATCGAAGTGGTCGCATTCTAGCCACTTTTTCCCGTTTTTATCGTTGTCATTGTGGCTTGACTGCATTTTTTTCGTGGTTGCACGTCAAGCTGTGTCGTTATATCAATAGATACTTTTATGGGGCGGTCAGGTGTGACGCAAATGTGTCGCGGCTGCTGCGCACCGGTTAATGTGCGACAGCTCAGTGATGGTACCCCGTCAGTGTTATCATGCTGCCCCCAGTTCCGGATAAGGTCTTTTTATGTCCCGCTTGCGTCTGCTTGTCTCCGACTCTCACGATCCCCTGTTCAATCTGGCCGTCGAGGAGTGCATCTTCCGCCAGATGGACCCCGGCCAGCGGGTGCTGTTCCTCTGGCGCAATGCCAATACCGTGGTGATTGGCCGTGCCCAGAACCCGTGGAAGGAGTGCAATACCCGCCGCATGGAAGAGGACGGGGTGACCCTGGCGCGTCGCAGCAGCGGTGGCGGCGCCGTGTTCCACGACCTTGGCAACAGCTGCTTCACCTTCATGGCGGGCAAGCCGGAGTATGACAAGAGCGTCTCCACCGCCATCGTGCTGGACGGGCTCAAGCGATTGGGGATCGAGGCGTTTGCCTCTGGTCGCAACGATCTGCTGGTGGCCACCCCGGACGGGGAGCGCAAGGTATCGGGGTCGGCCTATCGGGAGACTCTGGATCGCGGTTTTCACCACGGCACCCTGCTGCTGGATGCCGATCTCGGCCGCCTTGCCAACTATCTCAACCCCGACCCCAAGAAGCTGGCGGCCAAGGGGATCACCTCGGTGCGCAGCCGGGTGGCCAATCTGTGCGAACTGCTGCCGGGGATCGACCATCAACAGGTGAGCGAGGCGCTGCAGGAGGCCTTCTTCCACCATTACGGCGCGCGAGTTGAGCCCGAGCATATCTCCCCGGAGCAGATGCCGGATCTGCCGGGCTTTGCCGAGACCTTCGCCCGCCAGCGCAGCTGGGAGTGGAACTATGGCCATGCCCCGGCGTTCAGTCATCTGCTGGAGGAGCGGTTCAGCTGGGGCGGGGTGGAGCTGCACTTTGATGTGGAGAAAGGGGTCATCACCCGGGCGCAGCTCTTTAGCGATACTCTGGAGCCGGCCCCGTTTGATCTGCTGGCGGCCGAACTGGCGGGTTGCGGCTATCGGCCGGACGCTGTTGCCGCGCGCCTGCAGCCCTGGCTGGCGGCCTTCCCGCAGCAGCAGAGCGAGCTGGCGGAGTTTGCCGAGTGGCTGTTGGCCTCCCTGCGTTGAGGTGGACGCTGCGCTGATGGTGGTCTGGTAGTGAGGGCGCTGTCAGCCAGGATGGGAGCAAGATCACGAAATATAAAGAGGCGCCTCAAAGGCGCCTTTTTGCCAGCCCTTGTGATGGCTGATACATGACAAAAAGTAGGGTAGGCCATTAGATATTGTCACTGTCGGCCCCGCTGGTACAGGGGTATAACGGCCGCACATTTGCTGTACTAATGGTATAAAAATGAGTGACTTAGTTTATCTGCAAGACGAAAGCGTCAATGCCGTCCATCCCGATTTCTCCGCCCGTTTCGCCACCGTCAAAGCCAACTTTTTCTCGCGCAATCCCGATCTCTGGCCCGTTTTTCGCGAACCCGGATTTGCCACCCTCAACGAATTTCGGGCCCGTGGCCTGGCTCCCGATGCCCGTTTGAATGCCTGGCCTGATGGCCGCGCCCGCCTGGCCGATCTCTGCGAGACCATGCCGGTGCCCGCCACCATGCGCACCCCGGGCGAGCCGATGGCCGAGCTGCTGTTTGCCGCCGCTCTATCGAAGGATTGGGAGAACCCCTCCAGCGTCGAGAACGTCATCACTATGTCAGCGGATCCCGCCATCTACGGCGCCCAGCTGGGCATTCTGGCCAACCCCAATCTGGTCTACTCCGAATACGCCGGAGTGGCCGAGGAGCTGGAGAAGAAGGTGGTGCGCCAGATTGCGCTGCTGGCAGGCTATGACCCCGAGCGGGCCACCGGCATCTTCACCCAGGGAGGGACCTTCTGTAACCTCTATGGCTACTTGCTCGGCATTCGCAAAACCTTGCCGGAGGCCAAGCACAAGGGGCTCGGCCACTATCAGGATTACCGCATCATCAACTCCCAGGGCGGTCACTACTCCAATATCACCAACCTCTCCCTGCTCGGGGTCGATATCGAGAACAAGACCATCCGGATTCAGGTCGGCGAGAACAACGACATCGATCTCGACCACCTCGAGCGGACCCTGACCGCCTGTTTTGCCCTGAAACACGTGGTGCCCACCATCATGCTCACCATGGGCACCACCGACACCTTCGGGGTGGATCAGGTGAAACCCGTGTTCGAGCTGCGCAATCGCCTCTGCGAGCAGTTCGAGGTGGCGGTCAAGCCCCATATCCACGTCGATGCCGCCATCGGCTGGTCGATGATCTTCTTCCTGGGTTACGACTTTGCCGCCAACCCGCTCGCCATCAACAGCGCCACCCTGGCGGGGATCGAGCGCAACGTGGCGCGCTTTGCCGAGCTGAAATATGCCGACTCCTTTACCGTCGACTTCCAGAAGTGGGGGTATGTGCCCTACACCTCCAGTCTGGTGATGATCAAGGAGCAGGATGATCTCAAAGCGATGGAGAATGACCCTGAGAACTTCTCCTACTTCGAGCGGGACATTCAGGGCCAGACCCACCTGCAATCCACCATCGAGTGCTCCCGCGGCGCGAGCGGCCTGTTCGGTGCCTATGCGGCGCTCAACTATATGGGGGTGGAGGGGTATCGCACCGTGCTGGCCCACTGCCTGCAAAATGCCAACTACTTCCGCTATCGCCTGAGTCAGCTTGGCAACGTCAAGCTGGTGGCGCAGGAGAATCAGGGGCCGAGCGTCGGCTTCAAGATCTACAACCCCGAGTGGGTGAGCGATCCGGAAGCCGAATTCGCCTTCGAGCTGGCCCGCTCCAGCGACCCTGCCTACAAGGCGCGGCTGCAGCGTAACACCGACTACCACCGCAGCCTGTTCAAGGGGCGCGGCAAGGTGGGGCTCTACACCAACTGGGTGGAGGCGGTGGCCCACTCCGACTACGACGCCCGCGGCAAGTACTCCTACATCGCCGGGGAAAAAGCAGTCTTTATGAACCCCGCCTGCACTCGCGAGCAGATCGACGCCTTTATCGACCATATTCGCGGTTGACGGATGTGGCCCTGACAGCCGAGCGTGGCCTGTGATGGCAAGAGTCGGTCAGGGTACCTCGCCAACAGATAAACAAAGGGCAAGCCAATTGGCTTGCCCTGCCGTTTTTGCTGCATAGAGCTTAAGCAGTGGGGAAGGCCGGGTTCAGAGGGCCAGCAGTTGCTCGTTTTCGACAATTTCGCACCCGGCGGGCAGTTTCGAGAGGGCGATCATGGCGCGAGCCACCTGACGGGCCTCGATGGCGCGCCAGCGTGCGAGCTTGCCCACCAGCAGCGGCCGAAACAGCGGGTAGATGGTCTGAAAAATCTGCTCGGAGAGGCGCGGTGGCTGGCGATCCCCCAGCAGCATGGCGGGCCGCACGATGGCGAGCCGTGGCCAGGATTGGGCCAGCAGGGCCTGCTCCATCTCTCCCTTGGTACGCGGATAGAGAGCCGGGGACGATGCGCTGGCCCCCATGCTCGAGACCACGATCAGCCGTTGACAACCGTGGCGGCGGGCCAGCTCGGCAAAGGCGACCACATAGTCGAGATCGACCCGGCGAAACGCCTCGGCAGAGCCCGCTTCCTTGCGGGTGGTACCGAGGGCACAGAAGGCGATATCCACCGGGCGGGAGAGGGTGACGCTGGCCAGATCATCAAAATTGACCGGCAGCCAGTGGTGTGCCTCCTTGCCCGGCTTGCGACAGAGCAGGGTCAGTTCATGTTCGGCAGGCAGTTGCTGCAGCAGTTCGCGACCGATCAGGCCGCTGGCTCCGGCAATCAGGATCCGGCTCATGGGGATTCTCCCTGTGTCATTCGATGGTGTTGATGCCACGGTGGCTGCTCATCAGCATCAGGCAATTTGCGGGCAGCTGCAATGGGGAGAAATGACTCAGTGTTGTCGGGCAGGATGAATTACGCGGGGCTGGATAAAACAAAACCGGCGCGAGGCCGGTTTTGCGGGGTATCAGAGCGGGGTATTGAAGGCAGCTGGCAGCGGGAAGTCACCCGTTACTGTGGTCAGCCTGTCGTTGGCGAAGGTGACAGTGAGCTCTTTGCGCTCCTTGTCGCCGTGGCCCGGCTGGAATTCATAGAGGTAGTACCAGGTGTTGGGGTCAAAGCCGTCACGCAGCATGGGGGTCCCCAGCACATAGCTGACCTGCTCGCGGGTCATCCCCTGGCGCAGTTTGTCGACCTGTTTTTGTTCCACATAGTTGCCCTGGGGAATATCGATACGATAGACCAGGCTGCAACCGGAGAGGGTGAGGGCGGTCAAAGCCGCGGCAATCAGGTGTTTCATCCGCATATCGAGTTCAGATCATCCATACAGTCTTTTTTGGCTCGACAAATCATACCGACTCCCTCCACGGAAGTAAAAAGCCATTGATCCATCAGCCAATAAAAAGGGCCGCACTGCGACCCTTTCTGGCAATCCGGTGGCCTTTACATCGCCGCGCGGAAGATGGCGACGATCTCTTCGAGGCTCGCCTGTTTCGGGTTGGTGAAGCCGCAGGCATCTTTCAGGGCGTTGCTGGCCAGGGTATCGAAGTCATCGGCCTTGACGCCGAGCTGCTCCAGACCGGCCGGGATCTTCACATCCAGCGCCAGCTGCTTGATGGCGGCAATGGCAGCGGCGGCGCCCTGTTCGTCGTTCATGGTGCTCACATCTACACCCATGTAGCGGGCGACATCCTTCAGACGAGCCGCGCTCACCTGGGCGTTGAACGCCTGAACGTGGGGCAGCAGCACGGCGTTGCAGACACCGTGGGGCAGGTCATAGAAACCGCCCAGCTGGTGGGCCATGGCGTGCACGTAGCCGAGGCTTGCATTGTTGAAGGCCATGCCGGCCAGGAACTGGGCGTAGGCCATCTGCTCGCGGGCATGCAGGTCATCGCCGTGGTGAACGGCGGTGCGCAGGTACTTGGCAATCAGCTCGATGGCCATCACGGCGCTGGCATCGGTCACCGGAGTGGCGATGGTGGAGACATAAGCCTCGATGGCGTGGGTCAGGGCATCCATACCGGTGGCGGCGGTGAGACCGGCTGGCTTGGCCAGCATCAGCTCGGGATCGTTGACCGACATCAGCGGGGTAACGTGCTTGTCGATGATGGCCATTTTCACGTGGCGCGCTTCGTCGGTGATGATGCAGAAGCGGGTCATCTCGGAGGCGGTACCGGCGGTGGTGTTGATGGCGATAAGCGGCAACTGTGGCTTGGCGGAGCGATCCACCCCTTCGTAATCCTTGATGCTGCCACTGTTGGCGGCCACCAGCGCGATGCCCTTGGCGCAGTCGTGGGGCGAGCCGCCACCCAGCGAGATGACACAGTCGCAGCCGTTTGCCCTGATCATCGCCAGACCCGCTTCAACGTTGCTGGTGGTGGGGTTGGGTTTGGTCTCATCGAAAACAGCGCTTTCAATGCCATGTTCAGCCAACAGGGTGGTGAGCTTGGCGACCACGCCGATCTGGTTGAGAATTTTGTCGGTGACGATCAGCGCCTTGCGATAGCCGTAGCCCTTGATATCGGCGGCGGCCTCTTGCAGACAGCCGGCACCCATCAGGTTGATTGCGGGAATATAGAATTTGAATGTAGCCATGATGGACTTCCTATAGTTAGCCATTAAGTGGTAGTTGAGAGCTAGGCTACCATCTAGAAAGGGATACAAAAGCATCTTGTTTACAACTTTACGGGGTCGATCACGAGTCGTTAATTAAGCGCTGAACCAGGCTTGACTTTCCTGCATCTGACTCGATTGACAGAAAAACGTTTGTCAATTATTTCATTGAGTTAGCAAACGTTTTGCGCAATGTTTGTCACTGTCAATGCGTGGAAGTGTGAGGCGCTTCAAGGAATTGGAAAGCGCTTTCGACCATAGTTGGCGCCTCCCCGAAGAGGGGGGTAAAGGCTTGAAAGTATCATAAAGAATCATCTTAACTTGTGCCCTGACCATGCTGGCAGGGGGCAACCAGGAGTCCAATATGTCTGATGTATTTCACTTGGGTTTGAAGAAAGCGGATCTGCAAGGCGCCACCCTGGCGATCGTCCCCGGTGACCCCGAGCGCGTGAAGCGTATCGCAGAGCTGTTGGATAACCCGGTGCACCTGGCCAGCCATCGTGAATTCACTACCTGGCGCGGCGAGATGGACGGCAAGGCCGTGATCATCTGCTCTACCGGTATTGGTGGCCCGTCCACCTCCATCGCGGTAGAAGAGCTGGCCCAGCTGGGCATCCGCACCTTCTTGCGCATCGGCACCACCGGCGCCATCCAGCCGCACCTGAATGTGGGTGATGTGATCGTGACCACCGGTTCCGTGCGCCTCGACGGTGCCAGCTTGCACTTCGCACCGATGGAGTTCCCGGCTGTTGCCGACTTCGACTGCACCACCGCACTGGTGAACACAGCCAAAGAGATGGGCTCCAAGCTGCACATCGGTGTGACTGCTTCCTCTGACACCTTCTACCCTGGTCAGGAGCGTTACGACACCGTATCCGGCCGTGTAGTGAGCCGTTTCCAGGGTTCCATGAAAGAGTGGCAAGCCATGGGCGTGCTGAACTATGAGATGGAGTCTGCAACCCTGCTGACCATGTGCTCCAGCCAGGGCCTGCGTGCCGGTATGGTGGCTGGCGTTATCGTCAACCGTACCCAGCAAGAGATCCCGAACGCCGAGACCATGGCGAAGACCGAATCTGATGCCATCAAGATCGTACTGGGCGCTGCCCGCAAGCTGATCTGATAGCACCACAAAGAGTGGGGGGTGGGGGCCGTTGCGAAAGCGCGGCCCCTATCTTTATCCGCTGTTTACTGCTTTTCCTCTCCCGTCACCCCTTTCACCGATCCCGTCGCACTTGCGCTGATTGCTATCTACTGACGGCCTCTACCCATTGCCTCTAAAACGCAGGCGCGCAGCAGGTCTGCATCGGATTTCCGCTCACCGGATGAGTAAAATCCAGCTCGCTGGCATGCAGCATCAGCCGCGGCGCCTGTTCGCAGCCGGGGGGCAGCAGTCCGCCATAGAGATCGCAGCCGAGGATGGGGTGGCCCAGCAGCTGGCTGTGGATGCGCAGTTGATGGGTGCGGCCGGTTTCCGGCACCAGTCGTACCCGGGTCAAAGGCACGGTCTGCCCCTGTATCTGCTGCGCCAGCCGCTCAATCACCTGATAGCGGGAGCGGGCGGGTTTGCCGCTGGCGGCGCAGATCTTCATCAGCGGAAAGAGGGCCGGATCCTTGGCGATGGGGGCATCGATAAGCCCTTCATCACTAGCCAGATGACCGCACAGCAGGGCGCTGTAGGCCTTGCTCACCGCCCGCTGGCTGAACTGCTGGCAGAGCAGGGCATTGATGGTCTTGTTTCTGGCGACCACCATGATGCCAGAAGTGCCAAAATCGAGGCGATGCACCAGGGTACAGCCGGGGTAATCCTGCACCAGGCGATAGTGAACCGAGTCGAGGTTCTGCGGATTTTTGCCCGAGAGGCTCAGCAGGCCGCTCGGCTTGTTGATGAGCAGCAGATTCTCATCTTCGAACAAGATCTCGATGGCTGCATTGCAGGGCGGGGCGATAAAGGTGTCGACGATAACGGACATAGGGGGCACGGGCAGAAAACGGGGTGCGATCATACCCGAACCGGCGCGGCCGGGCGAATGGGTGGTGCGCAGCCTCGGAAAATGAACGGATGACGCCATGCAACCTTTTGATAATGAGCCGCTTTGACCGCTGCGATGTGCAGTGCAAACCGTTCTGGTCAGCAACAAGGCCCCGTTTTGTGACCCCCTCCCGAGTTCATCCGAAGCTTGCTTGTTAAGGTATGGCTCCCTGTTATGTTGTAAGGACTCATCCCATGGCACTGCCCGTTATTCTCGATTGTGATCCCGGCCACGACGACGCCATCGCCCTCATTCTGGCGCTGGCCAGCCCTGAACTGAAGGTGCTGGCGGTAACCACCAGTGCGGGCAACCAGACGCCGGACAAGACCCTCAACAATGCCCTGCGCATCCTCACCTTGCTGGGGCGGGACGATATTCCGGTGGCGGCCGGGGCGCCGAAACCGCTGGCCCGCGAGTTGATTATCGCCGACAACGTCCATGGCGAATCGGGCCTCGATGGCCCCAAGTTGCCGGATCCCGCCTTTGCGCCGCAGGCCATGACGGGGATCGAGCTGATGGCCAAATGTCTGCGAGAGAGCCCGGAGCCGGTTACCTTGGTGCCGACCGGCCCGCTCACCAATATCGCCCTGTTGCTGGCGGCTCACCCGGAGCTAAAGGACAAGATCGCCCGCATCGTGCTGATGGGGGGCGCCGCAGGGGCCGGCAACTGGACCCCAGCCGCGGAATTCAATATTTATGTGGACCCGGAAGCTGCCAATATGGTGTTCAAGTCGGGCATCCCAATTACCATGTGTGGCCTTGATGTGACCCATGAGGCGCAAGTGATGGATGAGGATATCGAGCGGGTGCGCGCCATCACCAATCCGGTGGCCCAGTGCGTGGCCGAGCTGCTCGACTTTTTCATGATCTACCATCGGGATCCCAAGTGGGGATTTGCTGGTGCACCGCTCCACGACCCCTGTACCATTGCCTGGTTGCTGGCTCCCGAGCTGTTCCACGGGGTCGAGTGCCGGGTCGATATCGAGACCCGGGGTGAGCATACCGTGGGGATGACGGTGGTGGATCGTTATGGTCTGACCGGTAAGCCAGCCAATGCGCTGGTATTGTTGGGGCTGGATCGTCCGGGCTTTATCGATCTGCTGGTGACGCGGCTGCGGGCGTTTGACTGAGCGCCGGTTCATTTTTGCAAGAAGGGGCGGGGAATGTGGAAGAGAGGCTTGGTGCTGCTGGCCGGGTTGCAACTGATGGGCTGTGCGACGCCATTCGAGCGGATGTGGCAGGGGCTGGCGACCTGTGAATTTACCGATCTCTATGTGGATGAGACGGGCAGGCCCGCCAATCTACAACTGGCCAACTACACCCCCTACAAGGTGAGCGACGGCTTTGCCTGGTACAAGGTGCACGAGGAGCTGCACGGCTTGCCGGTGGTCGGTTTTATCGTGCCGGCCTCCAGCTTTGAAGTGCACGCCCTCTTTGTTGATACCCCCATCGCCAATGCCCGCCGCTTGACCCACAACGCCTACGGCAGCGAGTTTGGCGACGAGCAGAAGCATGACGAGGGCTCAGCCCCTCTGCTTTTGCGCGATCCCAACAACCCCAAGCGCTCCATCATCGACTGCACCCGCGGTGAGTCCGACGGGGAGCAGGAAGATTCGGCCATGCCAGCCATGGCTGAGGTAGGCTTTTAGTGTTCGTGTGTCCCGTCCTGAGTATGGTTTGCACTTTTTCCCCCAATAAATCGAGAGCTCGATGGGACAAGGTGTGAAACGGACACAGCGCGATTACTCGCTGACTTTGAAACTGGCGTTGGTCGAGCAGATTGAAAAAGGCGAGCTAACCTGCCAACAAGCACAATCTCGATATAGCATTCAGGGCAATTCGATCATTCAGGTATGGTTGACTCAGAAACTGGCGCCAAGGCTGAGCAGGTGTCTTAATTCGCTCTCCCGGGGTTCCGGGCTGCCTGTGTCGACAAGGATGTCAGCATCTTCCCAATCCAGCTCACTCGACCAGGAGAGGCGCAGATGGTCGTTGAAGTAGTAGCGCAATCCTATGCTGCCTTTCAGATCCTGATTACGGGTGAAATAGGGGGAGGCTTGTGCCAGATATTTCAGATAGCGCCCCTGGCTGAACAGCTCCATTTTCTCCTGCCAGAGGGAGAAAGGTTGGCGATAATCCCAGTTAAAACCGGCGAAGGGGTAGTCAATGACCCGTTCACCCAGAAAAATCTTGGGAACCTCGCTATCTTCACGGAAGTAGAGTCGGCTTAATCCCCCTTGGGCCATCAGCTCCAGTCGGCGGCGTTTGTCGTTCCAGAAGCGGTAGCCAGGCCCCGAGCCATAGTCCATGTAGAGATAGCGATCTTTATCCAGCATGTCATATTCGGCATCGAGTGAGGTACGCAAGAACCACTGCTGGTTGAAGAAGTAGTCCAGCGTAGGGTTGAGCTGATAATCATGGCTGTCGGTGACGTTGTCAGCGGTCTCATAGGTATATTCACCGGAGAAGCTGTAACGCCAGTCCAGATTGGCCAGCTCGCTTTTCCACTTGAGGTTGACGTTGTTGGTCTGCTTGTCATTCTGTTTGAGTTTGACATTGAGATCGCCGCTGCCGGTCCATAGCCAGGCGTTGCGTTCATCCTGGTCATCCTCGAACAGCTTGAGCCCACTCTTTGCCGTTGCCTTGGGTTTGTCCTCTTTATCGATGCGCCAGCGTTTGATGGCCTCCCGCTGGACGGTGACTGCGCCGCTGTAGGGCAGGGCGATGCGCACCGACTGTTCGGTCACCTCCTCGATGTTGCCGGTCAGACGATCGCCATTGTTTATCCAGAGAATGTCTTTGGCCCACAAGGAGTGACAGGCCAACAGGAGTAGGAGGGGCAGGAATTTCATGAGGTAAGGTGACTCCGGTGTGACTCGGGCGCTGGTGACTTAGCCACTGACAAGTTGGCTGCTGATGGGGCGGGGCAGGCCATTTTTGCTCTCCAGCGCCGCCGTCACCTCATCCTGCATCACATCAGGTGCGCTGATAAAGCTTTCTACGGCCGGTGATAGCATCAGCGGGGCGCCATTTTCAAGCTCCTCTTCGGTGCGGGAGAGCGGGGAGTGTACCTCCAGCCAGCGGCGACCATCCGGTTCGATGGCTACCTTGACCGGTTGATTAATGACCCGCACCGGCGTGCCGATCGGCACAATCTTGAACAGGGCCTCGATATCGTCAGGTCGCAGCCGGATGCAGCCTGCACTTACCCGCAGGCCAACGCCAAAATCCTTGTTGGTGCCGTGGATCAGGTAGTCGCGTTTGCCATAACCAAGGCGCATGGCGAACTTGCCGAGGGGATTCTCCGGGCCGGGGGGCACCACGGCGGGCAGGGTGATCCCTTTTTGCTCCAGCCAGGATTTGCGCACCATGGGACCGGGTACCCAGGTCGGGTTGGGATTTTTCTCGATGACGGTGGTGGTCATCTCCGGAGTCTCGCGGCCGATATCACCAATCCCGATGGGCAGCACGATGACCTCCTTCTTCCCTTTGGGGAAGTAGTAGAGGCGCAGTTCGGGCAGATTGATGACGATCCCCTCGCGCGGCACATCAGGCAACAGCATCTGGGTGGGCAGCGTCAAGCGGGTTCCCGGCTTGGGTAAATAGGGGTCTACACCCGGATTTGCTTCAAGCAGCGCCAAAAATCCAATTTGCGTATTTTTTCCAACCAGTTCCAGATGTTCATTCTGCTGGATGATGTAATCCTCCAGCTCACCGATGAGGCGACTCCCGGCAGCTGGCAGCGGGTAGCGTTTGGCCTCTGCCGGCGCCGCGCAGAGCAGGATCGCTGCCAGCAGCATGGAAAGGGCGGGCGTTAAGGGTAGGGGCTTGAGTTTCGGCAATCGCATAAGAAGATCCATCAGTTCAATCGGGGCGGAACATCATCAATACAGCCGCCAGAATGGCGCGATTGTTCCTCAATCAGCCCATGATTACCAGCTTGCTGCCCACCCGCAATGATGTGGGGATACATAGGAAACCGGCCAAAATCGGCATCACCCATAAATTTGAGCGCCAAGCAGGAAAAAAAGGGCTCTGTCCCAATTACGTGTTGAAAGGCTAATCTTGAAGTAGGCCATCACCTTGAGGTCTACCAATATGGATACCCCAGCCTTTCAACACCTGTTGTCCCTTTTTCCCCAGTTAACCCTGCGCCAGCGCCGTGTTGCTCAGCAGGAGCTTGCACCCCACACCATTACCTCGCTCAAT
>NZ_JBGLRC010000037.1:0-33781 GCF_041402345.1 Aeromonas sp. S11(2024) | reverse complement strand
CCGCCGGGTGTGCAGGTCAAGAACCGCTGCCAGATAATGCCAGCGACCACCTACCCAGACGTAGGTGATATCGCCACACCACACCTGATTGGGTTGCTGGACATCAAATTCACGGACCAGCAGATTGGGAATATCCGGTCGTTCAGACCGAGCGACCTGATAGCGATGAGCGCCCGGCTGTTTGATTACCTGACAGCGGTGCGTCATGATACTAACTTGCCGAGGATGGCGTATTGCATCTCTTGCAAGGGGAGCACATGGCGGGCAGCTCCCAGCTTGATCGCCTCCTTGGGCATGCCGAAGACCACGCAGGAGGCCTCATCCTGGGCATAGGTGTTGGCACCCGCATCCAGCATCTCGCGCAATCCCCGGGCACCGTCATCCCCCATGCCGGTCATGATGATGCCGGTGGCATTCTTGCCGGCATATTTGGCGACGGAGCGAAACAGCACATCCACCGAAGGGCGATGGCGGTTGATAAGAGGCCCGTCGACCACCTCGACGTGATAGTAGGCACCGCTGCGTTTGAGCAGCATATGCTTGCCTCCGGGGGCAATCAGCGCCAGCCCCGGGATCACCCGGTCATTATTCCTCGCCTCCCGCACTTCTATCTGGCAGACCCCGTTCAGGCGTTCTGCAAACATGGCGGTAAATTTCTCCGGCATGTGCTGCACGATGACAATGCCGGGGCTGACCCGGGGCAAGGCAGTCAGCACGGCTTCCAGCGCCTGGGTGCCGCCGGTCGAGGTGCCGATGGCGATGAGGCGCTCGGTGGTTTGTGCCATGGCGTGCTGGTTGGGCGCCAGCATGGCATCTGCGTTGAGCTTGGTGCTGACTGGTACAGAGGAGGGCTTGCCCACGCGCTTGAGGTTGGCTTGGGCCGCGGCACGTACCGCCATGGCCAGGTCGTGGGCAGATTCTTGCAGAAAGCTTTTTATCCCCATGGTCGGCTTGGTGATGATGTCCACCGCACCGGCAGCCATTGCCTGCAGGGTGGTCTCGGCCCCCTTTTCGGTGAGGGAGGAGCAGATCACCACCGGGGTGGGGTGCTCTGCCATGATCTTGGTGAGAAAGGTGATGCCATCCATCCGGGGCATCTCCACATCGAGCACGATGACATCAGGCCACTCTTTCTTCAGTTTTTCCTGGGCAAACAGGGGATCCGATGCTGTGGCGATCACCCGGATATCAGGCTCCTGCTCCAACACCGCTTGCAATACCTGTCTGACCACGGCGGAATCATCCACCAGCATGACCCGGATCTGCTTCATTCTCGCGACTCCCGTTGATGTGGCAGACGATGATGGCGGAGCCAGACACTGCCGTTGCTGAGCTCAAAGAGCAAGCTTCGGTGGCCGCTATGGCCAAGATGATGAGCCTTGATATCAAGGCCAAGGTGTCGGGTCAGCTGCCAGGCTGCCTGAATATTTTTGGCGGCGACATTGTTGTCGCTCTGTGCGTATTGAGGCTCGGTAAACATGTTGCCACCCCCGAACAACTTGGCCTCATATTCATGGATAGGGGCGGGATAGTGACTGGCCGCTTGCAGCAGCAAGGCGAGGGCCTCATCGGCATAGCGCCCATCCAGCTTGGTTGAGGGATTGCGCCGACTTGGCAGCATGTAGTGACACATTCCTCCCTGTTTCTGCTCCGGATGCCACAAGGTGATGGCAATACAGGAGCCCAGTACGGTTCTGACCACCACATCCTCCTTGCCAAAAAAGAGCTCTCCCGGTTGCAGGATCACCTCCCGAGTCATGACTTATCTCTTCTGATAGATGGAAGGCGAGACAAGCTGCAGGCCGTGGTGCAGGCCATGCAGGCTCTCGGCGTGGCTCACCAGCAGGTAGCCACCGGGTTTGAGTCTGGGTACCAGCCGCTGCAATACTTGCCCTTTGGTCTCCTTGTTGAAGTAGATCATCACGTTTCTGATGAAGATGACGTCAAACATGCCGATTTCCGGCAGATCCTGATTGAGGTTGATCTGCATGAACTGCACCTTGTCCCGCAACTTGCGATCGATGATGAAGATGCCCTCCTGCAGGCCCACACCCTTGAGGCAATATTTCATCAAAAAGGGCAGTGGAATATTTTGCGCCCGCTCGATGGGGTAGCGACCGCTCATCGCCTGTTCCAGCACCCGGGACGAGATATCGGAGGCCAGGATCTCCCAGTTGAAGGTGCTGCGTTTTTCCGCGAGGGTCATGGCCAGACTGTAGGGCTCCTCGCCGGATGAGCTGGCAGCGCTCCAGACCCGCAGTGGTTGCTCGGGCGGGAGCGCTGAGACTATCTCCCGCGTCAGAAACTCGAAGTGTTTGGGCTCCCTGAAAAAGTAGGTTTCGTTGGTGGTCAGCAGATCGAGCGCCAACTGCAGTTCGCTGCTGCGATCGTTCATGATGAGCTGGAAGTAGTCGTCATAACTATCGAGCTCATAGTGGCAGAGGCGTTTCGCCAGGCGGCTGGCTACCAGCGCCTTCTTGGCTGGAGACAGCTCTATCCCCGCCGTTTGATGAAGCCAGCGTTGGAAACGGGAGAACTCATCATCATGCAGCTGGGTTTGATACAAAAAACAGTCCCTCTACCTGTGTGGTCGGAGACGGGAGAGGCAACGCCTCTCCCGTTACTAGAACCGGACAAAATCGCCATCGCCCGTGGGGCGTTGGACTGTGGCGGCTCGTTCCCGACTGTTGGCATTGCTCTCGTTCATGAAGCGGCCTCGGGTATTGGGGTGAAGATGCGAGGTGGCTGCTTTACCTTCTTTGGCATGGGCCTCCAGGGTAAAGAACTCCATGGCCAGCTGCAGCTGTTCAGCCTGGCTGCTCATCTCTTCTGCTGTGGCAGCCAGCTCTTCGCTGCAAGAAGCGTTCTGCTGGGTAACCTGACTCAACTGGTTCATAGCCTGATTGATCTGGCTGACACCTGTGGATTGCTCAACCGAAGCGGCACTGATCTCCTGCACCAGGTCCGAGGTCTTGTTGATGGAGGGCACCATTTGATCGAGCAGGCGACCGGCTTTTTCTGCCATCTCGACACTGCTGGAGGCTAGCTCGCCAATCTCCTGTGCTGCCACCTGGCTGCGTTCGGCCAGTTTGCGCACCTCCGCCGCCACTACGGCAAAGCCTTTGCCGTGATCGCCAGCCCGCGCCGCTTCGATAGCTGCGTTTAGAGCCAATAGATTGGTCTGGTAGGCGATGTCATCGATGATGCCAATCCGTCTGGCGATCTGCTTCATGGCATCCACAGTCAGTTTGACCGCTTCTCCTCCCTCTACGGCCTCTTTGGCTGCCTTGCTGGCCATGCCATCGGTGACCTGGGCATTGTCGGTATTCTGGTTGATGCTGGCGCTCATCTGTTCGATGGAGGCGCTGGTCTCCTCCATGCTGGAGGCCTGTTCACTGCTAGATTGGCTGATCGACTGGGCGGTCGCGCTTACCTGCTCGGCGGCACTGGAGAGGTTGTCAGAGGCGCCGCGCACTTCGGTGACGATGTTGGTGAGCGAAGCGATGGTCTTGTTGAGCGCATCCTTGGTGGTGCCAAACACACCGGGGTAGTCCGCCTCAATCTGTTGGGTCAAATCACCTTTTGCCAAACATTGCACGACCCGGATTACGTCGTTGAGGGTGCTGTCGATCACTTCGGCAATCTGGTTGATCCCTTCTCCCATCGCCTGAAAGAAGCCGCTCTTGCCAGCAAGTTCCATCCTGCGGTGCAGCTCGCCATTAATCACGGCCTGCACAATGTCGGACATCTCTTTCTCTATCATTACCTCCTTGGTTCTGTCGGCCCATTCGACCACGGATCCCAACCGTTCTCCGGTATCGTTGAAGACCGGATTGGCGATCAGGGAGAAGGTGCGCCCCCCCAGCTGTATCTGGGTGCGGTAGGTGCTGTTGAGTTTGGCCAGCATGGCGCGCTGATGGCCGGGATTTTTATGAAAGCTGTCGATGTTGGCGCCCATCAGCTGATTGGCGTTGAAGCTGTAGAGCTCTTTCTTGATGTCGGTCTCAGCCTGATTGAGCATGCCGGTCACTGCCTCGTTCATATAGATAATGTCGAGGTTGGTATCGGCAATCATCACGTTGGTACTGGCGCAGTCGAGGGCTTTGCGAACCAATTGGTTCTCATGGAGCAGTACCTGGTTCTTTTTAATGTCGTTGCGGCTCTGTTCCAGCTTGTCACTGAGCAAGGTGACCACCTCGTTGATGGCATGTCCTACTTCACGCAAGGGGCTATCCATACCGGAAAGATCGAGTGGTGCTGGAACCTGCTCTACCAAGACTGCGTGTTGCAGCTGGCCGATTGCGTCGAGTAACTGGGTCCGCTGCCTCACTTCGGTGGTATTGTCTCCGAAGAGTTTTCCTAAGAGTGATTGGGTCATGAGCGTTTCCTTATGCTGCATGTCGTGGAGTATGGAGGCCTGTTCAGGAGGGTTGCAGGTTGCCTTGTGGCAACCTTGCCTGTGGCTGGGCCAGTTCGTTGAGTTGAGCCATCTCATCGAGTGACAACACTTTCCCGGTATCGATGAGGATGACGAATTTGCCGTTGACCTTGCCCATGCCGCTGATGAAATCGGCCCGGATGCGGGCACCAAAACTGGGTGGGGGCTCGATATCTGCTGGTGGGATACCCAGTACTTCCGATACGGAATCCACCACAACGCCAATATCCTGACCTACAGGTTCATCGCCCTGCGGGGCTACCCCCTCAATAATGACGATGCAACTGCGGCGAGTGATGACCGAAGGTGCATTGCCAAAGCGGGCATTCAAGTCTACGACCGACACTACCGCTCCTCTGAGGTTGATTACGCCGCGAATAAAACCCGGCATCATCGGAACCGGAGTGATATTGCCGTATTCGATGATCTCTTTGACCCCCAGAATATTGATGGCGAACATCTCGTTGTTGATCAGAAATGTCAGGTACTGGGCATCGCCACTGCTCTCGTCAGCGGCCGCTGATGGCACCGTGATGTCGGTGGATGTATGCATGGTCGCCTCCGGTTAAAAGCGGACAAAATCCGCGTCATCAATGGAATGGGATGATGGTTGATTGGGCTGGCTGGCCCGTTGTGGGGGGGCGATGAAACTGCCTCTGGGAGGCATGCCCTTGTGGCTGGTTTCATGGGGCCTGGTGTTGAGCTGCGCACTTTTCTCCAGAGCAAAAAAGGCCATGGTTTGCTGCAGTTCGCTGGCTTGTGAGCTCATCTCTTCGGCCGTGGCCGCCAGCTCCTCGCTGCTGGCCGCATTCTGCTGTGTCACCTGATTAAGCTGGTTCATGGCCAGACTGATCTGGTTGGCTGCACTGGCTTGTTCACCTGAGGCGGCATTGATCTCTTGTACCAGGTCAGAGGTTTTGCGAATGGAGGGGACGATCCTCTCCAGCAGGTTGCCAGCCCGCTCTGCCTTGCTGACACTGTCGGAGGAGAGCTCACCAATCTCTTGTGCTGCGATCTGGCTGCGCTCTGCCAGTTTTCTCACCTCGGCAGCAACCACCGCGAAGCCTTTGCCATGCTCTCCGGCGCGAGCCGCCTCGATGGCGGCGTTGAGGGCAAGCAGGTTGGTTTGGTAGGCAATGTCGTCGATGATGCTGACTTTCTTGGCGATTTGCTGCATGGCGGTCACCGTCTGTTGAACGGATTGGCCCCCTTCGGTGGCCTCCAGCACCGAGTTGCTGGCCATGCTGTCGGTGATCTTGGCGTTCTCGGTGTTCTGATTGATGCTGGCGCTCATCTGCTCGATAGAGGCGCTGGTCTCTTCAACGCTGGCCGCTTGCTCGCTGGTGGCCTGGCTCAATGCCTGCGCCGTGTTGCTCACCTGATTGGAGGCATTGGTCAGGTTGTCGGCGGCGTTGCGTACCTCTTCGATGATATTGGTCAGCGCAGTGATGGTCCGGTTTAGGCCGTCTTTGGTCTGGCCAAAAATTCCTGGATAGGGCTCATCGATCCGTTGGGTCAGATCCCCCTTGGAGAGCGCGGTGGCGATGCGCATCACATCTTCCAGGCTGGTATCTGTCACATGGGAGAGGCGATTCAGCAGCTCGGATACCCGCTTGATGTAGCCCTGACGATCCTCCAGCGCAATCTTGTGGCTGAAGTCGCCCTGTTCGACAGCGGCAGTGACCAAGGTCTCGATATCCGTGATCAAGGCCCCCAGTTTCTTGACCATGTTATCCATCGCCATCAAGAGCTGACCCGCTTCATCGTTGGACTCTATCTGGATCGATACATCCAGATTGCCATCGGCCAGACTATTGGCCACGCGCAGAGCCTGTTCGATAGGGGTGATGATGCTTTTGATTAGCAGGGTGCCAAACCAAGCTGCGAGTGCGATGCCGACCGCGATAACCACCGCCATGGTTATCAGCATCACGTCATACCAGGATTGCGCTGCGGTATATTCCGACTTGGCCACATTGAGCTGCAGGTTGACCAGCTCGGTGATTTTGTTGCCTATCGGGTCGATGGAGCCATAGAGGGCACCGTCAAAAGTGTTCAGCATGCCAGTAATCATGCCGTGCTGGGTGGCGAGGTATTTCTCCAGCTTGCCAATATCGGTATCGGCCGCGTTGAACAGGGTTGTCGCCTCGGCTGACAAACGCTGTTCATCTGGTGTGAGAGTGGTGGACTGGTAGTGATGCCACTCGTTTTTGATTGTCTGCTGTGCCTGTTGTATCTGCTTCAAAGCCTCTTCTGCCGGGATCAGCCCCGCATTGGCCTTGTTGAGGTTGTCGATGATCGAGACGGCATAGCTGTCGGAGATGGTCTTCAGCTGCTTGAGGGGAACCACCCTGTCGTTGTAAACGCGCTGCAACCCGGTATTGCTGCTCTGCATGTTGTATAACCCGAGGCTGCCAACAGCCAGCAGCAGCAGGCAGAGCATGCAGAGCAGTACGATAAGACGCAATTTGATGGTGGAATTTTTTAACATGATGGTCCCCTCAGTTGATGCTGGATTGAGGCAGGTTGCGCGACACTGTCAACCTGTTGAGCTGACAGGATTCCTGAGTGATTGCGTGCTGGATCAGCGAAGGAATGTCGAGGATCAGGGCGACCTCTCCCCCCCCCAGAATGGTTGAACCACTAATGCCCTGCAGGCGCTGGAACAATTTCCCCAACGGTTTGATGACGGTCTGGAATTCTCCCAGCAGTTCATCCACCACCAGTCCGGATTTTTTGCCTGCATGGCTGACTACGACAATGTTCTCGCGCCTTCCTTTGCTGCCATTGGTATCGAAGTAGTGTTGCAGGCGGATAAAGGGCAGCACCTCGCCACGCAAATTGATGTAATTGCGACCCTGGGTATCGGACAGTGCACTCTGGGTCAATTCAACGCACTCGATCACCATATCGAGGGGAATGACGTAGTGGGTGTCGCAGACTCGCACCAGGAAGCCGTCGATGATGGCAAGGGTGAGCGGCAGGCGGATCTGCACACGGGTTCCTTTTCCCGGGATGCTGTCCAGATCGACCGTGCCGCGCAGGGCAGTGATGTTGCGTTTGACGACATCCATTCCCACCCCGCGACCGGAGAGGTTGGTTATCGCCTCGGCGGTAGAGAACCCCGGCTCGAAGATCAGGTTGTATATCTCCTGATCCGTCAGCGTGGTGGTTGGGCTGATCAGACCGCGCTCGATGGCTTTTTGCTGGATCCTGGCTTTGTTGAGACCTGCGCCGTCATCCCGAATTTCGATGACGATACTGTTGGAGTCGTGATAGGCATTGAGATTCAGGGTGCCACGGGGGGGTTTGCCTGCCAGCAGCCGTTGCTCTGCCGATTCGATGCCATGATCCATCGAGTTTCTGACCAGATGCATCAGCGGATCGCCGATCTTCTCTACCACCGATTTGTCCAGTTCAGTCTCGGCTCCGGAGATTACCAGAGTGATATCCTTGTTCAGTTCCTGACTGACATCGCGCACCACCCGCTGGAAGCGGTTGAAGGTATCGCCGATAGGCACCATTCGCAGGCGCAGTGCACTGTCGCGGATCTCTTCCACCAGCATGGCAATGACTGAGGTGGCTTCCTGCAGCTGGCTTTCGCGGGTGCGTTGGGCCAGCAGATTGGCTCCTGAACTGGCGACTACCAACTCCCCGACCAGATTGATCAGATCGTCCAGCTTGTCGGCATGCACCCTGACGTAACGGCCCTCTTTGCTCTTGCTCTCTTTGGTCTGATTCTGTTTTTTCAGGGCGGCATCGACAACGGCTTCGTTGACGGCACCCTGCGCAATCAGGATTTCTCCGAGTCTGGGCGCTTGTTCTGCCGGGGTCGCTTGTTGTGTCTGTAGACCGCTTGCTAACTCCTCTGCGGTCAGGGCGCCGGTGTTGACCAGCAACTGCCCCAGCATGGCGCTATCTTCCGGCAGTGACTCGATCAGGTTGATGAACTCGGCGATCTTGCTGTGGGGCGGCAAGATGGTGATCTGGCAGTCATCTCTGACAAATTCAAAGACATCGCTGATGGCCGCCTTGTCTGCCTGCGAGTCGAAGTCTATCTCGTAGCCGAGGTAGCAATTCTCCGGATCGAACTGCTCCCAATCCGGTAACGCCTGATGGATGGTCTCCACCGAGCATATAGTTCCGAGGGTGCCGAGATAGCGCAGAAATGCGGCCGGATCCATGCCATTGCGCAGCACATCGGGGCCAAAACGCAGGGAGATATGCCACAGGGAGGCGGAGCTGGTAATCCCTCCCTCTTTTTCGATCTTGGGTTCCGGCGTATGTACAGTATCTGGCAGCGTGGCATGGGGGACGCACTGATGACGGGTGAGAGCGAGCCTCAGCCGTTCATCCTGGTTGGCATCGCCATCGCTTAACGTGCTGCCCTGTTCTGCAACGACACTGATGAGCGTCTGGATATGGTCACAGCTCTCCAGCAGATCCTTAATCAGAGTAGAGGTGACTGTGAGCTGCTGATTGCGGATCTGGTCTAGCAGATCCTCGACAATATGGGTAAACCCGACGATGGGTTGCAGACCAAAGAGGCCAGCCGACCCCTTGATGGTATGAGCAGCACGAAAGATGGCACCAATCAGCTCGCTATTGTCAGGGTCAGATTCCAGTGATAGAAGGGCTGACTCCATCTCTTCAAGCAACTCGCGTGCCTCGGCGATATAGGTTTGTAAAGCCTGATCAAGATCGATGCTCACGGTGACTCCTTGTCATGGTGGCTCAGGGCCGTTCGCCATGGGTGATGAGGGTGGGGTCGCCAAAAAAGGCCGAGAGCTGGCAGAGTTCCAGCAGTTCAAGCACAACATGGCTGTGCCAGACCAGCGCCAGGGAGGTGCCCTGCTGCAGAGCGGTCTTCTTCGCTGCCAGCAGCAGTTGCAGCCCGGCGCTGTCTATCTCGGATACCGCCGCCAGATTCAGCTCCAGTTCGTTCCCCTGATGCAATAAGGGCGAGAGAGCATCTTTCAGCTCGCTGACTGTATAAATGGTGATCTCGTCCGGCATGGTCACCACTACCTTGTTGTCGAGTAGCTCACTCTGTAGTTGCATGATGTGCTCCGGATCACGGCATGATGAGCTTGGCGACTGCGGCCAGCATCTGTTCGGGCTGGAAGGGTTTGACCACCCAGGCTTTGGCTCCTGCGGCTTGTCCCTCCTGCTTCTTGCTGTCCTGAGACTCGGTGGTCAGCATGATGACAGGGGTAAATTTGTAGTTGGCCAGCTTTTTGGCCTCTTTGACGAAGGTGATGCCATCCATGTTCGGCATGTTGACGTCACTGATGATCAGGTTGATCTTCTTGCCATCTAGTTTGTTGAGCGCATCTTTGCCGTCAGAGGCTTCCATGACCTCATAACCGGCTCCCTTGAGGGTCATGCCCACGACTTGGCGAATCGTTGCCGAGTCATCCACGATCAGGATCGTTTTGCCCATATCTCTCTCCTAGAAAAATGTGATGTCGGCGCTGCTTGGTTGCGCGTTGACAGAACGGGTGGTGCGACCATGGTGAATATTGCGCTGTTCGTCGGTGGCGTATGAGAGCTCCATCTCTGCTAGCCAGCGATTGGCATCGATCTGGATTGGCCCTGTCGCATTGCTGCTCTGCTCCGAAGCAACCAGATGGCTGGAGAGGCTCTCCATGTTTTGTCTGACGTGGCTGAGGATCTGGCTGACCCTGTCTTGAAATTGCAGCGAGACAATGACGCTGGAGATTTCGCGATGGATATCGGTGCTCTCGTTTTGCAGCAGGGAGGCGGATTCCGCCAGGCTGTCAGTGGCATGGCGAAAACGGGCCAGCACCTGTTCGATTGTCTGCTCCGAATTGAGCGCCGAGGCGTGATCCCGTGCGGCAGCATTTTCGGCAATCTGGAAGGCGCGACCGATAGCAGTATTGATGGTATCCACCTTGTCGGTCATCTTCTGGGCGGTTTCGCTGGAGAGGCGGGAGAGGTTACGCACTTCATCAGCGACCACAGCAAAGCCACGGCCTGCTTCCCCTGCACGAGCCGCTTCAATGGCGGCGTTGAGGGCCAGCAGGTTGGTCTGGGAGGCGATTTTGGCCACATCCATGGCCATGGTGTTGAGCTCTATGGTGTAGGTGGTCAGGCTTTTTATCTCACCCAGCATGGCGTCCCGATTGGCCTGAGCGGAGTGCAGGATGGCCACTACCTCATTGAGTTGCTGCTGGCTCTCGCTCAAGACTCCTGCCATGCCACGGGAATTGGCATCACCCAGTTCTCCGGCTGCCAGATGAGAAGCATTGACTGCTTCTTCCAGCTTGTTGGCCAAGCCGCTGAAGCGTTGAGTCAGGTCAATCATCGCGGCTTCTGTTTGTTGACGAGAGTTTTCAATCTGCTGGGACCAGATGGGGAGTGCCTTCTCGCACACCTGTTCGAGCCCGATGATGGAGTGGGCGAGAGGATCGGTTGCGACGGTTTGTTCCTCTCCGGCACGATGTCGGTGTGTGTGCTGGTGGAAGTGACTGGATGTCCAGAGGGCGGCTGCAATGGCAACCAGCACATTGAGCAGCAGATAGAGAGGTGACAGCGCATCGGCAAGCTGCAGCAACAGGCAGCTCAGCAGAGCAAGACCGATGCAGCAAATCCAGCAAACCGGTTCCCAAAGCGGTGTGTTCACGCCACTTTTGTGTTGTGCCATACGTAGCTTATCCCTGTGCAATTATTTGGTAAGAGGTAAAGGCGCAGGACCGAAACAGCCATGGTGCCCCTTGACGCTCTTTTCTTTATTTATAGTTGGCACAATAAGGTTAGCGGAAAAAAATTAATTGGCTGCAAATCGGAGTTGTTTGTATCAGCGATTGCCGTATCAAGCGGCTTGCGAGGTGGGGGGAAGAGCCAGGTGGGGATGAAAAGGAAAGAAGGAGCCTGAGGATTCAGGCTCCTGATGAGGATCAAGCCTCGTTGGCGTGAGCCTTCTGGCACCCTTCCACGGCGTGCGCAATCAGTTCCAGCGCGCTCTTGTCACACGGGGGCAGTTCGGCATCGCACGCCTTGATAGGGGTGACGCGATCGCCCCACTTGATGATGGCGGCCCCCCAGGTCAGGCCGGCACCGAAAGCGGCGGTCAGCAGATAGGAGTTCGGCTTGACGCGGCCCTGCTCCAGCGCTTCACACAGGGCGATGGGCACAGTGGCGGCGGAGGTGTTGCCGTAGTTTTCGATGTTGACCATCACCTTCTCCATCGGCGCATTCATCCGCTTGGCGAGGGTCTCGATGATGCGGATATTGGCCTGATGGGGAACGATCAGGTCGACCTGCTCCGGCGCAATACCGGCCTGTGCCAGCACCGTGCTGGTGGCTTCCCCCATGCCGCGCACGGCGCGTTTGAAGATCTCCGGCCCTTCGAAGTTGAAGGTGAACAGACCATCGATGTCGGCAAAACGCACCCGATCAGTACCGAAGTTCGGTACGTGCAGGATCTCCCGCGCTTCGCTGTCACAGCCCAGCTTGTTGGCTATCAGGCCACACTCCTGCTCGCTTGCCTCGATCACCACGGCACCGGCACCATCGCCAAACAGCACGGCGGTATCGCGGCGTGCCCAGTCCAGCAGGTAGGTGAGGCGCTCGGCGCCGATCACCAGCACCTTCTTCATCATGCCGGTCTGTACCAGCGAGGTGGCAACCGAGAGGGAGTAGACGAAACCGGTACAGGCGGCGTTGAGGTCGAACACGGCGGCGTTGACGGCACCGAGCTTCTTCTGCACCGCAGACGCAGCGCTTGGCAGCAGGTTGTCCGGGGTTGCGGTCGCCAGGATGATGCCATCGAGATCGCTCGCTTCCAGACCGGCGCAGGCCAGCGCGCGGCGACCGGCCAGGGTGGCGAGATCCGAGGTGCTGACATGGGAGATCCGGCGGGCCTTGATGCCGGTGCGCGGATAGATCCACTCGTCTGACGTATCCATGATGGTGCTGAGGTCATCGTTGGTCAGCACGGAGGGAGGCAGGCATTTGCCCCAGCCGGTGATATTGGCGTATTTCATCTTGTTACCGCTTCTCAAAGTGGATCGCCCGCGGGCGGAAAATCGTGCAATTATGCCGTACGAGACAACCACTGTCATCTTGTGGTCATGGTTATGTGCGGGGGGATCCGCTGTGCCATCTGGTCGCAAAGGGCTGCAACGTGCTGAACATGGCAGGAAATTTTGCTTAAAACGCGGTACTCCTCTGCCCTAAGATAGGCGTTTCCCCACCGATGAGGGTATCTCCTTGCTCAGAGCCAATCTCAACTTGTTGCCGACCCTCAAGGTGCTGCTGGAGACCCGCAATATCAGCCGCGCCGCCGAGCTGCTGCACCTGAGTCAGCCCTCCATCAGCAAGCAGCTTGCCCAGTTGCGCAGCGAGTTTGATGACGAGTTGCTGGTGCGGGAGGGGCAACGCTGGCTGCTGACGCCACGGGCCGAAGCGCTGGCCGCTCAACTGGCGGACTCTCTCGGTGCGCTTGAGCGGCTCTACGAGGCGCCCGGATTTGACCCGAGCCGCTGCGAGCGGGTATTTCGGCTCGCCTCCTCCGATTATGTGGCTCAGCATATCCTGCCCGATATCTGTGCCGCGCTCGCCAAAGAGGCGCCGTTGGCGGCGCTGGAGTACAGCCTGTGGGACAAGCGTCAGCTGCCGCAGCTGTGGCAGTCCGAGCTCGATCTGGTCTCTACCATCACCGAGCAGGTACCGGAGCAGATCCGAGGTCTGCATCAGGGGGAAGATCGGCTAGCGGTGCTGATGGGACGTCACCATCCGCTGGCGGGCAAGGCGCTGAGTCTCGATGACTATCTCGCCTGGCCTCACCTGCAGGTGAGCGGGGGAGGCGACAAGGACAGTCCGGTTGAGCAGGTGTTGGCGCCGCAGGGACTGAGTCGGCGCTGGTTTGCCAGAGTTCCCTTCTTTCAGGCGGCAGTGGAGGTGTTGCTGCGCACCGATTGCCTGATGACCACCCCGGCTCATATCGCCTGGCAGCTCTCCTGCGGCCATGAGCTCACCTTTGTCGATCTGCCCTTTGCGACACGCGACCAGCAGTATCATCTGCTGTGGCATCAGCGCCACCATCAGGATCCGGCCCACCGCTGGTTTCGCGAGCTGGCCTACCCATTACTGCGGGATCACCTGCAACGTACTGTCGGCGAGAGTCGCAAGCTGCTCGAACTCGGCGGTTAGCCCCGGTCAGTTGTGTGGCGTTATAGCCATGGGTTATGGAATCTATTCATAACTTTCACTACTGGCATAATGGCTCAGCCCGTACCCTGAGTGCAGGTCATCATATCGAGCACAAAAGAGGAAAAGCATGGAACTGACGAGTTGGCTGGCACTGGCCGCAATCTGCATGATGGGGGCCATCAGCCCGGGGCCGAGTCTGGCGCTGATCATCCGCAATACGGTGCAGGGCGGGCAGGGGCACGGCGTCGCCACCGCGCTTGGCCACGGCCTCGGGGTTGGTATCTATGCGCTGGTGACCGCGCTTGGCCTCTCCATTTTGATCACCCAGACCCCGATCCTGTTTGATCTGATCCGCTACGGCGGGGCCGCATTTCTTGCCTGGCTTGGGGTGAAAGCCCTGCTGGCAAAACCAGCCAGTGGTGAAGCGAGTGAAGAGGTGCACCAGATGCGTGGTCGGCAAGGAGCCTTTGAAGGTTTTATGGTGGCCTTTCTCAACCCCCAGCTGGCGGTCTTCTTCATCGCCCTGTTCAGCCAGTTTGTGCGAGCCGATACCGGCTGGAGCGAAGGTGGCATCATGATGCTCACCGCGGGCGGGATCGATGCAGTCTGGTACGTGCTGGTGGCGCTGGTGCTCTCGCGCGGGCCTGTGCTGGCATGGCTTAAAGCCAAATCCTTTGTGATCGACAAGGTGAGCGGCTTGGTGCTGCTGGGACTGGCACTCAAGGTGGTTATCTAATCCTGTATTTCGCAGATACCTTAAGCGGGATCAAGGCATGCGGGTGGTGAATGGGCTAGAGTAGCGCCCATTTGCTGTCCGCCCTGATCCCGAGACCATGCACCAGAACAAGCACCCGTTAAGCCACAACAACCGGTTGGAGCTGCTGGCTCCCGCCAAGAACCTCGCCTACGGCATCGAAGCCATCAACCATGGCGCCGATGCCGTCTACATGGGCGGCCCAGCCTTTGGCGCCCGCAGCGCTGCGGGCAACACCATCGAAGATATCGAAGCGCTGGCGCGCCACGCCCATCGCTTCGGAGCCCAGGTCTTTGTCGCCTTCAACACCCTGCTGCACGATCACGAGCTGGAGCAGGCCCGGCGCCTGACCCACCAGATCTACGAAGCCGGTGCCGATGCGCTCATCGTGCAGGATATGGGACTGCTGGCGCTGGATTTGCCTCCCATCGCGCTCCATGCCAGTACCCAGACCGACAACCGCACGCCGGAGAAGGTGAAGTTTCTGCAGGATGTGGGTTTCTCTCAGGTGGTGCTGGCGCGCGAACTGTCTCTTGCGCAGATCCGCGAGATCAGTGCGGTGACCAATGTGCAGCTGGAGTTCTTTATCCACGGCGCGCTCTGTGTCTCCTACAGCGGCCAGTGCAATATCAGCCATGCCCGTACCGGCCGCAGCGCCAACCGTGGCGAGTGTGCCCAGCTCTGCCGTCTGCCCTGCTCGCTGCAAAAGCCGGACGGCGAAGTGCTGGTGGCCGACAGCCACCTGCTGTCACTCAAGGATATGGATCAGACAGACAACCTGGAGGCCTTGATCGAGGCGGGGATTCGCTCCTTCAAGATTGAAGGCCGCCTCAAGGGGCTCGACTACGTCAAGAACGTTACCGCCTGGTATCGCCAGAAGCTGGACGCCATTCTGGATAGCCGCTCCGATCTGGTGGCTGCCTCTGCTGGCCGTTGCAGCTACAGCTTCACGCCTGACCCCAAAAAGAGCTTCAACCGCGGCAGCACCGATTACTTCCTCCATGGTCGCCAGCAGGGGATCGACTCCACCAAAAGCCCGAAATATGTGGGCGAGCCGCTGGGGCGGGTCACCAAGGTGACCCGTGACGGTATCGAGATTGATGGCAAACAGGTCACCCTCAACAACGGCGACGGTCTGGGCTTCTTCAAGCCGAATAACGAGCTGGTGGGGATGCGTCTCAACAAAGTCGAAGGTAAGCAGTTACTCCTGTCAGAACGCATGCCGGGGCTGAAGGTGGGGACCGAAATCTACCGTAACCACGATCAGGCGTTCAGCAAGATGCTGGAGAAGGCGAGCGCGGATCGCCGCATCTGGGTCGATATGGTGCTGGCAGAGTGCGATGAGGGCGTGAACCTCACGCTCACCGACGAGCAAGGCATCAGCGCCGCGGTGACGCTTCCCTGTGACAAACAACCTGCCGACAACCCGGAGCGGGCGCTGCAACAGGCGCGGGATCAGCTTGGCAAACTCGGCAATACCCTGTTTGTGGCGCGCAAGATTGAGTTGGCAGTAACGAGGCCGCTATTTATCGCCGCATCACAGCTCAACGGTTTGCGCCGGGATGGCATCGCTGCGCTGGAGGCCGCACGCGTGGCCAGCTACCAGCGCCCCGAGCGACGCATTGCCCTGCGGGATATCAACTATCCCCAGCACCGTCTCTCCTACCTTGGCAATGTGCTGAACAGCGCGGCCGAGCAGTTCTTCCGCGAACACGGGGTGGAGCGGATTGCTCCCGCCTATGAGGCGAACAAGGAGGAGCGGGAAGTGGTACTGATGATCACCAAGCATTGCATCCGCTATAGCCAGAACCTCTGCCCGAACGAGGTGCCAGGTCTCAAGGCCGAGCCGCTGGAACTCAAGATGGGTAAAGACACCTTCCGCCTGCGTTTTGACTGTAACCGCTGCGAAATGCATGTGATGGGCAGCCTGAAACGCTGATCAATGAGCCCCTTTCTCCATCTGGAAAAGGGGCAATTTTTTATCGCAGGTGCTCTACTCAGACTCCTTTAATTGCCCCTCTCCAGCGCCAGCAGTGCTTTTTTAATCTCCAATCCCCCCGCATAGCCGGTCAGGCTGCCGTTTTGGCCGATCACCCGATGGCAGGGAACGATGATCGAGAGCGGATTGCGGCCATTTGCTGCGCCCACTGCCCGCACCGCATCGGGTTTGCCGATGGCGCGGGCAATATCGCTGTAGCTGCGGGTCTCGCCATAGGGGATGTTGCACAGCGCTTGCCACACTGCCTGCTGAAAAGCTGTGCCACGGGTGGCAAGGGGCAGGGAGAAACGCTGCAAGCGACCGGCAAAATAGGCGTCAAACTCGGCGAGGAAGGGGGCCAGCGCTGTGGGGTTTTGCAGCCAGCCGCTCATATCGGGCAGTGCCCGCAGGCCCGCCACAAAGTCCACGTGTACCAGACCGGATTCATTGATGGCGACCAGCAGATCGCCGCAGCGGGTCGGCAGAATATCGTAGCGGATCATGGTGTTATCTCCTGTTGTTGGGTATCTGGCTGTTGTTCGTTGCCAGTGGCACGGAGCAGCAAATCGGGCGCTTCGCTCATAGCGTGCCACAGCCAGCTGGCCGCATAGCTGCGCCACGGTTGCCACGCCGCACTTTGCGCCAACACCTCTTTCACCGGCAGCGTGGTGCCGCCTCCGAGTGCCTTTTGCAGCACCAGATCGGAAGCGGGGAAGGCATCGGTATCCATCCCGCAGCGCAGCCGCCAGTAAGAGACCGTCCAGGGGCCTATGCCCGGTAGTGCCAGCAACTGCTCATCACTGGCTGTCGTGAGGGTCAGCTCACCGCTGGCCAGTGCCTTCGCCACTCCCCACAGGGTACGAATACGGCTGCCGGGCATGCCGATGCCGTCGAGATCGAGTTCGCACAACTGGGCGGGGGTCGGTAGTTGCGCCACCCCGAATTGCGCCTCGGTACGGGCTACCAGTCGCCCGAGTATGGTGATGGCTCCCTTGACCGAGACCTGCTGGCCGACGATGGCGCGCAGCATCACCTCGTATTCGTCCCAGCCACCCGGCAGTCGCACGCCGGGCCTGCGCGCCTGCAAGCGGGCGAGCAGCGGATCCTGACCGAGCAGATCACCGATCCGCTGCATGTCGGCATCGAGATCCCACATCCGGCGCACCCGATAGAGCAGATCGGGCAGTGCTGCGAGCGGCAGATCATGGACGGTGAGCTGCAGGCTATGCCCCTTGCCCTGCGCGATACGCACCTGCGCGACCTGATCGCCGACCCGATAGCGCCGCTCATACACCTCGCCATCTACTCGCTCCAGCCCGGGGATCGCCCGCAGCCGGTAGAACGCCAGCATGGCCGCTACGTCATACGGGGGGCGGTAGGGCAGTTGCAGCGTCAGGGTTGCGCCGCGGGGCTGCGTGCTCATGTGCTCTGGCGCATGATCCTCTTGTTGGCGCAGGGTGCGTGGGGCCAGCCCGTAGGCGTTGAGCCAGGCGTCATTGAAGCGACGGATGCTGGCAAAGCCAGCGGCAAACGCGATGTCGGTGATGGGTAGCCCGGTTTCGGTCAGCAGTCGTTTCGCGAGCAGCAGGCGGCGCGTCTGTTCCACCTGTTTTGGTGAGGCGCCAAGGTATGCCTCGAACTGGCGGCGCAGGGTGCGCTCACTGATACCGCTCTCCGCCGCCAGTTCGGCGAGCGTGCTGTCTGCCAGCTCACCGCGATCGATACGCGCCAACAGACGAGCCAGTTCAACCGGCAGATCGCCACGGGCGGCGGGGGCCAGCTCAGGGCGGCAGCGCAGGCAGGGTCGCAGCCCATACTGCTCGGCAGCTGCAGCGCTTTGGAAGTAGCGCACATTGTGCTCGTGCGGTGGCCGTGCCGGGCAGACAGGCCGGCAGTAGATACCGGTCGAGAACACGCCGGTAAAGAAGCGGCCATCGAAGCGAGAATCGCGGGCGAGCCGTGCGGCGTGACACTGCTCACGGCTGAGGGTGTTGATCACCTCATCCGGTGACGACTCTGGGCTGGGCTTTGCATTCATGGTGTTGGCGGCTTTGCTGGAATAGATGGCAAGAGAGTAAGGGGGCTCGGGGGCCATGACTAGCCAGAAACGGACAGTGATAGCAAAAATTGGCCAAAGGTTATTTTGCTCTTTTATTGCACGGCCGGGTTTCACTCTTCGTCACGCTGTTATTCATGTATCGCGGCTCGACAGAAGGGGGCATAACGGACGGGTCGTAGGCACGATTGGCTTAGCTTTATTTGCTTAGCGAGATTAGTGGCGGCGAAAACTGCTTAAAAATTAATAACAGATCACATAACTATCTTTTTTACATTGAGTGTGGTGATTTTGTGTTGTTCAATCGAGTCAGTTAATTTTTGGTGATTATTAAGTCATCACATCTGCGGCCTTAGGCCGACCAATAACAACAACACTTGCCAAGGATGATAAGTGAACGACTGTAAGGCATGGCCCCATTGCCGGGGGTTTAGTCTGATCGAGTTGTTGATCGCCATGACGGTTGTCAGCATTCTCGCGGCCATCGCGTTGCCAGCGTATCAGGGTTATCTGCAACAGGGACGTCGTTACGAAGCGCAGCAGCAATTGCTGGAGCAGGCGCTCGCCCTCGAACGTATCTATACCCAACAGGGCCGTTATCCCGATACGTTTGCTACCCCTTCCAACACTGATTTCTACCAGTTCAGCTACAGCCAGCAAGATGCTGGCGACTACCTGCTCAAAGCCATTCCAACGACGCGACAACAGGATGAGTGCGGCACTCTGACCCTCGATCAGACCGGTTATCGCGCGGCCAATCGCCATGACTGCTGGGGATCATAAAATGAATGTGCGCGGATTTACCCTGATTGAGTTGATGATCACGGTCGGCATCGCCGCCATCTTGCTATTGGTCGGGTTGCCCTCCATGAGTCAGCGCCTCGCGGCCGAACGGCTCGATCGCAGCGCGACCGAACTCGCGTCTGCCTACCGTTTTGCCCGCAGTGAAGCGGTCAAGCTGACCCTGCTGGTGGTGCTGCAGGGCACCGAGAACGGTGGCTGGGAGGTGATGGCCGACAGCCAGCGGTTGCGTCAGGCATCAGCTCCCGGTGGCGGCGTGGTGATCAAGCCGTTTGACCCCATCCAGATCGCGCCAACCGGCAGCAGCAGCCACGCCGAGATCATTCTGGCCAATCGCCTCGGTGAGCAGCGGGTGCTCTGCGTGGCCCCGAGCGGCCAGCTGCTGCAAGGGAGCTGCTCATGAGACACGCCGCACTTGCCCGCCAGCAGGGCTTCAATCTGGTGGAGATCATGGTTTCCATGGTGTTGGCGGTGATGGTGTTTCTCGGTCTCGCCAAGGGGCAGGTGGTCTCGTTGCAGCAGGCGCACTACAGCTTGCAGAGCACGCTGGCTACGATCGAGGCGAGCAACAGCGTGGAGCAGATCTGGAGTTCGCTGTGCGAAGTTCAGCGCAAGCCCGAGCGGTTCACCCAGGCCGATTTTCTTGCCCGCTTCACCCTGCACGAGGGCCACCGGCTGGTGCTACCAAACCGTTATAGCGACAACTTTGTGGTCGCTATCGAGTGGCAGGATGAACGGGTCTCCGGCGCCAAGCGAGTGGAGCTGAACGCAGGATTTCCGCCTTTATGCTGAGCGTCCCCTCCCAGCAACGAGGTGTCAGTCTTGTCGAGCTGATGATCTCCATGGTGCTCGGTCTGATGCTGATGCTGGCGATTTTTGCCGGTTACGCCCCGATCAAGAGCACGGTCGAGCAGAGCAAGGCGTTGGAGCAGGCGAACGAAGTGCTGCGCTTTGCCACTCTCACCTTTACCAACAGCATCAAGCAGGCGGATCAGCTGATAGCGGTCACCCCTGATCGCCTGACGCTGGCCTTCAAGGTAGAGGGGGGCAATCAGGTGCTCTCCTGCCTTGGCAACCAGAAAACCGCCGATTTTACCGAGCAGTACCGCTTCACACCGCCGGTACTCAGTTGCGATGACGGAGATGGCCCGCGCCTGTTGCTGGCCCATCTTCAGGATCTTGAATTCGGCCAGCAGGGTGCACTGGTCAATATCCGCATCTTGCCCGAAGGGCTGCCGAGCTATCTGGCACCGGGAGTAGAGGTGCAGGTGGCCCGCCGCAAGGCGGTCTGGGCGGCAGCGTTGGCCACATCCGGTGCCAACGCCACAGCAGGGGGAGCGGGATGAACAAGGGATTACAGGGGCAGCGGGGAGCCGTACTGCTGGTGGTGCTGGTGGTGAGCCTGCTGTCGAGTCTGCTGGTGTTTACCAGCATTCAGGAGAACCAGTTGCAGACTCGCCTGAGCGGCAATTTTCACAAGAAGATCAATGCGCAGCTCAGTGCCGAGCAGGGGATGAACGAGAGTTATCGTGCCCTGTATCAGGCCCTTGGCGCCGAACCGCGGATAGAGTGGGAGCGGCTGGTGCAGAAGGTGCCTGGCAAGGGGGAAGGAGCCATGGCGGGCAGCCGCTTTAGCATCGAACAGCTGGATGCCTCCGCCGGCAGCAAGTTGGCGTTGCAGAGCCATGGTCACTTTCTGGAGGGGAATGCCAGCCTCAACGCCCTGTTTGCCCTTAAGCGCGAGCCCGGCAATCTCATCTTTCAGGATTCGGTGGTGGCGTGTGAAGGGCTCAGCCTCTCCGGTAGCGGTTTTATCGACAGCTACGATTCGCGCAAGGGGGCGTACAAGGAGTCTGTTTCCGGGACTCTTAATCAAGGGCAAAACGCCAAGGTGGCGACCGTCAGCGACAAGGCCAATGTAGTGCTCGCCGGGCACTCCCCCATCTGGGGTGATGTGCGGGCGACCGGCTCGGTGACCTTGAACGGCTCTTCACCTGTTGCAGGTAATGTACTTGCTGGCGGCGATATCACCATTTCTCCCTCTGATGGGGTCGTCAGGGTTGAGGGCAGCGTAAACGGGAGTGGAAATTTTGCCTTGCAAGGGGGGCATATTGCCGGAGCTGTTGCGATCAATGGTGATGTTTCTATGGGTCATGGCACAAGCATTGCTGGCGACAAGTTGAACTATGGTGGGAACGGGGCATTCCTTGATGCCAAGCATCAGAAGTATCTGGATCCCCAGTACCGCACTCATCCCAAGCTGCCACCCGTGGCCGGACAGGTGTGTGACCCGCTCAATGTGGCCGCGCTGCCCAAATCGTTCCCCCCTGCAACATTGCCTATTAATGGCCCGTTGACGCTTGGGGCCACCCAGCAGATGGTGCTGACCACGGATCCCGCCACCGGCTCGGTCACCAGCAGCAACCAGCACAAGCCCGGGCTACCGCTACCCGGCAAGGGGGATCTGTTTGGCAAGGAGCAGACCATTTATCAGCTCGACAGTCTCAATATGGGGGCCGATGCCAGTCTCACCATCAAGGGGGATGTGGTGCTGCTGATCGACAAGGATTTCACCATGACTGGCAGCAACAAGTTGACGGTGAGCGAGGGGAGCAGCCTGACCCTGATCGTCAGCGGCAAGGTCGATCTCGGGGCCGGTGCCGAGGTGACGGCAGTCAAGCAGGGGCTGACCGCTGGCGGTACGCCCGCTATCTCCCTCTATTCCGCGTATAGCGGCAAGGATGGGATCAAGCTGTCGGGCAATACGCCGCTTTATGCCGCCCTCTATGCCCCGCTCACCGAGATGAAGATCAGCGGAAGTGGAGGTCTGTACGGGGCGGTGCGGGCAAAACACCTGACCGAGAGTGGCGCGGGCGGTGTGCACTATGACGAGGCGCTGGGCATGGCAGATTTGGGCGAAGATCAGGGGCCGCCTCCGACACTGGCACTGCGGCAGTGGCACTTTGTGCAGTGAGGCTGGCGAGCCGCTAAAAAGGATCGAACGGGGCGCGCAACTGTGAGAAGGTGGAGATCTGTCCACCCAGTCGTTCACTGTTGAGGAGAGCTCCATGCCAGGCCCCGCTCGTGCCGGTGCCCTGATCTATGCCAAGGATCCGGGCCTGCTGACCCACTTTTACCGTACGCTGCTGCAGATGGTGGTCTGCAGTCAGGATGAGCAGCTGGTGGTGCTGGAAAACAGCGATATCCAGCTGCTGATCCACGCCATTCCTGCGCCCTATGCCGGGCAAGTTGTTATCAAGCGGCCGCCGGAATTGCGGGAAGAGGGGGCCATCAAGCTCTTCTTCACCGTCTCCAGCCTCGCCTGGGCAGAAGCGAAGGCAGCGGATCTCGGCGGCGGCCTGCTGCCACAGCAGTGGACGGGGCCCGGCTTTGTGGTGCGCAACGCCTTCGACCCTGAGGGCAATATCCTGCAACTGCGCGAGTTGCTGGGTTCCCCGGACCCCCTCTGAACCCTCTCTTTTTACAGCATGGTGGTGGCGTGCTGTGCCATGCACCGCCATAAAAATGAACCGCCATAAAAACGGGGCCCTGTAGTGGTCAACTAAAAAGGGCCCCGTTCTGCTGTTAGCTTACTGCGCTCATTACTTCAGGTAGCGCTGTTCCAAATGCTGGCGCAGCCAGTGCGGGTTGAGCGCTTCACCGGTGGCACGGCGCACCAGCTCGTCGGTGCTGTGCAGGCTCCCCTGTGACCAGATGTTGCGTCCGAGCCAGCCGAAGATCTCCGGCAGGCGGCCCGCCGCGATCACCTCACCCATGCTGCCCAGCTCTTTTTCGAGGGCAAAGCGCAGCTGGGCGGCATACATGGCGCCCAGGGTGTAGCTCGGGAAGTAGCCGAACGAGCCGTCGGTCCAGTGAATATCCTGCATGCAGCCATTGCGGTAGTTTCCCTTGGTGGAGAGCCCCAGCCACTGCTGCATCTTGGCGTCCCACAGCTCGGGGATGTCGGCCACCTCGATCTTCCCTTCCACCAGATCGCGCTCCAGCTCGTAGCGCAGGATAACGTGGGCCGGATAGGTCACCTCGTCCGCATCGACCCGGATAAAGCCCGGCTCGACCCGGCTGTAGAGCCTGGCCAGATTGTCCGGCGCAAACGCCGCCTGCTCGCCGAAGTGGTGACGAATGCGTGGCGCCAGCAGCGCGAGGAAGGCCGGATGATGCCCCAGCTGCATCTCGCAAAACAGGCTCTGGCTCTCGTGGATCGCCATGGAGCGGGCCTCGGCCACCGGCTGACCCTGCAGATGACGCGGCAGCCCCTGCTCGTAACGGGCGTGACCGGTTTCGTGCACTATGCCCATCAGGCTGGAGACAAACTCCTGCTCGTTATAGCGGGTGGTGATCCGCACGTCGGTCGGCACGCCGCCGCAGAAGGGGTGGCTGCTCACATCGAGCCGGCCATGGGCGAAATCAAAGCCGAGCAGTCCCATCACCTCCTGACCGAGCGCCTGCTGGGTCGGGATGGGGAAGGGGCCTTGCGGCAGCAGCAGGGCATCGCCCTTCTGCTGTTCACTCACGGTCTGGATAAGAGCCGGTAGCCAGCTGGCCAAATCGCCGAAGATCTGATCGAGCCGTACGCTGGTCATGCCCGGCTCATAGAGGGCCAGCATGGCGTCGTAGGGGCGCACATCAAGCGCATCGGCCCGCAGTTGCGCCACTTCACGGGAGAGTTTCACCACCTCCTCGAGATTGGGGGCAAAACCGGCCCAGTCGTTTTGCTTGCGCTGGCTGCGCCAGGCGTGCTCGCACTTGCTGCCAGCGAGCGATAGCGCTTCGACCAGCTCACCGGGCAGCAGGCTGGCATCTTGCCACTGGCGCTTGATCTCGCCGAGGTTGGCCCGTTGCACTTCATCGAGCGGCTCACTCTCGGCCTTGGCAATCCAGTCGCCCAGCTCGGGAGCGGTGCGCTTCTGGTGGATCAGCAGACCGAGTTCGGCCATCGCTTCGGCGCGGGCATCATTGCCCCCTTCCGGCATCATGGCCGCCTGATCCCAGCCGCAGATGGCGGCGAGGTGGCTAAAGCGGTGGATCTGCTGCTGATGTTGTTCAAGCTTTTGATATGACATGGGATTGTCCTTGTTATCGTCCCTGATGGTATGCCGCCCCGTACCTGGCATGATCGGGGCCGTTCGATGCTAACACCGCCGCTGTATAGTTGACCACCTTCATGCTGGCGGGCAAAAGACGTGGGAGCGAAACGCGGATTAGCCGAGTCGCTTCTGGTGCCGTTCGCGGTTTTCCGCTTTTTTGCGTTCGCTTTTACGCAGCAGCACGTATAGAGCACCGCTGCCGCCGTGGCGACGCTCGGCGCTGTGGATTGCCATGACGGCGGGCAGTTGCGGCAACCAGGCGCTGACATAGCTTTTCAGCAGGGCGCGCGGGGTGCTGCGCTCTCCCTTGCCGTGCAGGATCAGCAGGCAGCGGATATCCCGGACTTCACAATCCGCAATGAACTGCACCAGCGTCTGGCGCGCCTCATTGAGGGTTTTCTGGTGCAAGTCCAGGCTGGCCTGCAGCTCGTATTTGCCGAGCCGCAGCTTCTTGTAGACCCCCTCCTGCACCCCATCACGCTTGAAGCCGACGATTTCGTGCGGATCTAGCATCTCGATGGCCTCCATGGTGAGGTGGTCGAGGGCGAGTTGTTCGGCAGTGGCAGCCTGGCGGCGAGCGAGCTGCGCCTCGGTCGGGGCGGATTTGGCCGCATGGGGATGGATGTTGTCGCTGCGAATGGGCCGCACGTCGGCCACTTCATTCATGAATAGCGAGAGTTCGTCGTTATGAGACACGGCAGGCTCCCCATAAGAAAAAGTGGGGGCCATTATAACGGCCGCAACCGGCACAGAAAACGGGGAAAGGGGCAGGGGATAAGGGGCGCCCAGCATGGACACTGGTGCAGTCTGGCTCGGGAATCACAGTCGCGAACCATAAAACAGCACAGGCGGTCAGTGTGAGCTGCCGCCTGTGGTCAGAGGATTATTTTCCCTCTTTGGGCTGTTGAGAATGGGGTTGCTGTGAATGAGGCGGTTGCGAGTGCATCACCTTGTAGATGAAGTAGGCCGCGTAAGAGCTGATGAGCAAGAAGGTGCCGATAATCACCAGCATCGACATCAATCCCACGCTGTTGCCAAACATCAGGTCCAGCCAAAAGTCCATTTTATTGCTCCTGTCACCCGGTTGATGACAGGCATGATAAATACCTCTTTGCCCCGTCCGGGATGATCCCGATCAACTCCCTTGCAGGTTGTTTAATAACCAGCGCGATCTGTGATCGTTCTCACTGGACTCCTTGCTACCGAGCCTGCACAGGGCCCGGTGTGGTGAGCGGGGTAATGCGCCACCCTTGCTGCTCCAGCAACGCCAGCAACCCCTGTTCGCCGTAAAGGTGCAGGGCGCCTACCACGATAAAGCTCTCGTTGGGCAGGGCGGACCATTTCTTCAGCCAGTTGTGGTTGCGCTCGGCCAGCAGAGTCTGCTCCATCCAGCTCTGTAGCGCGGGCGGGGCCATCTCCTCCTTGAGCAGATTGATCAGCGTCGCCTCATCCCCCTGCTGCCACGCCTTCATCACGGCGGCGAAACCACTCTCCAGCATCGGTAGCTCATCCAGGGTGCTGGCGAGCATCAGGGTCTGGTTGTCACCCACGCTGGCCAGATAACCGAGCTGCTCCAGCAGGGTTTCAAAACCCACTACCGGTTTGCCCTCTTTGGCGGCCCGGGTAGCGAAGTGCTGGTCTATCCCGAGTTCACTCTTGAAGTCGGAGCGGGCCATGGCGGCCTGGGTCAGGGTAATGGCGGCAAACCAGGGGCGCAGGGTGGCGAGGGTCGCCTCGTCGATGCCATAGCGGGCGCCCGCCATCAGGGTGCGTTGATAGAGCTCGGCAGGCAGATGATCTTTGAGCGGTTTGCCATCCACCAGTCGGGTGAGTGAGCCGGTCTGTTGCCACTGATCCGGCGTGATGCTGTTCATGTCCACCTCCATCACCAGTGCGCGACTCTGCAGCCAGGCACGCTCCACTGACTCGGGCAGAGGATAGAGGGCTGGTTTGCCCGCATGGATGGAGCCCAGCAGCCAGTGTTGCTGGTTGCCCTTGCTCACCCGATAGAAGGCGGGATCGGCAAAGGCGTGCAGCGGTAGCAGCAGGCAGAGCAGGAAGGCAAAGAGGGTGCGATGAAATCTCATGGGGATCCTTAATATGCGCCGGGTGACTTCTCTTGCTGACAATAACCCCTATGATAAGTCCTCATTTCAGATAACCAAGAGGTTTGCCATGCCCCATCTTCGTTTTCGCGCCGTGGCGCTCGAGACCGTGCAACAGGTGAGCGGCCCGCTGCTGGCCGAGCTTTGCGAGCTGACCGGCGGCAAGCCGGAGTTTGTCACCATGGAGCGGGTGGAGAGCTGCTGGATCCGTAACGGCGAGCCAGAGGCGGGATTTCCGTTTGTCGAGTTGCACTGGTTCGAACGGCCGCAGGAGATGCAGGACGCCGCCGCGCGCCTTATCACGCGCCATTTGAAGCAGGTGCTGGGGGAGCAGACCTATGTGGTGGTGCAGGTGGTTCCTTTGGTCAAGAGCGCCTACTACAGCAATGGCGAGCACTATTGAAGAGAGGGACAAACCAGGTTGGCGGGACGGGTGACGCAGCTACCCGGCTAACGCCACTTGAGCGGCAGGATGCTTATCGTCAATCACGGGATCAGGCTGATTTGGCCAGCAGTTTATCGAGCCAGCGAGTGGGCAATACCCGTCGCAGGAAGGCAAACAGCCGGGTTGGAGTGGTCACAGGATAGCGCGCCTTGGGATGGGCGTGGGTCAGCGCATGGAGCAGCGGCGGGATGCAGGCTTCGCTTGGGAGGGTAAAGCCGCTGGTGGCCCCCTCTTTTTCCAGCCGTGTCAGGGTCTGGCGGTAGGCCGACTGATGACGGCTCTGGGCCGGATCGATGTGCCGCAAGAAGGCGCTGCGGGCATTGGCACGAAAACGGGTATCGATGGGGCCCGGTTCAATCAGGCTGATATGTACCCCGCTACCCGCCAGTTCGAGGCGTAGAGTGTCGCTATAACCTTCCAGCGCAAATTTGCTGGCGTTGTAGGCGCCGCGATACTTCATGGCAACCAGTCCCAGAACCGAGCTGTTCTGCACTATCCGCCCCTCTTTGGCCTCCAGCATCGGCGGCAGCACCTGACGGATCAGATGGTGCCAGCCAAACAGGTTGGTATTGAACTGCTCCCTGAGCGCCTCGATGGGCAGATCTTCCAGCGCCCCGGGTTGGCCATAAGCGCCGTTGTTGAACAGGCCATAGAGGCGCCCGCCCGCCAGATGGAGCGCCGCACTGGCACCCAGCTCGATGGAAGCAGGGTCCGCCAGATCCAGCTGTACCGCCAGCAATCCCTGTTGCTGCAAACGGGCCACATCTTCCGCCTTGCGTGCCGAGGCGATCACGGTAAAACCGTGCTGCCCCAGCGCCTGTGCGGCGGCGAGGCCAATACCGCTGGAACAACCGGTGATCAGAACAAAACGGGGCATGATGGGAAATCTCTATACGATGTATCGCTTGAGGATACATGAAACAAAAGCCCGCATAAAAGCGGGCTAAGTGTGATAAACAGTACTTCTTACAGGTTTTGCGCTGCCCAAGAGATAAAATCGCGTTTCTCGGTTGGGGTCATTTTGTCAAACCAGAATCGAGCTTGTTGGGAGGCTGAGCCACTGATATCGGAAGGCTGAATGGATTTTGTGGCTACAGCTGCGGGAATAACTTTGCTGCCTTGTGTCGGCAAGTCATATACGTTTTTCACATTACCCTGCATTGCACCTGCCAGTTGAGGTAGCGCCGCTGGTTGGTTGCTACGGTTAAATGCGTCAAGCTCTTCGCCAAAATTACGAAGCACGGACATATTGGTCATAGAGACCAGCTCACCAAGTTTGTATGAAACGGTGTTGCCGGATGACGAGAGTTTCCATTGTGGTTGTTTGTCAAACGCCTCTCCTCGCTCCCATGTTTGCAACCTCGGTGCTTCTACCGATATTGCTTGGTTTGCAGCATTAAATGTCAATACATGTACATGAGAGTTATATTTTTTTGTATTGTTTTTATCTTTGACTAATTGAGAGATTTTAATCGCAATTTGATTGTCTCCGTCGGACAAAGATTGATTGTCTACCTTGCCAATAAACAGCGGGGAGTCAACCGGAATACCATTGACCGCAACGAGTTCTACCCCTCTGCCTATTTCCAGATTGACTGCAGCCTGACTGACAGAGGGTAGTGTGGCGATTAATGCTGCCATAATGGTCTTTTTCATTTCTGGTTTACCTCTTGTCTTCATCACAACTAAAAAGGCGGGCCCTGTAAGGGCCCGCCAAGTAGGCATTAAATACAGGGAACACAAGCCAGGGTTTAGAAGTAGTATTCTACGCCCATGCCCAGACCAAACTCTTTATCGCCATCTTGTACCACTGACAGACCACGGCGCTGCAGATAGTAAGGACGAACATAGGCAACGGCGGAGTCATCCAGGAAGTACATGGCTTGACCGGAGATGATGGAGTCGCTGAACTCGGTCACCTTAAAGTCGCCAGCCGCCGTTTCAAATTCAGGCTTCAGGTTGGCGGCATAGGCGAGTTTGAACTGCCACAGACCTGTGTTGTATATCGTGGCCAAGGTATAGCTATCTTGTGACATGCCGTTCAATTGTGAGGTGCCTACACCGATAACATTCAAGTCCATGTCGGTATAATCGGCGGTCAGGCGCTTATAGGCACCGTAGAAGCCGAGGCCATTGTCAAAGTTCAGCTCGAAGCCCAGCAGATAGGCATTTGAGTCGCCTGTTCCGCTAGTATGCGTAAGGATGGTATCGCCACCCTTCTGGGTTTTGTTAAACGCGCCATCTCCGATTTTGCGGTCAGTTCCTTTTTCATAGGTCGCGTGCAGAGTCAGCGGACCGGTATTGTAGTGGGCGCCCAAGCCATAGAAGTTGGAGCTCGCATCATCGGTATTGTTACCACGGCCCAGCGCCAGGTTGTAGCTGAAGCCGCTATGGTTGGCGGAGTCAAAGCGGATCATGTTGGATTGACGGTCGTAGTTACCACCACCGATGATGTCGCCGCGCCAGTCCATCACTTTACCGGTAGAGATACTGCTGTACGGCCAGTCAAGCACTTCATAGAGCGGTGTTAGCATACGGCCTGCGCGAACTTTACCTATCCCTTCCCACTCGAAACCACCGAAGGTATCGCGCACACCCAGCTTGCCGTCACCGCCAGACTCACCGACGTTGCCGGATTCGATTTGCCAGATAAACTTGGGGCCGTTGGCAAAATCCTTGCTGCCACGAAAACCGATGCGAGATTCATTTTCGATCTTGATGGGGTTCTCGTATCCGCCATTGGCATCAACGGTTGCCCAGTCAGCACCAGTCCAGGCAGAGATTGCGATCTGGCCATAGATGTCGACATTCTTGATATCTGCATGAGCAGGCAGTGCGAAAGCTGAAGCAATGACAACAGCCAGTGCGGATTTATTGAACATAAGATAGCTCCTGATTTTATGGACTTAGCTTTTTTTTTCGGCAGTTGGCTGTGTGCCTTCCGCTCGATTATCGGTATTGCAATCAACACCCCGAAGGGCAAAAAATCTTGTCTTGGCTACCTGCAAACCCGGATGTCTTGGCACATCTCTAGTTCGCAGTCCTGATCATCACATGTTGTTTTTTTATGTTCCGATTCTTGGCTATCGGACAACTCCAAGAGTACGTTCGCGGTGCGAAATATCAATGAAAAGTTCCCTCAACGTTTCAAAAGTATGACCGAGTGCAAATAATCATGGGCAAGGTCGTAAACAGCCTCATGGCAGGTATCACGGTGATGAGAGCGTTTTCTTGAGGCCGCAGCCAGCGCCAGTGCGGGTTTTCATCCGGTACGGGGGAAGAGGTGTCAGTTAACCTGCCGATAACAGATAATTTTGTGCTACAAAAAAACTTTCCCTCTGGTTGAGGGAAAGTGATCTGGCAAAGCTGTGGGGCGAATAGCGGTCAGCCTTGCTGGCCGAGGATGCGGGGGATCTGCTGCGCCTGATGGTGGATATGGGAGGAGACCTGCACCGAGAGCTGACTCACCTGACGGGCATGCTGATGGATACGGGCGATCAGATCGGCAAAACTGGCTAGCTTGTGTTCCTGACTTTTGGCGTTGTCGGCGCCTTGCAGGGCGATCACTGCGGTGTTGCGGGCGATCTCCCGCACTGCCTGGGTGGTCTGGCGCAGTTGTTCCGCCTGCGCCCGCTGGCGGCTTGATTCGCTGGTGATCCGGTTCAGTACAGTGCCAAGTTGTTCGCCGGATTGGGTCAGGCGCCCCAGAATATCGGTGATCTGGTTGAGGGATTGCTGGGTATTGGCCGAGAGGTGGCGCACTTCATCGGCAACCACGGCAAAGCCGCGTCCCTGTTCCCCTGCGCGGGCCGCTTCGATGGCAGCGTTGAGGGCCAGCAAGTTGGTCTGCTGAGCGATATGACCGATCACATCGACAATGGCCGTCACATCGGCAACCGAGCGGGTGAGGGCTTGCAGCGCCTCATCGCTTTCGTCAATCGCCAGTCCGGTCTGATGAGTGGCGTGTAGCATGCTCCCCACCAGATCTTCGCTCTGGCTCATCGCCTGTTCGTTATGGTGGGCATGCTGGGCGATGTCGGCGGCGACCTGATGGACTTCTCCGGCCAGCTGGTTCAGCTCATCCATCATCTGGCCGCTCTCGTCGACCACCTGTTCGGTGGTGCGGGTGCTGTGATGGATCTCGTCAACCTGGCTGACCATTCCTTGCAGGCTGAGGGATACCGCTGACAGCTGCCCCTCTTTCTGTTGTTGGTCCAGTTGCAGGCGACCGATCAGCCGGTTGTAGCTGGCAACGATATCGGCCAGCTCGTTGCGATCGCGCCCGGTAGGCAACGGCTCGGCCTGCCCCGTCTGATCGAGCTGCAGAAAGGCTCCGCGCAGTCGCAACAAGGGAGCGAGCAGCCAGCGTCGTTGCACCAGCGCAAACAGCAGGGCGACAACCACCAGGCAGAGCGCCAGCGTACCGAGGATGGTGGCCAGCTCCTGATTGACTGCTTGCCGATCGCGGGAAAGTTGTTCCCCCATCTGTCTGGTCGCTTGCAACATGGCCATGATGTCTTGCTGCACGGTCTGGCGGCCAGCCTGTTGTTGCTGAAGCGCTGTGCGGCTGTTGGCCAGCTCCTGTGGATAGCGGCCCAGCAGCGAGCGTAATTCGCTGCGTGGTTGATCTCCCAGCTCCTTTCGCACCGGCTCCCCCAGCGTGAATTCATCGGCGGGCGCCTCTTCGTACAGGCCGAGCAGCGGCAAGGCTTGCAGCGCTTGCGCCTGTTTTTGCAGTGCCTCCAGCTCGAAGCGGATCCCTTCGAGCAGCTTTTCATTGCCCTGCTCCATATAGCTTTGGCGCAAATGGGCGAGGCGCGGCAGGCCCGCCAGGATCTCGGCCGCACCGCGGCGATATTGCTGTGCCGCGGCAGATTGTTCCGTGTTGGCACCTTGCTCCCCATAGCGGATCAGCTCCATGGCCTGGCTGCCCAGCTCACTCTCGGCATTTTGCAGCAGCAGCTGGCTGTTGCCCGAGAGCTTGCCTGCGGCCTGATAGTCGTGTGCGATGCGCTGCGCCATCTGTTCGAGTTGCTGTCTGAGCGGGGCTGCCACGGCATCATCCTGAGCGGCCAGCGAGGAGAGCGCTTGCTGGCGGACCTTCTCCGCTGCTGTCAGTTGTTGCGGATCGCCGCTGTTGAGGTAGTCACGCAGACTGTTTTGCAGGGTCACTGTCACCAGTTGTTGCAGCGTCTCGTGCTGATGCTGGGCCTGATTGGTACGGGCAAGCTGCTGCCAGCCGTGGTAGAGGGCCAGCGCCTGTCCTCCCGCGACCAGTAACAAAACAAGGGAGGAGAGGGTGGCGTAATGGGCGATTTTCACGGGGTAATTCCTGTCAGCACAGACCATGGGGGAGCGTGGCCCGAGCCTAAACAGGGATGATGGCGTTTTTATGACAGCATGGTCAGGTGGCCCTATTTTACCGACTTAACTGGCTGGGGATGCCAGTGCTCTGTTGCGTTGGCCCAGCATACCGAGCAGGGCGCCGCCCATGATAAGTGCACCGGCCAGCAGATGGCGCGAGGTCAGCCTTTCTCCATTGAGCAACACCAGCAGCAAGGTACTCAGCAGCGGTGTCAGGTAGGCAAGGGCACCGATCCGGCGTGGATCGCCGTCTCGCAGTGCCAGATACCAGGTCACAAAGGCCGCCCCCATGGGGCCCAGCGCCAGCCCGATGATGAGCCACCAGTCACTGGTGGGGATCTGCGCGAGTGGCAGGGGCCCCTCCAGCAGACGGGCAAGCAGCAGCGCCAGCAAACCCGCGGGCAGACAGGCTGCCGCAGTGACCACGGCGGGGGCTGGCGGCAGACGGCGTGATAATACCGAGTAGGCTCCCCAGACGACAGCTGCACCGAGCGCCAACAGGTATCCCGGCAGATAGGTCTGCTGTAGTTGCAGCTCGCCGTTGACCATCACCAGCATGGAGCCCGCCAGACCAAAGGCGCCAGCCAGCAGGTGACGGGCATGGAGTGGATGGCCGGGCAACAACAGCGGGGTGAACAGAATGATGCAGAGCGGCCAGAGGTAGTTGATGAGGTTGGCCTCCAGCACCGGGGCATGGCGAAAGCTCATAAAGAGCAGCAGATGGTAGAGCAGCAATGCCGTAACCGTCACCAGCCAGGTAATAGGGCGAGCGCGCCATTGGCGCCAAAACGGCAAGGCCCCGACCCCGCAGAAAAACAGCACCAGCCCGACCAGCACCAGTGGTGACACGCTGGTGACCCGTGACGTCAGCGCCGCCAGCGAGGCCCACAGCACAATGGTCAGCAGTGCAAAACCGGTGGATCTATCCCACCAGGAACATCCGGACATCCAACACTCCTTTGCAAGATGAAGCAGGGCTTGGCCTCAAAGACAAGCCGAAGAGAAGCAGTCTATCAGAGAGCGCATGCTCTGAACGCAGAAAGGAGAGGGTCATTACGGTTGGATGGTCGGATTCATTGTAGCCAAAAACGACCAAGGGGTTAGCATCGTGAAGATGCCAACCCCTTGTTTAGTATGGTGTAGTGGTCAACTAAATCCGGACACTTGGTTAGGCCGATCCTCGGCTTTTGCTGGCGGTATCCCGTCATTGTGGTGATGTGGACGCCGCCAGTTGTAGTAATCCATCAGGTAGTAACTGATATCCCGCTTTGCCTCCCGCAGGCTTATATATCCCGTTGCCGGAAGCCACTCTGACTTCAGGCTCCTGAACAGTCGCTCCATCGGGGCATTATCCCAGCAGTTTCCACGCCGACTCATGCTCTGGGTTATGCGATAACGCCACAGTCGTTGCCGAAATGCCCGACTGCCATATTGGCTGCCCTGGTCGGAGTGAAATAGCACACCGGATGGGCAACCCCGCTGCTGATAGGCCATCTCCAGTGCTTTGATTGCCAATTCTGCATCAGGTTTATCAGACATCGCCCAGCCCACGACCCGC
>NZ_JBGLRC010000036.1:0-33830 GCF_041402345.1 Aeromonas sp. S11(2024) | reverse complement strand
CTACCTGGGTTGGCTCAGGATGCTGGAGCGTTACGGAAAAGGCGTAAATATCAAAGCATGTTTGCATGAGGCGCTGGGGCGCCCCATGCAACACGTAATTTGGACATAGCCTTTCATTTCATCCCCTCACCTGACCTCCTACAGGCGATGGCTATCGTCATTGATAATTGAAGAGTTGTGACCAATCCCCAGATGACATGTCACCACGCACATAACGACAAAGGGCAGCCACCGGCTGCCCTTTGGGATCACATCTGGGGGTATGCGCCCCGCAGACGAATCAGTTACACCCTTCGGTAGAGGTTGAGTTCAGATAGCTCACCTCATTGCCTGGCTGATAATCGGCCACGTTGATCACCTTCTTGATCTCGATGTACTCCTTCAGCACGGCAGCATCCACCAAACCGGCGTTGATGGTATCGATCTTCGGATAGCCATCACCACCGGAGGCGCTGAAGCTCGGGATCGCGAAGCTGTAAGTTGCTGCCGGATCAAACGCCTTGCCACCGATACTGGTGATATTGACGCTCTTGGCTTGGCAATCCACCGCCATGTTGATACCGCCAAACTGGGCATAACCACCGGTATTGCGGGTCTTGCTTGCCACCTGGCCCAGATAGGTCGCCAGATCGCTTCCCTTCATGACAGCCTTGTTGACCGTGTTGCCAAACGGGTGTACCAGCAGCACGCTGCGGTAGGTGATATCACCGGCCGGGATGCTGTCGCGCACACCGCCTGAGTTGACGATACCAAAGTCGACACCCAGCTTGCTGCTGGTCGCCGTGGTGATGAGGCGACCCAGGTTGGTCTGCTTGTTGCGAACCGAGTTGCGATCACCAACCAGCAAGCCATCTGCCGAGCCAATGACGACATTCAGCTCTTGCTGACCTTTCTCCTGATAACCCAGCAGGGTGTTATACAGCTCGGGATCCTTGGTGATCTCGTCCTGTACGAACTGCATCTTGGCCGGGTCCTTGGTTACGGCGCCGTTGGCATCGAGCGCCTCGCCCTTGGCGTTGCGCTTGATCAGGTTGACCGGGATCAGGTCATAGCTGGTCAGGGTCAATTTGCCATTCTGGTACTCAAACTGGGCACGGCCCACATACTTGCCCCACTCGTGAGCCTGCATGATCCAGGTGCCGTTTTGCTGATCCGGCTGGCAGTTATCACCCGGTTTGAAATTGGCGTACTTGTTGGTGGTACCCAGTTCCATACAGACCGGATTCTGGGAGTGGCCACCAATGATGGCATCCAGAGTCCCTGCCGGCAGTGCACGAGCCATCTCTACATCGCCCGGCGCATTGCTGCCGTGCTGACCATTCTCGTAATGGCCCATGTGAGTGATGGCGAAGACCAGATTGGCCTCCTTGTTGCTGCGGATCTGCTGGCCCAGTTTGGCCGCCTCGCTGGTCGGATCGCGGAACTCCAGGGTCTGCACGTTGTTGGGATCCACCAGCTGGGCGGTATCCTCGGTGGTCAGGCCCAGTACGGCGACCTTGAGACCGCTCTCCAACTTGAACACCTTGTAGGGGTCAAAGTAGTGTTTGCCACTGGCCTTGTCGTAGATGTTGGCCGAGAGCATGGGGAACTGGGCCCACTTGCGCTGCTTCTCCAGCACGCTGAGGGGGTTGTCGAATTCATGGTTGCCCACTGCCATGGCATCGTAGCGAATGTTGTTCATCGCCATGAAGTCAGGCTCGGCGTCCTGCAGATCGGACTCCGGCACGCCGGTATTCACATCACCACCGGAAAGAACCAGCACGTCACTGCCAGCAGCCTTGGCATCGGCACGCAGCTGCTCGACCAGAGTCTTCTGGGCAGCCATACCGTACTCATTTTCAGCGTTGTGCCAGAAACGGCCGTGGGTATCGTTGGTGTGCAGGATGGTCAGTTTGCAGACATTTTCGGTGCAGGGTGCAACGCTGTCGTTTTTGGAGATATTGCAACCCGTCAGTGCCGCCAGCACGGCCAGGGTCACGCTGCCTTTGATAACGTTATTATTCATTTCCATATCACCTTGATTGTTTTGTTATTTAGTGACCCTATCCAGCAGGTCGGGCCCAAATATAACAAACAACGAAGAAGAAATTTTCATCAGCGACTCACAAATGTTGTTAATTGTGATCGATGGCCAAACTTACCCTTTGCTACTGATTTTTAAATGCTTTTATTGAGGTGTTTCTCATTTGTAGCCATGCCTAGCCAAGCCCCACGAAACACGGTTTTGTGGCATACTCCCTCCCCCATGCCCGAGGAGTGTGTTGATGGCCAAGTACGACAAGATTTCCCCTGAGACCCAGCAGGAGGCGATGAAAATTGCCCGTGCCAACCAGAAGCCGGGGCAGACCAAGGAACAGACCCAGCTTATCGCGCAAGGGATCCAGAAAGGCATCGACGAATACAAGAAACAGATGAAGGCGCGGGCCCGCGAAGCGAGCCGCCAGAAAAAATTGCAGGCCAAAGCCAGGCAGCCACAGGCGGCGCCACAAACCGAAGAGCAAGACGATCAGCTTGAAGTGGTTGAAGTAAGCCATCAGCATCCCCTGCCCTGGATCTTGCTGGTGCTGAGCTGGCTGGGATTTGCAGCAGCCTGGTTCTGGTTGCACTAAGACGCGCTAGCAAGCCTTTATCCGGGATCCTCTTCACAGCCCGGGCCCGGGCTGCTGGTGATTACCTGCGAAGAGTGGTTAAATCGCGCGCCTCTTGCACCGGACTCCCTGTTTTTTGACGATCAGTTTTCAGGAAAGATGTTATGAACCCCGCTCCGCTCTATCTGCTGGCCCCTTTTGTTCTGTTCCTTGTGACCATGCTGCTCTATCGCATTTCGCCGCTGCGGGCGGTCGCCGCCGGTGGGGTACGCTGGTTTATCCTGCCGGCCTTCACCCTGTTTATTTTGCTGATCATCATCAATGGAGCCGCCGATCCCGCCCTGCGCGATCCGGCATTCCACTGGTTGATGCCGGGGCTTGGCTTTGCCCTGAGCCTGTTTCCGGCCCTGCCCAAGGCGCTGGTGCCACGGCTCGCCATCAAGGAGGGGGCCTTTGCCGCCCTCGGTCTGATGCTGATGAGCCTGGCCATGGTCTACTGACCAACCGGCCACATGATGCAAGGGGCGCTCTGTGACGGGCGCCCCTTGTACAAACAATGGCCTGCAGGCATCTTGGTGACAGGATAACCAGCAAGGAGGCCAAATGGACAATCCGCCCGATTTCATGGCGCTGTGGGATTATCAGGATCCCGCCGCCAGCGCCCTGCGTTTTCACACCCTTCTTCCCGAAGCGCGCGCCGCCGCCGACCTGCAGCTCGAACTGGAGTTGCTGACCCAAATTGCCCGCACCCACTCGCTGCAGCGCCAGTTTGCCGAAGCCCATCAGCTGCTCGACGAGATAGAGCCTCGCCTCACCGATAAAACCCCCAGAGCGCGGATCCGGGCCCTGCTGGAACGAGGCCGCACCTTTAACTCGGCGGGCGACAAAGCCAGTGCCAAACCGCTGTTTGAACAAGCCTGGCAATGGGGGCTCAAGGAGAAGGAGACCTATCTCGCCATCGACGCCGCTCACATGATCGCCATCGCCGCACCACTGGAAGAGCAGAGCCGCTGGCATCAACTGGCGATGGAGCTGGCGGAACGCAGCAGTGACGAGAAGGTGCGCGGCTGGCTGGCTCCCCTTTACAACAATCAGGGCTGGACCCTGTTCGAATTGGGCCGCTTTGATGAGGCGAAAATCCAGCAACAGAAGTGCCTGGCCTGGCATCTGCAGCATAACCAGCCGGCCAAGGCGTTTATCGCTCGCTGGAGTCTGGCTCGCCTGACCCGGGCCCAGGGTCAGCACCAGCAGGCACTGGCAGAGCTGCACCAGCTCAAGGCCGATATGGCCGAGGCAGGCGAACCTGAGGATGGTTATCTGTTCGAGGAGCTGGGGGAGAATGCCTTGGTGCTGGACGATCCGCTGGCCGCGGAATACTTCTCCCGCGCCTGGTTTCTGCTGTCGCAAGACCGCTGGTTCAGCGCCAACGAGGGGGAACGACTGGCCCGCCTCAAGCGCCTCGCCAAACTCTGATCCCCAAAATAGCAAGGGCGGCACGCTAGCCGCCCTTATCTGCTGGCAAGATGGTTCAGGCCCGATTGGACTCCTCCCACCCCTGCTTTTTACGGTAAATGGTAGAGGGGCTGATCTCGAGCAGGGCCGCCGCCTTGGGAATGTTGCCGTCACAACTGGCGATGGCCTGTTCGATCACCTCTTTCTCCACCAGCCAGAGCGGACGAATCGGCCCGTTGGCCACGCCAGTGGCGGCCGGAGCCGATGCCACCGCTGCCGCAATCGCAGCCGGCAGTTGGGGGCGCACCCCATTGAGCGGTGGCGGCAGAATATCCGGGCTCACCAGCTCCTTGTCATTGAGCACCACGATATTGCGCACCACGTTTTGCAGCTCGCGTACGTTGCCAGGCCAGGGGTAGTCAAGCAGCACTCGCGCCGCTTCGACATCGAAATCCTTGAAGCGTTTGTTCTCCTCCTTGGCGTAGCTTTGCAGCAGGGTGCGCGCCAGCAGCAGGATATCCTCACCCCGCTCCCGCAGTGGCGGCAGGGTAAGCGGAATGACGTGGAGCCGATAGTAGAGATCCTCGCGAAAACGGCCCGCTTTCACCTCCACCAGCGGATCCCTGTTGGTGGCGCAGATAAAGCGGACATCCACCGTCTCAAGCTTGCCGCTGCCGACCCGCTGCACTGTGCCGGTCTGGATAAAGCGCAGCAGCTTGCTCTGCAGGTCGAGATCCATCTCGCAGATCTCGTCGAGAAACAGGGTACCGCCATCGGCCAGACTGGCCGCCCCCTTGCGATCCCCCTGGGCGCCAGTAAAAGAGCCCTTCACATGACCGAAGATCTCGCTCTCCATCAAATCATGGGGAATGGCGGCGCAGTTGAGGGCAATAAAGGGCTGTTCGCTGCGGGGACTGCACTGGTGAATCGCCTCGGCACACACCTCTTTGCCGGTGCCGCTCTCGCCAGTGATAAAGACGGTCGCCTTGCTGGGCGCCGCGCTCTCGATGATGCGATAGACCGCCTGCATCGACATGGAGGCACCGATAAAACCGAAAAACGAGCTGCGTTCGAAATTCTCCCGATAGTGGGCAACCAGCGAGCTCAACTGCTGGTGTTTCAAGGCATTGCGAACGGTGGCGCAGAGCCGCTTGCTGTCAAACGGCTTGGTCAGAAAATCGAAGGCACCGAGGCGCATCGCCTCCACCGCCACATCTACCGAGCCGTGGGCGGTGATCACCACCACAGAGCAGGGCAACTGCTGTTCGGTGATCATTTGCAGAATATCCATACCGGACATATCCGGCAGCTCCAGATCCAGCAGCACCACGGGGGGAGGGCTTGCCAGCAACTGCGCCAACGCCTGTTGACCGCAGTCGGCCAGCACCACCTCGTACCCCTCCTGGCGCAGGTACTGTTCATAGACCACCGCCAGACTACGGGTATCTTCCACCAGCAGGACACGCGATTTATTTTCAGCCACTGGACTCATCCTTGTATTTGATTCTGCGATCTATTTTGCCTTATTTTCGCGCGCAAACCCAACGCCAAGACAGCTCTGTTATCCCGCGATTGCAGGGAATACACAAGTAAAAACGGCTCCTTAAGGAGCCGTTTTTAACTACAAGAAGGGATTACTTCTTGGCGTCGTCTGCAGTCGGCTTCTCGATAGCCAGCAGCTCAACGTCAAACACCAGCACGGCGTTCGCCGGGATGGAGCCTGCACCGTGCTCGCCATAGGCCAGCTTGGACGGCAGGAAGAACTTGAACTTGGAGCCAACCGGCATCAGCTGCACACCTTCAGTCCAACCCGGGATAACCTGGTTGAGCGGGAAGGTAGCCGGCTCGCCGCGATCGACGGAGCTATCGAACTTGGTGCCATCGGTCAGGGTACCGGTGTAGTGCACCTTGACGATGTCGGTAGATTTCGGCTTGGCGCCAGTGCCCATCTTCTCGACCACGTACTGCAGGCCGGATTCAGTGCTCTTAACACCCTCTTTCTTGGCGTTGGCAGCCAGGAACTCTTCGCCCTTCTTCAGATTCTCAACAGCGTCTTTCTCGGCCTTGGCCTTGGTCAGCTCGTTGATCTTGGCGTCGTAATCCTGCAGTACCTTCTGGATCTCTTCATCAGTCATCTTGGCTTCTTTGCCCAGACCGTCAGTCACCCCTTTCAGGATCACGGCGTTGTCCAGTTTGATGCCCAGTTCCTGCTGACGCTCCAGGGTATTGGCGATGTAACGACCCATGGAGAGGCCAATTGCGTAGCCAGATTGCTCTTCAAAGCTCTTGGCTTCGGCCTTGGTCGCCTCTGCCGGCTTGCTGGCTTCTGCCTTCACTTCGGCGGTATTGGCCGCAGCAGGCTTCTCGTCTTTTTGGCAAGCAGTCAGACCGACGGCAACGGCCGCCGCCAACAGGGACACCTTCAGAAATTTGTTCATCAGTTTCTCCAAACTCCAAATACCGCTCTCGGTTCCATCGTGAAATGAGAGGTTTATCGTGATAAGCGCCTTATACTAACGCCGTGATCGCAGGTAACAAAAGCGTGAGACCGCAAAAATGATAAAAAGTGCCATTTATCTGGTGAGCCTCTGTTTAATGCTCACCGGTTGCGAGCAGAGCTCCCAACCCAACCAGCAAATGACCCTCGCCAGCACGGGTCTGCTGACCGCAGATCTCTCCAGTGATGGCAAGCAGGCCATCGTCTCCAGCATCAGCCAGGGCATCATCGTCTGGGATCTGGAACAGAACCGTCAACGCTGGCGCTGGAAGCAATCCGACTCGGCGGATGATCTGGTATTCATTACCCGTTTTTCCGAAGGCAACAGCCATGCCGTCACCGCCACCCCAGACACCTTTGCTACCTGGCGGCTGAACGACGGGCAATCACAAGGCTACTACTCACTTCCTGAATCCAGGCTGAGGGACATCGCGCTCTCTGCCGACGGTCGTTATGTGCTGATCGGGCGGGAAGATGGCAAAGCTGAGTGGCTCGATACCCGAAGCGGCCGTCGCCTGCAGTTTCTGGGGCACACCGAACAGGTCAATACGGTGGATCTCTCCGCCAACGGTCGCTACGCCCTGACCGGCGGCAACGACTACAGCGCCTATCTGTGGGATACCCGTAGCGGGCAGGTGATCTGGCGCTTCAACCATGGTGGCCGAGTGATCATGGCCAAACTGGAGCCGAGCGGCCGCTACGCCTTCACCGCCGACAGCAGCCGGGCCAGCATCTGGGATCTGAAAACCGGCAAGGAGGTGAGTCAGCTGCAATATGATCACCGCTTCGAGGTCTACACCAGCGCCCGCTTTGCCAACAATGGCAAGTGGCTCATCACCGGCGCCCCTTCCCGTCAGCTCTCCCTGTGGCAAGTGAGCGATGGTGCCCTGCTGCAGAGCTGGCGCGTCTCGCCGCAACCCAAGGTGAAACCGCCCAGCGCAGTGGTCTACGGCGTCGCTTTGCGCGACAATAGCCACCTTGTCAGTGCCAGCTCCAGTGGTCTGGCCGAAATCTGGACAATCAAGTAAGGACCCGAAGGCCCATGAGTCAGCAACTTAACGATCGCATCGAAACCCTGGAAACCCGTCTCGCCTATGCGGAGTACACCATAGAGCAGCTCAACGACGAGGTAACCACCCAGGGCCGTGAACTCGATCGGCTCAAATACCAGATCCAGCTGCTGATCGACAAACTACAAAGCGTACAGCCCAGCCAGATTGCCAGCATGGCCGAAGAGACCCCGCCGCCGCACTACTGAACCAGCGCTATCTCCGCTCAGGCAATATGGTTCGGCATCACTGTCAGCCAATAAAAAAACCCGCGATAATCGCGGGTTTTTTATCATTGGCATGGCCGTGATCAGTGGTGATGGCCCTTGCCACCACAACCGCCGCCACCGCAGCAGCCGCCGTGACCATGGTCGTCACCGTGGTCGTGGCCATGATCGTGACCGTGACCGTGGCCAGCACCGCCGCAGCAACCGCCCTGGCCGTGATCCTCATCATGGTCGTGACCATGACCGCCACAGCAACCGCCGTGATCGTGGTCATGGCCGTGATCGTGACCGCAACCACCGGCACCGTGAACGTGGCCGTGGGCCAGCTCTTCGGCAGTGGCAGCGCGCACGTCCTTGATCTCGACCTTGAAGCCCAGGGTTACGCCAGCCAGCGGATGGTTGCCATCCACTTTGACGAACTCTTCGGACACTTCAACCACGGTCACCGGACGGTGGCCATCGTCGGTTTCAGCCACAAAAGTATCCCCTTCGGAGACTTCCATGCCGTCGAACAGCTCGCCCGGTACTTCTTGTACCAGTGTCTCGTCATATTCGCCGTAGGCCTGGCTCGGTGCCAGAGTCACTTCGAAGGCTTCACCTACCGCGCGACCTTCCAGCTCGGCTTCCAGGCCTGAGACCAGGTAACGGGTGCCGTGCAGATAGACCAGCGGCTCTTTGCCGACAGTGCTGTCGATGACTTCACCGTGCTCGTCGGTGACTGTGTATTCCAGCGTAACCACGCTCAGAGGAGCTACTTTCATGTCAGGATCCTGCGGATAGAAAAAAACGGGCTCAGAATACCCTAAAAAGCGGGCCGCGCATATGCCGTGCGGCGCCACGGAGTGACGAAAAAAACGGCAACAGCGTCAGCGAGGAGACCCGCATTCCACCCGCCGTTCCCTTATCAGGGGCGAAACACCCCGATCACCTCTTCCGCCTCGCGAGTCTGTTTGTCGACCTCGGCAGGCGTTTGTACCTGGGTATCGCCACAGGCGACACAGGTCACCTTCTCGACTCCATGCTCCAGATACAGCATCATGTTGTCCAACTTGCCGCACGCCGGGCAGACTGCACCGGCAATGAAGCGTTTTTTACGTCTGGTTTCCATATTTGTTACCTCCAGGCAGCATCATATCAGGGTTTTTACATGCATCACGCCATCGAGTATCACCATTTTTCCTGCCAGGGCCTGCACGCCGGCAACCGCAAACGAACTCCGGTCGGGCAGCTGTTGCGGATCACCCGGGGCGCCGCGCTGCTGAGACTGGGCCAACATGAGCTGTTGCTGCCGGCAGGCAGCAGCTTCTGGCTCTGCGCCGATGCCCTCGCGGCCTTCAGCCCCCTCAGCGGTTGCGAGTACGATCAGCTGAATGTCTCTTTGCGCGTGACTCAGCCGCAGCAGGCTGGCTGGCTGCAGACCACCCCGCTGCTTGATGCCCTGCTCGACTCGCTGGCCCGGTGGCAACGTCCGAAAGAGTGGCAAGGGGCCTACGGTCAGCGACTGCAGGTGATCCTGGATGAGTTGCAACAGTGCGCCATCAGCCAGCAGGGTCACGGTGAGCTGCAAACCTGCTGGCAAGCGCTGGTCAATGGCCAAACGGAGTCTCTGCAACAGTGGGCACAACAAGCCGATGCGCCGGTGGAAGGGAGTGAATTGCAACAACAGTGGCAACTGCTGCAGGCGCTCAGATTGCTTAAAGGCGGCAGCAAACCCGCGCAGGTGGCCAGCAAGCTGGGTTATGCCGATGAGGCCGCATTGCAAGCTGCCTGCCAGCAGTGGGGCGTTGGCGAGGATGGCGATCAATAACCGGACGCCGATGTGAGTGTGCCAACGAAATTAGCTGAATGAGTCCAGTTTTTTGCCAGATGGTCGTTAACAAGGAAGGGCCATTCCCCCCGTAATCCTTTATGCTAGAGGCCTGAAGTGACTGCCAACGTTTCGACCAACAGGACATCTGCCATGACGAGCAAAGCCAATCAATCCCAGGGCATGTTGCTGTTTCATCTCTCTGCCAAGCAATCTTTTGCTATCGGTACCCTCAAGGTGAAGGAGATAGTGCCCTACACCCAGCTGACGGCAATGCCGCACTCGCACCCGACCGTGTTGGGGGCTGCCAATATGCGCGGCTCCACCATTCCGGTAATCGACATGGCGATGGCGGTGGGCTATCGCCCCATCAGCAAGGAGGAGATGCCCCACTGCTTCATCATCATTACCGACTGCCGCCGCACCCTGGTGGGCTTTCTGGTGCGAGGCATCGACAAGATCACCGAGTGCAACTGGCGCGATATCGAATCGCCCCCCGCCTCCCTCGGCCACAATGTGTTCGTAACCGGTGTGACCCGGGTCAATGACCAGCTGATCCAGCTGCTGGATGTGGAGCTGATCCTCTCCCGGGTCTATCCGGACGATCCGAGCCACCTCTATCCGGTGCTGACCGATGTGCAGCGGGAGCGGATCAAGCCGATGCGGATCCTGCTGGTCGATGACTCCTCGGTCGCTCGCCGTCAGCTGATGGCTGCCCTCGACTACATCAATATCCCTTATGAGGTCTGCACCAATGGCAAGGATGCACTGACCCTGATGCAGACGCGGGCAAGCCAGAAGACCCCGATCGACATTCTGGTGAGCGATATCGAGATGCCGGGGCTCGATGGCTACGAGCTGGCCTTCGAGGTGCAGAGCGACAGCAAACTGGCGGGGGCCTACATCATCCTGCACACCTCGCTCTCCAGCGAGATCAGCGTGGAGCGGGCCCATCAGGTGGGTGCTCATGAGGCGCTGACCAAGTTCGAAGCCAATGAGCTGATCCAGGCCATGCTGCGCGGTGCCGAACATCACGATCGCCTGCTGAAATAAGCCAATGACTGGCGGGAGGAACACACCTCCCGTCCTCCTTATCTTCGACCCAGACCGACTGACCCCATGCTGACCGAGAGCCACTTCCACGCCCCCTGGTGGGCACGCAATCCTCATCTGCAGACCATATTGCCAAAATGGCTGCGCCGCCCCCCTGCCCGTTTTGTGGCGGAGCGGTTTGAACTGCAGGATGGGGACTTTGTCGACCTCGCCTGGAGCGGGGAGGTCAGCCTTGATGAACGGCCGCTGGTAGTGGTGTTTCACGGGCTGGAGGGGAGCATTCACTCCCACTATGCCAAAGGATTGTTCGCCCACCTGCTGCAAGAGGGCAGAGAGGCCGTGCTGATGCACTTTCGCGGTTGCAGCGGCGAGCCCAATCGCCACCTGCAGGCCTATCACTCCGGCGCCATCGGTGATGCGCAGGAGCTGATTGCCGAGCTGAGCCAGCGTTTTCCGGGCAAACCGCTGATCGCCATCGGCTTTTCACTGGGTGGCAATATGCTGGTCAATCTGCTGGCGCGGGGCTGCCCTGCGGCATTGAAAGCGGCGGTGGTGGTCTCGGCCCCGCTGCAACTGGCGAGCTGCGCCGAGCGGGTCAATCAGGGCTTCTCGAAGGTCTATCAGAACTATCTGCTGCGCACCATGCGCCGCAACCTGCTCAACAAGATCAGCCTGCAGCAGAAAGCGAGTGAGCGCTGGCAACCTCGACAAGTGGAGCAGATTGCCACCCTGCGCGATTTTGACGAGCTGGTCACCGCGCCACTGCACGGCTTTCACAGCGCCAGCCACTACTACCAGAGCTGCTCGGGGCTACCGCTGCTGGCTCAAATCCCCATCCCTACCCTGATCCTGCACGCCGCCGACGATCCCTTTATGTCACACGCGGTCATTCCCCGGCCGGAGCAACTCTCGCCCACGGTGCGCTATGAGCTGAGCCAGCGTGGCGGCCATGTCGGCTTTCTGCACGGCACGCCCTGGCGGCCACGGTTTTGGCTGGATGAACGGATCAGTCGCTGGATTGCCGAACAGAGTCACTCTGCAACACAGAACTGATTGCGTCCCGACTCCTTGGCCCGATAGAGCGCCTGATCGGCCCGCTCCAGCAACTGGCTCGCCTCTTCGCCGGAGACATTGCTGGCAATCCCCTGACTCACCGTCACCCAGGGGGCAACATCGGACGCCAGATGCTCCAGCTGCAGGCTGGCCAGGCCATCTTGCAGCCGCTGCGCCACGCTGGCCGCCGCCTGACGGTCGGTATTGGGCAGCAGCAGCACAAACTCCTCTCCGCCATAGCGGGCCACCAGATCAGATGGCGTGCGAACCGCACGGTTGAGCGCTTGTGCCACCTCCTTGAGGCACATATCTCCCACCTGATGGCCGTAGTGGTCGTTGAAGCGCTTGAAATAGTCCACATCGATCAGGATGAGCGATAGCGGAGCGCCGCTCTCCTGGCTATGGGTCAACGCGCGATCCAACTCGATATTGAAATGCCGCCGGTTGGCGACACCGGTCAGAGGATCTTGCTTGGCGAGCTGATCAAGTTTGCGCAGCAGCGTCAGATTTTCATGCTCCCGCATGATCGCCAACTCAAACCAGCGGTGCAGCATGCGGCGGCCGACCTCCAGCGCAATCACGCCAAACAACACGCCAAGCAGGTAGATCTGGGGAAAATCGACGCGTAAAAAGAGTTCCAACCCCACACCCACCGTCATCGGGCCCAAGAGATAGCCATAAAAAACCTTGCGATCGGGATAAAACGCGATGAGCGCAGCCAGCAGGTTGAGCCGCATGATCCCGTTGGCATAGCTGACTCCTCCCCGCAGCTCCACCTGACCAATCGTATAGATATGCAGCGTCCAGAGTCCGCCCCATAGCACCATCACCAGCGCAGCCATCCGTAACCAGAGGCGATCCTGCAGATGGTCACAAAAGAGGCTGACAACAGGTAGTAGCAATAGCACCACCATGACCAGGGCCAGCTCACTCTGAAAGCGCCAGGGCAAGCTGTCATCACTGGCGAGCCCGACTTGGCTGTAAACCTCGTAGCGTATCGAAAGAAACAACACCACCAGCCAGTTCAACAACCAGAACCACACCATGCCTCGGGCAATCGCCTCTCGACGTGCGCTGTCCAGATGCTCAGTCAGGGTTAACGGCGCGCTGCGCTGCGCTTCAGACAACATCTCTCAGACTCCGGTGAAAAGGTAAAAAGTGATTGCATTCGCGGGATTCAACACAACAATAGCCTGACGATCACCTCTTTTGCTGTGAGACCTTTAAATGATCATTCCCTGGCAAGAACTGGACGGCGACACCCTGACCAACCTGATCGAACACTTTGTGTTGCAGGAGGGAACAGAATATGGAGAACAGGATGTACCGCTTGGCGTCAAAGTCGATGCAGTAAGAGAACAATTACAGCAAGGCAAAGCTGTCATCGTCTATAGCGAGCTGCACGAATCGGTGAATATCGTGATGAAAGACCGCTTCATCGAGCAGTCTTGACCCAACCGCAATCCGGACCTTATAACGGAATTCCCAAGGAAGAGAGAATCCCATGTCGGCCAAGCACCCCATTATTGCCGTTACCGGTTCGTCCGGTGCCGGCACCTCCACCTCCACCAACGCCTTTCGCTCCATGTTCCATCAACTGGGATATACCGCGGCTGTGGTGGAAGGTGACAGTTTTCACCGCTACACCCGACCGGAAATGGATGTAGCGATCCGCAAGGCGCGCGAACAGGGGCGCCACATCAGCTATTTTGGCCCTGAGGCCAATGACTTCGGCCTGCTGGAGAGCTTTTTTCAGGGCTATGGGCAGGATGGCAATGGCCAGTATCGCCGCTACCTGCACAGCTTTGACGAGGCAGTGCCCTTCAACCAGATGCCCGGCACCTTTACCCCCTGGCAGCATCTGCCCAGTAATACCGATCTGCTGTTTTATGAAGGGCTGCACGGCGGTGTGGTCACCGAGGATCACAATGTGGCGCGCCACGTGGATTTTCTGATAGGCGTAGTGCCCATCGTCAACCTGGAGTGGATCCAGAAGCTCATTCGCGATACCTCGGAGCGAGGGCATTCCCGCGAGGCAGTGACCGACTCCATCGTTCGCTCCATGGATGACTACATCAACTTCATCACCCCGCAGTTCTCGCGCACCCATATCAACTTCCAACGGGTGCCGACGGTGGATACCTCCAACCCCTTCAGCGCCAAGGTGATCCCGAGTCTGGACGAGAGTATGCTGGTGATCCGGTTTCGCGGTATCAAGCAGGTGGATTTCCCCTACCTGCTGTCGATGATCGATGGCTCATTCATGTCGCGGATGAACACCATAGTGGTGCCGGGTGGCAAGATGGGCTTTGCGATGGAGCTGATCCTGCGCCCGCTCATCCAGCAATTGATCGAAACCGGCAAAATAACCTGATTCAAAGGAGTTCACGATGCGGCTTGCTTATCTCTCTGTGGCACTGCTCGCCCTGCTTGGCGGTTGCAGCAGTGGGCCGGCGGCCCCCACGCTGGAGTCCGGCACCATGCTGGTTCGCCCGATGGGCAACTGGACCTATGGTGCAACCCCGCGCTACGCCCTGGCCGAACAGTATCAATTTGCCGGTGAGTTGGCGGAAGGGTGGCTGGAGCCGATGCAGCAGGCGGTAAGCCGGGAGCTCAATGGCAAGGGATGGCAGAGTGCACCGCTCGACGAGGCGGATCTGTGGGTCGCCATCGGCGTCGCGGGCGGCAAGGATATGAGTGACGGCGAGATTTTCGCACGTCTTGGCATGACACCCGGGGTATATGCCTCGGCCAACCAGCGCAAAGGGTCGCTGGCCATCGTGCTGCTCGATCGCAAAACCCAGAAAGCGGTCTGGAGCAGCATCATCCAGCTGACCAGCGATGTAAGCATTGCAGACAGCCAGCGTCAGGCACTCAGCCAACAGCTCGCGGCCGAGCTGCTCAATCGCGTCCCCACCAACTAGCGCTTGTTTAGTGATAACGGATAGATAGAAAAATGGCTTGCCTCCCGGCAAGCCGTTTTTTGTGGTCTCAACCTCTTGACCCAATCCGGCCTAGGCCAGACCCGGACACAAAGCCGCACACCTTCAGCTAACTGTGGTCACCTATTTAAGTGTACAGGTCAGCAGCGTGACTCCTTTCTGGGTGAGGAGAGCTTGTTTCTCCTGATTCCAGAAGGTGGTCAGGCCGTCAGAATATTTGGCGCCAGACTCTGACTCCACACGCGCCAGCTTGTGATAAACCCCGGCATAGGGGAACTGCACCATGTCAGCCTGGGCATCATAGGTAACGGCCAGCATCTCTTCGCCACACTGGTATTGGCTGTATTGATACTGGGTAGGTTGCGGGCTGCTGCACGCCGCCAGACCCAAAAGGGGAAGCAGAGCGATCAATTTTTTCATTGCACTTTCCTTATGTAATGGCTTTATGTCATGGCCTTGTGCAGTGGCCTTACGTAACGGCCTTATGCCAGGGTACCAACGAAACTATCGTTATCAAGCTTCAACAATTTGATAACTATGGGTAATTTGTACCGCTTTTTCCAACATCAGGGAAACAGAACAGTATTTTTCCATCGACAGATCCACCGCTCTGGCCACCTGTTTCTCTGCCAATCCCTTGCCCGTCACCACGAAGTGCAGATTAATCTTCTCGAAAACCCGGGGCACGCTATCGACCCGTTCGCCACTGACATCAACATGACAGGCGGTCACCGACTGGCGCGCTTTTTCGAGGATGGAAACCACATCAATGGAGCTGCAGCCACCGACCGCCAGCAGGATCATCTCCATCGGGCTGGCTCCCTCACCGGGGTTGGCACCATCCAGGATCACCTTGTGACCGGATTCACTCTCACCCACAAACTTCATCCCTTCCACCCAGCTGACCTTGGCTTTCATCTCGCACTCTCTCCTGTTAATCATGATGATGGATCCCTAGCATAACCCAGTCGCTTATCTCTGCCGAACAGGGGGAGTTGGGATGGAAATAGATCAAAATCAACATCTCCGACCTCTATCTTCCCTAGAATGGCCGGAGCGGCGCAGCAGGCATTACTCAAAGGGCTCTGTCAAAAGCCCGCAAAGCCTTGTCAGCACAGGCAAAGGCTCTTATCCTACTGCGACCAATACAAGGAATGGCAAGATTGGCAGCTTGCCCGGACGCACAAGTCCATAAAAAGACACTACAGAGGAATTCTCATGGTCATTGGCAAACCGCAAAGCGATCCCACCCTGGAATGGTTCTTGTCGCACTGCCACATTCATAAGTATCCCGCCAAGAGCACCCTGATCCATGCGGGTGAAAAAGCGGAGACCCTCTACTACATCGTCAAGGGCACTGTGGCCGTCTTGATCAAGGACGATGAGGGCAAAGAGATGATCCTCTCCTATCTGAACCAGGGCGATTTCCTGGGCGAGATGGGGATGTTCGAGGAGAACGAGAATCCCGAGCGCTCCGCCTGGGTTCGCGCCAAAGGCTCTTGCGAAGTGGCAGAGATCTCCTACAAGAAGTTCCGCCAGCTGATCCAGGTCAACCCGGACATTCTGATGCGTCTCTCTGGCCAGATGGCCAAGCGCCTGCAACACACCAGCCAGAAAGTGGGTAACCTCGCCTTCCTGGATGTGACCGGTCGGATCGCCCAGACCCTGCTCAACCTGGCCAAACAGCCGGATGCCATGACCCACCCGGATGGCATGCAGATCAAGATCACCCGTCAGGAGATCGGCCAAATCGTCGGCTGCTCTCGTGAAACCGTGGGCCGCATCCTGAAGATGCTGGAAGAGCAGGAGCTCATCTCTGCTCACGGCAAGACCATTGTGGTATTTGGCACTCGCTGATGACCCGTCCGCAGGCCTGACTGAGGCCTTGGGATAAAAAAGGCTGCTACGGCAGCCTTTTTTGATCCTCTCCCCTATAATCCCGAACGCCCTTCACTGTTCCGGCATTCGCCCAGAGAGTTACTATGCATCTTCAATGTCCCCGCTGCCGCAGTCCGCTCCATCTTCATGAAGCCTCCCAAGGGCGCTATTGCGACAACAAGCATCACTTCGATCCGGCACCGGAAGGTTATCTGGATCTCATCCCCGGCAAGAAAAACCCCAAAGACAGCGACAGCCGTGCCCTGATGCGCGCCAAGCACCATTTCCTGGAAGCCGGCCACCAACTGCCGCTGGTTGAGGCCATGGCCGGCCTGCTCGCTCCGCTGGCACCACAAGAGCTGATCCATCTTGGTTGCGGTGAAGGCTACTACTGCCGCGCGCTGGCAGAGCGCCTGCCCGGCTGGCAGTTTGCTGGGGTTGATATCGCCAAGAACACCATCTTTGCCGCCAAAAAAGCGCAGCCGGACGGCCAGTTTGTCATTGCCGATCCCGCTCGTGCGCCGTTGCAACCGGGCTCTGCTCAGGTGCTGCTGGTCAACGATCTCAAGGTCAAGACCGAACAGCTGGTCAGCTGGCTGGCCCCCGGTGGCTATCTGCTCTATCTGCAGCCGGGCCCGCGCCATCAGTGGCAACTGCGGGTCAGCCTCAATCCGGTGAGCATGGAACACCCTCTCAGCTGGCCCACCCTCGGCGGTCTCAATCCGATGGCTCAACAGCGCCGCCAGTTCAGCCTCACCATGGATCAGGCCATGCGCAGCTTTATTCTGGAGACCAGCCGTCTTGGCTGGCGGGCAACCGGTGAGCAGCGTCATGCTTTCGCTCAACAGGGCCCGAATGAACTGGAACAGGATCTGCTGCTGACCCTGTGGCAAAAGCCCATCTGATCACTGGGGGGAGCCTTGCAAGGCTCCCCCCCCCCCGTTTTTCCCGCCCCGCCCCATTCTCCCCTGCGTGATCTAGCTCACAACTTGAGCCATCGACCTTGTTGCTCAGAACAGCCTTGATGTCAAAAAAGTCACTAGAAAATAATTCATTGAATTTAATCTCTTTTTATCTTGTCAAAAACCGTCACACCCAGACTTGATAACGACCTCGTCACCTCAATTAAACAACGATGGATTCAGGCCCAGTCAAGGTTGAGACGCCTACCGTGTGGCTATCGGACTATTTCCGATTTCACAGAACCGACAACAAGTTCGGAAGTGTTTACATCAGAGGAATAACGCATATGAAGAAGTCTGCACTGACTATTGCCATCTCCAGCCTGCTGCTGGCGAGCGGCGCCCATGCTGCTACCGTTTACAACCAGAACGATACCAAGCTGGAAATCGGCGGCCGTGCTCAGGGTATGTACTACGGTACTGATGACAACGGTTCCGAAGGTGACCAGAGCTACTTCCGTCTGCACGTTGCTGGCGAGACCAAGATTGCTCCCGAGATGAAGGCGTTCGGCTTTGCCGAGTACAACCTGCCGACTTCCGGTTCTGACAACGACGAGCTGCGTTATGCCTATGCCGGCATCAAGCACGACCGTTTCGGCGCCTTCAGCTATGGTCGTCAGGATGGCCTGTTCACCAAGGCCGTCAACAACTATACCGACGTCCTGCCTGAGTGGGGCGGTGACGGCCTGGGCAAAGTACCGAAGTATTCGGCACCGGCCGTACCAACGGTCTGGCCCAGTACATCTACACCTATCAGGGTCTGACTCTGGGTGCCCAGTTCACCGGTAACAATGATCCGCAGAATGCAGATCGTTCCAACTTCAAAGATGTAAATGGCCAAACTACTTGGAACAAGAAAGGTTCCAAAGAAGGCTTCGCAGTATCTGCCAACTACGATTTCGATATGGGCCTGAGCCTGGGTGCTGCCTATAACCAGGCTGGCAAAACCGACGAGCAAGCTCGCTATGCCGCCTTCGGTGGCGACAAGGATGCCAAGCTGATGGGCTTCGGCGCCAAATATGCAACTGGCGACCTCTACCTGGCTGCAACCTACTCCCACGGTGAAGACCACCTGTTCGTCAACAACGGCTACGCCGAGAAGATGGATGGCTACGAAGCCGTTGCCCAGTACACCATCGGCAAGTTCAAGCCTTCTCTGGCCTACCTGCGCACTGACGTGAAAGACTCCGCTCGCGGTATCGATGATACCTACACCGAGTACGTATCTATCGGTGCTTGGTACAACTTCACCGAGAACTTCAACGCCTACGTTGATTACAAGCTGAACCTGCTGGACTCCGTAGATGGCAAGTCCACCAACTCTCTGGGCAAGAACACCGACGACGTAGTCGCGGTTGCCCTGCAGTACAACTTCTAAGTAATTGGAAGTCAGTTATACCCTGTGATACCAATGTCTACTGTTTGAATTACTTCCGGCCGCTCTGCGGCCGGTTTTTTTATTGCGCCTTTTCAGCACCTTGCATATAACTATCGAGCGGATTGATGGCAATATCCGCGTCGTTGACAGGGAGTGACAAGGAGATATTCACGGATGAGACAAGCGCGCGGGAACATAGACTGGCAACGCGGGTGGCTGTTGTTGCCACTGCTGTTGATATCGCTCATCTGGAGCAGCACGGCAGATGCCAGCTGGGATCAGAGCCTCTATCGTCAACTGGGTCTGGCCGGCAAGCTGGATAAACAGACCTTTCGTCAGGCACTCAACAGTTATCAAACTGTGCGCCACAAACGAAAACCCATTCTCACCATCATCGATTACAGCAAGCCATCCACCCAGCGCAGACTGTTTGTCATCGATATGAAACGCCACAAGCTGCTCTATCACACCTGGGTCAGCCATGGCCGCAACTCAGGTGAACTGGCCGCAAAACACTTTTCCAACCAGCTCAACTCCCGCCAAAGTTCCCTCGGCGTCTATCGCACCGCAGAAACCTATCTGGGCAAGCATGGCTACTCCCTGCGGCTGGACGGGCTCAGCCCCGGCAAGAACAGCAATGCCCGCAAGCGTGCCATCGTGGTACATGGCGCCGCCTATGCCAGCCCGACCCATCTGCGCAAATATGACAAGCTGGGCCGCAGTTGGGGTTGCCCCGCCCTGCCCAAAGAGCAGGCCAGAGCCATCATAGATACTATCAAGGGGGGGAGTGTCATCTACGCTCACGGCTAGCGGGCACAACACCAGAAAACGCAAGGCCAGCAATCGCTGGCCTTGTTTGTTACGCTTTTCACACTAAACGTGGCGCGTTATTGGCGCACCACCAGTACCGGACAGGGTGCATGACGCACCACAGACTCGGCGACACTGCCTACCAGCAGATGGCTGATACCGGAGCGGCCGTGGCTACCCATCACGATCAGCTCAACCTCATCCTCCTTGGCCTGAATGACAATCTCATCGGCGGCGCGGCCAAAGCGAATATCAAAGGTGGCCGGGATCGGCAGGGTGGCAACCAGCTCTTTGAGCTGGGTTCTGGCCTGACGCTCCATCTCGTGAGTGATCTCGATGGCCGTCATATGAAGGATCTTGTAGCTGTCGAAACCGTGCAGTTGATCAACCACGTGGATCAGCTTGAGCTGGGCCTGATGGCTCTGTGCCATAAAAACGGCATAGTCGAGTACCGCGCGAGACATTTGGGAAAAATCGACTGGACAGAGCAGAGTCTTGATCGATGGCATAATGCAGTCTCCTCTACTGATTGGGGTGCTATTGAATCTTTACTCGATCATAACGATCCGACCGCAAATAACCCTCGACCCTGTCGCAAAATGGAGATGCGAGATGTTTTCTCCGCCCGCCGCGATCAATGGCATGGTATAAATCAGGTGATAAATGCTCTCCTCACCCCTGCGAGGATAATGCTGACCATGCTGCGCATCGGTTGTTTGCTACTTTGCTCTCTGTGTGCGATCGCCCACGCTCGCACAGCCGATATTCACGTCTATTGCGATGGCTGGCCCGGTTTCTGCCAACCGGATGGCCGCGGTATCTATCTCGATCTGGTGCGAACCATCTACCAACCCCACGGCTACCAGATCGTGCCCCATATCGTGCCCTACAAACGCGCCGTTGCCATGGTAGCCAGGCAAGAGGGGGATATGGCGATGAGTGTCTATCGGGACGAGATCAAGGGGGTCAAACAGCCCCATCAGCCAGCCTCCGCAGATGATGTGACCGTCTTCATGCTCAAGCAGTGGCAGCCACAATGGCGGGGAGAGCGCAGCCTGGAGGGAGAGACCGTGCTCTGGCGGAGAGGATGGGTGCTGGATAAATATCTTCCGGTCACCATGCGATGGCATGAGATCGACAACCATGAGATGGCCCTGCAGCTGATTGGCAAGGGGCGCTATCGCTATTACCTGACCGCTGGCGTGCTCCATTCTACCGATGAGACCCCGGCTAATATGTACCGCACCATTTTGCGCTGGATCCCGACTTACCCCATTTTTGCCGATACCGAGCAGGGCGACCGGCTACTGCAGTTGTGGGATCAAGAGATGGTGAATCTGATCCGTCGCGGCACGCTGGCCGAGATATATCGCCGTTATCACCTCTATGACTACTACCGCGACTTTCTCGAGGAGCAGGCGGTCAAGGCCGGCGAAAACTGATCCCACCATAGGGGAAAGAGAAGGATGCCGCAGCCCCATCAACAGCAGCCACTGCCAGCAACCAGCCCATAAGCAACACCTTGTCCATTGCGGTTTGAGTCACCGTTGCCACGCCACAACTCAGGGCTGCCGGTATCCCTTCGCCAAGCGGTCATAGAGGATCACATTGACCGAGGCGGCCAGATTCATGCAGCCCTGAGTCGGCACATAGACCACATCTTTCACCGCGCCATAGAGGGCGGGATCGAGCGTACCATCCTCCGGCCCGAAGATATAAAAAGCGCGTTCCGGATGGACATAGTCGGGGAGCGGTGTAGCGCCGTCGATCAAATCGACCACCACGGGCACGCATCCCTGCGGGATAAACGCCATCAGATCATCCACCCCGAGCAGCGGGATCTTCTCCACCATCTGCTTGGTATCAGTGGCAAAGCGGCGCGCCAGCTCGAAGCGGTTGCCGGTGTAGTAGACCTCATCCACCCCGTAACAACCCGCAGCCCGCATCACTGAGCCGACATTTTCCGGAGACTTGGGATTGACCAGCCCCACGCAGCAGAATGCACTCTTTTCCATCATATCTCCTCATCTTGCGGCGGCCATTATAAGCCGTTGCAGGGCCACCGACCCGTTAAAAGTCCCATCCCCGGCTCAACCGCTTGCCAACCCAGCTTTGAATGTCGATTTTTTGTGCGCAAACCGACAAATTTTGTACAAGCCAATAGCCAGCAAACGTTTACCAGCAATAATGGACAAACGTTTGTAAATGGATGTTTGTCTATGACTGAGCGTGAACAAGAGATCCTCGCCCTGCTGCGTCAGGATCCCATGATTGCCCAGCAGGAGCTGGCCGATCGCCTCGGCATCAGCCGCTCCGCGCTGGCCAGCCACATCTCTAGCCTGATCCGGCAGGGGTATGTGCAAGGCAGAGGTTATGTACTGCGTGAGGGCCCCTACGTGGTGGTGATCGGCGGTGCCAATATGGATATTTGCGGCACCAGCCACGACAACCTGCTGCTCGGCGACTCCAACCCGGGCAAGGTGCGCACCTCGGCGGGCGGTGTCGGCCGCAATATCGCCGAGAATCTGGCGCGGCTTGGCAGCGATACCCGGCTGCTGACTGCGGTCGGCAACGACCAGTATGGCCATCACCTATTGGAAGTGAGCCAGCGGGCTGGTGTCGATGTGCGCCAGACCCTGGTGCTCGATGGCCACGCCACCTCCTGCTACCTCAGTCTGCATGACGGCAGCGGCGAAATGAGCTGTGCCATCAATGACATGGCCATTATCGAGCAGCTCACCCCTGCCCGTCTGACCCCGCTCGGCGGCTTTCTCGGCGGTGCGCGGCTTTGGGTGCTCGACACCAATCTGGCCATCCACACCCTCGACTGGCTGTTCGAGCGACAGGGGGAGCACGCCATCTTTGTCGATACCGTCTCGGTAGCCAAGGTGGAGAAGATCCGCCCCTGGCTCGGCAAGATCCACACCCTCAAACCCAATCGCAGCGAAGCAGAGCAGCTGTGCGGCATGACCATCGCCGGGCCCGAAACCTGGCCCATGGTAGCCGCCTGGTTCCACCGTGCCGGGGTCAAGCGACTGTTCCTCAGTCTGGGTGAACAGGGGATCTTCTACAGCGATGGCGAGCAGCAAGGCCACCTGCCGGTGCTGGGCAGTCCGGTGCTCAATGTGACCGGCGGCGGGGATGCCTTTATGGCCGGCCTCGCCCACGCCTGGCTGCAACAGCTCGACATTGCCCAGACCACCCGCTTTGCCCTGGGCTGCGCCGCCCTCACCGTCAATTGTTCCGATACCGTTTTTTCCGGTCTCAGCAAGACCGCCGTTGACCGCATACTGGAGGAGTACTCATGCTGAACGCTTACCTCGATATCCAACCGGAAGTTGCTGCCGCGCTGGCCGCTGGCAAACCGGTCGTCGCCCTCGAATCCACCATCATCTCCCACGGCATGCCCTATCCGCAGAACGTGGAGACGGCCCGTCAGGTGGAGCAGGTAGTGCGCGATAACGGCGCCATTCCTGCCACCATCGCCATCCTCGACGGCCGCCTCAAGGTGGGTCTCGATGCGGGTGCGCTGGAAGCGCTGGGCCGGGCTGGCCACGACGTAACCAAGTGCAGCCGCCGCGACATTCCGTTCGTACTGGCGCGCAAGGGGATGGGGGCCACCACGGTCGCCTCCACCATGATCATCGCCGCCATGGCGGGGATCCGGGTCTTTGCCACCGGCGGGATCGGCGGGGTACATCGCGGCGCGCAGGAGACCTTCGATATCTCGGCCGACCTGCAGGAGCTGGCCCAGACGCCGGTGGCCGTAGTCTGTGCCGGTGCCAAGTCGATCCTCGATATCGGCCTGACGCTGGAGTATCTGGAGACCCAGGGCGTGCCGGTGATCGGCTATCAAACGGGCGAGCTGCCCGCCTTCTATACCCGCGAGAGCGGCTTCAAGGTCGATTACCGGCTCGATACCCCGGCCGCCATCGCCGAGGCGCTGCGCCTCAAGTGGGAGCTGGGGCTGGCGGGCGGCGCCGTGGTGGCCAACCCAATCCCGACCGCACACGCCATGCCTAAAGCCGATATCGACGCCGCCATTGCCCAGGCGCTGCGTGAAGCGGATGAGCAGGGGATAAAGGGCAAGGCCTCTACCCCCTTCCTGCTGGCCCGCGTCTGCGAGCTGACCGGCGGCAACTCGCTGGCAGCCAACATCCAGCTGGTGCTGAACAACGCAGCGCTCGGCGCCCGCATCGCTGCCGCACTCTGATAGCACGCCGATACCTCGCCATGTAAAAGAGGGCCTCGCGGCCCTCTTGTTGTTTTTGCTATCTGCTGCGCTATTGCAACGCTGTGTTATTGCAGTACCACGCGCCCATTGAGGGGCTGCACTGGCCGATTGTTGGGGTGGTGCATCACCGCCTTGAAGGCGTCGATCTGGGCCTGACTGACCTCGACCGGCTGCTTCATCACCAGCCAGCGCACTCCTTCCGAGCAGGGGGGCGTAGTAAGGGAACCGCTGAAGCGATAGTAGTCACGACTCTCGGGCAGCAGTTGCTCAGCAGAGAGCGGCGCCTTGAGGGCCTGGATCTCCCCCACCTTGGCAGGTAATGCACTCCAGGCTGCCGCCAGTGCCGGATTGGCCTTGCCAGCCTCGAACATCACCGCCACCACGGCGATCTCTCCCTTGTCACTGACGTGCACCAGATGCCCTTCCAGCGGATAGGATTTACCCTCGATGAGATTTTCACTCGGGGCGTGGAAGTGGAACTGCTTGAGTTCAAACGTGGTGCCATCGAGTTGCAAGGTGCTACCCGGGGCATAACCGACCTGCACGGTGTGACCGTTGTTGACCACTGTGTTGCCACCCGCCTGATAGTGGAGTACCAGCGGGGCCAGTTTGGCCTCGACCAATCCGCTCAGGTCAACCGGCGACTGATTGCTGCCCGCACACTGACCAAACTCCGGGGTCAGCTTGGCCCAGTGGGCAGGTCCCGCCTCACCGCTATATTCCCAATGGGGGGCGGCAGCAAACACGACAGGGCACAACAACAGGGAGCAGGCCAACAGAGACTTTCTCATCATACATCCTTATCTTGATTGAAAAGCACGACCATCCCCTCCCCCGGATAGCGGGGCATGCAGAGATGGCATATCTGATACGCGGGATACAGAGCATCGGAGCGACTTTCTAATGGTAACGAGCACGAGCTGGTCAATCGATTTGACCGCGGCTCAATACAGAGTCGTTTGGCAAGTATATGGTGAGGGATCGGCAGAGACAGTAAAAGAGGGGGAAATTAATCAGCCAGCTATCCACTCATCGTCTGGCGGATACGAGTCAAGGTTCAGGGAGTCACGCTTTCATAACAACCATCCATCACAACCATCGCGGGAGTCCGGGCTCCCGCGATGGTTGCCGATAACGGCAATTAACGGTCGCGATTCAACGCGATCAGACGATCAAGAATCGCCTCACCATCGGCACGCAAACCGTTGTGCTCATACTCATTGGTGATCCAGGCGCGACTGTTGCCAAGACCACGCAGAGTTTCGCGACTGTAGTCAAACTCCACATACATATCCTCGGCATAAACGGCGCATGCTACCGGCACCTGGTTGCGGGCCAGTTGTGCCGGATCATAGAGCGCCCCCCAGTCCGCCTTGTTGGCCAGCAGATGGGCCGCCTCTTTATGGGGCAGCAACTCGCGGAACTGCTCGAACATCCAGGGGTAAACCATCTCGCCGGTGAAGGCGAAATCCTTGCCGGGTGCCCAGTTCACCGCCGGGAACTCCCCTCTGACCCGATCCGCCGCCCAGCGAGTGGCCTCCCCTTCGGCGTAGATCGCCTCGTGCACGATGGCGAACAGCGGGTTGGTATTGAATGGCTGCATGCTCTGCACTTGATAGAGGAAGGCCGGGCTCAGCTTGTCGCCGATAAAGGCCTCTTCCAGCAGGTAATAAAGCTCCTCAAAGGCGCCCGTGGCACCGAGATCCAGCCCTTGCTGCTGGAACTGCTCCACTGTCAGGCGCTGGCCGTTGGGCAGTCGCACATCGTGCTGGTGCAGATGGTTCGCCAGCCGGTTGGCAATCCCCTGAGCATGGGGGAAGCGGGCGAAGAAGGCGCGGTTCTTGTCAGCCACCCGCTGATAGGTGGCGCGATAGACCTCCTCGGCACTGCGGCCGATCGGCGCAATGCCGCCGGTGATATAGACCTCCCGCAGGCTATCGGGAAAGAGCGAGAGATAGGTCAGACAACAAAAGCCGCCAAAGCTTTGCCCCAGCAGGCTCCAGCGATGCTTGGGGCTGAGTTCCTGCCGGATGAACTCGGCATCTTGCACTATGCTGTCGGCGCGAAAATGGCCGAGATACTCCGCCTGCTCGGCCGACGTCATGCTGGCCAGACTATGCCCGTGGATGGGGCTCGACATCCCGGTGCCACGCTGATCCAGCAGCAGCACTCGGAACTCCTGCAACGCCCGCTTGAGCCAACCACTATTGGCCGTCGGGCGCGGAGCCCCGAATCCCGGCCCCCCTTGCAGAAAAAGCAGCCAGGGCAACTTCTCATCGAGCTTGTCTTTACGGCAGAGGGTGCGGGCAAACAGGGTAATGCTGTCACCATCCTGCTCATCATGATCGAGGGGAACAGTAAAAAAGTGCGGCTCGCAATGAATGCCGTCCAGTACATAGCTCAAGGGGCTGTTCATCTGGGATCTCTCCGTCAGGATGGGAACATCATTGACCCCATCATATCCCCGCCCGGCCACAGGGTCACTCCGGTTTTCCAAAATGTTAACAATGGCTTAAAGGCCGAAACATCACTAGACAAGCCGCTCTTCAACGGTGCTGAATTAATTGTTTTGCGGGGGAGATTGACGCCATGGCGCCATTCAACAAAGATGGCTCGCCTGCACAGGCGTGCAGCCATTCAGGCCGACAAAAATGGATAAGGGAATGTGATGAAACCGAAGTGGATCAGGGCCAGAAAAAGAGAGAAGAAGCCATGCCCTGGCAGCATGTTGCAGACCGGAATGCTGCTGTTCAGTGCCACCTGTGGCGCGACGCTCTTTTTGGCAGCATGCAACAGCAACTAGAAATGAAAAAGCCCGCTCGATTGAGCGGGCTTTTCGAATTTGGCTCCTCCTACTGGACTTGAACCAGTGACATACGGATTAACAGTCCGCCGTTCTACCGACTGAACTAAGGAGGAATTGTGGTGCCCAGAGACGGAATCGAACCGCCGACACGGGGATTTTCAATCCCCTGCTCTACCGACTGAGCTATCTGGGCAACGGCGCGCATTAAACCCTTTCCAGCGCAGAGTGTCAACCATGATGGCTCGATAAAAAGCGCGTTCGCTCAACAACTGAACGTGGCGGCCATTTATTATCCATTTCAGTCCCGTTTCCCGCACCTGCTGGCTACCGCACACCCTACCGGCAGCGCCAATATGATGGAAATTCGAGACTCTGTGGGTCCGCCGCATTGAGCCAAATCCACTCTGCGAGTATGCTTTGCCGCAATGATACCGCCTGGAGGCAACATGAGTCTGAATATGCAAGAGTGGCGTGATGAGACCACCGAGATCGTCAACGAACTGCTGGCCGATGGCAGCAATCCCGATGTGGATTACGACATCGAGCACCACTTCGCCTGCCAGGATTTCGACCGTCTGGAAAAAGCAGCGGTTGACCTGTTCAAGGCCGGTTTTGAAGTGACCGATGCCGAAGAGATGGAGCTGGATGACGGCGCAACCATCTTCTGCTTCGATGCCACCATCGAGTGCAAGCTCAATGTCGAAGCGATCGTCGCCGATATCGCCAAGATGCTGCCCATCCTGGAAAAATACGGGGTGGATTATGATGGCTGGGGCACCTACTTCCAGGATTGATCCTGCCTCCATCGTAAAACAACAAGGCCACCTTTCGGTGGCCTTGTTGTTTCTGGCGATGTCTCACGCCAGATAGCTGGCAGCGAACTCCGCCGGCGGCAGAGGCCGGCTGAACAGATAGCCCTGTAGCCGATCACAACCAGCCTCGGTCAGCCACCGCTGCTGCTCGGGCGTTTCCACCCCTTCGGCGGTGATCCGGATCCCCAGCTCGTGGCCCAACCCGATGACCGATCGCACGATGGCAGTGGTTGCGGTATTGCTGGCGAGCCCCTGAGTGAAACTGCGATCCAGTTTGAGGGTCGCTACCTGCAAACGCGGCAGATAGGCCAGCGAGCAGTAACCGGTACCAAAGTCATCGATGGCCAGCTGAAAACCGGCGGCGATCAGGTTGTCAAGGTTGGTCTCAATCTCGTCGGCGTTCTCCATCAGCACCCCTTCGGTGATCTCCAGCTCCAGCTGACTGGCTTTGAGCCCATGGCGAGCGATGCAGGCAGAGACCCGCTCACAGAGCGCCGGATCACGGAACTGCAGCGGCGACAGGTTGATGGAGAGCACCATATCCGGCTGCGCAGTTTGCCACTGCGCCAGCTGGGCACAGCCCTGCTCCAGCATCAACTGACCCAGTTGACCGATGATCCCCATCTCTTCCGCCAACGGAATGAATTCGTCGGGGGAGATCATCCCAAGCTCGGGATGGGGCCAGCGACAGAGCAGTTCGGCGCCATGCAGCCGGTGAGTACGGGTACAGATGATCGGCTGATAGACGGCAACCAGCTGGGCGGACTTGATGGCGAGCGGCAACTGGGCGGCGATCAACTGACGCCGCTTGAGCCGGGCATGCAGCTCGGGATCAAACAGGGTGCAGTACTGCTGCTGCCGTTTGCCCTGCGCCAGCGCAGCCTCGGCATGGCTGAGCAACCGCTCGGCATCGCTTGCCCGCCCCTGGGCCAGCCCCAGAAACACCGGGATCTGGATGCGATGATCTTCCACCTGATAGTGCTCCATCAACTGCTGCTGCAGATGCTGGCTCCACCCCTGCAATGGCTCATTGAAATCCGGCAGCAACAGGCTGAAGTCATCGGCAGCGACCCGACAGAGCAGGGAACGCGGCGGTACCAGCTGCTGCAACCGCTTGGCCACCTGGCTCAGCAGGCGATCGGCAATCCGGATCCCGAAGCGATCGTTGATTTCACGAAAATGGTGCAGATCGACCAGCACCAGCGTGGCACTGCGTCCCCCAAGATGGCGGCTGGTCTGCAAGAACCGGGAGAGTTTGAGCAACCCGGTCAGACTGTCGTAGTGCTGCTCCTGCTGCAACTGCGCCTGAGTGGTGCGCAGGCCGGTGATGTCACGCCCCAGCGTCAGGATCCCGAGGGAGTGGCCGTCACCATCGGGCACATCGACCCGGGTGATCTCCATGTGTCGCCCCTGCCCGCGGGCATCCAGCAGACAACACTCGCCGTGACCCATCCCCTGCGGCGCCGCCAGCCGGAACGGCAACTGCTGGCCGAGCACCTCCTCCGCCCCTTGGCCGATAAAGTCGAGGAATGCCTGATTGCACTCCAGCAATACGCCGTTGTGATCATCGAAACGGATCAGGTCAGGAATGGCATCGAGCAGAAAACGCTGCAACAACTGCTGCTTTTTGACGGTCTGTTCCAGGCTCTTGCGCTGGGCAATCTCGTTGACCACCCCGAACACCGCGCACGCTTCACCTTGCGCCGTGTAAAGCGGGATCTTGTGCACCTCCATCCAGCAGGTATCACCGCCCCGATTGCAATGCAGTTGCTGATGAAGCAACGGCACACCTCCTGCCAGCAGCTGATCATCCTCACCGCGAAAGACATCACCCCAGGGCATTTGCGCATCACTTTTGCCTACCACCTCGGCAGGCGAGCCCAGATGGGCCTCGCTGGCAAACTCGCGATTGACGAACAGATAGCGCCCATGCTTATCCCGACAGAAGATACTCATTGGCAATTGGTCGATGATCTGCTGCAGCAGATCCGGGGTGAGCATGTTGGTCACAGGGGCGCTTATGGAGGAATTTCGAGCAAATCTATGATAGCAAACCCATTTTGTAAAGCACCCCGATATTCCCCCCATTACACCCGATTCAGGATGCTTGCTGACAGAGGTTGTCGCTCCGGCGATAATAGGCGCCGGTTGGCCAATGGCCTGGTGATATGGACGAGAGAGACAAGATGAAAAAGATAATGGGGAGCGCATTGGCGCTGCTGCTGGTTGGTTGTGCGGGTGACAATAACGGTGGTGAGGAGTATCGCTACAACCCGCCGATTGCCAAGGCAACCAACAACACTCAGGAGATGGCGATCCCGGTGGATCTGGTGTGGGCGCGTGCCGAGAAGTGGTTCACCGATCACGGTCTCACCATCGAGAACAGCCAGCGAGGTTCCGGCCTGATGACCGCCAACGTCAACCAGTCAGCCGACGGGCTGGAGTGGCTGGACTGCGGCACCATGGGTTCCAAAGTTGCACTGGGCAACCCGAACCTGCAGATCAACCTGATCATCACCCAGAGCGGCAACAGCAGCGTGGCGACTGTAAACGTCAAGGGCAACACCGAGCTGTTCTTCGTTGAATCCTCGGGCGAGCGCGTACCGGCTCCCTCCATCAAGCCGGTCTGTGTCTCCCGCGGCTCCCTGGAGCAAAGCCTGTTCGCCACCCTCGGCAACTGATTTCGCTTCCCTGCAAAGATAAAAAAAGCGGCAGATTGCTCTGCCGCTTTTTTACTGTCCCGAATCGGGCTTACTTGTCGATATCAAGCAAGTGGTTTTGCAACATATAGTTGATGACCTGTTGGGATGCTGATTCCGGAGAACCAGAAACATGATTGCTAATATCTCCGGTTATGGACTCGAAGGTACTGTGAAGCAAGACAATCTCTTGTCTCACGTTGCTGCCATCAGCAGTCTTCACCTGCAAATGAACGTCACCCTCCTTCTCAAATACTGAAAGCAACGTAGCCAAGTCGGACTCATTGTTGTTACCACTGTGATCCAACAGATCGGATAAGTCCAACTTGTCTGAACGTGCAATATCCACATCCTTGAACAAATTATAATTATTACTGCTCCACTGCCTGCCATCACCATGCTGGACCTGGAAGTCAGTGATGTAATCAACGGGATAGGTTGGAAGCATATTTGAATTGCCTGAACCCTGAACTAATACATCATCACCCTGCTGCCAGAGGAAGGTATCAGCCCCCTCCTCACCGCGCAGGTAGTCACTCCCGGCCCCACCCACGATCACATCATCACCAGTACCACCACGGATGAAGTCTTGGTCCTTTCCACCATCCAGATGGTCGTTACCTGATCCCCCAAAGAGCAAGTCCACACCATCCTCGCCAAACAGGAAATCATTGCCCTGAGCGCCTTGTGCCACATCCCCCCAAGCCACAGAGGCTTTGGCAGAGTTCAGGTCACCATCCTCACGGGCAACACCAGCGGCAGGCTGCTGGGTAATGGTGGCAACATCAGCTGTGACAAACTTAATTGCGCTGTTGATATCGACAAAATTGCTGCCGCTATCTCCCAGATACACCACATCATTGCCACGCCCACCTTCGACATGATCATTACCACCATAGGTATAGACGGTATCGGCACTGTCTTTTTTGATGACTACACCGGCAGTACCATCCTGATAAGTACCAGGTTGAGAGTAGTGGATACCATTTATTTCGATGGCCGTATGGGCAGCTACGGAAGGCCTATCGCTACTCAAATATACCGAGTCATTCAACTCGCCCGTCTTGATCGTATTACCCTCCGGCAATACCTCAACCGGCAAGATAACCTCGCTAACGGCACGATCCAGAACAGTACCGCTAGATGTCACCTCCGTCGCTGTTGCCTTGACAACAAGGTTGTAATGACCAGGATCATTCACTTTCAGTTGCAGGGTGGACAGACTCCAGCCTGTCACATCCACCTTGCGGGAGTCACCCACTATCACGCTGTGGTTGGCCGCATCTTTGAGCACAGCCCCCACCGGCAATCCGTCGATCTCGACAGACAAGCGTTCAGAATCATCTCTATCTACCAACTCTGCCTCGATCTTACCCAGCTTGATGAAACTGTCTTCATACCCCTTGTTATCGACTGCCTGGAACTTGACATTGTCGAGAACAGCCCCGTAAGAATCTCCATTTCCTGAGGCATCCTTGGACTCAAATACCAGTCGGTATGTGCCGGTCTCCGGCACATTCAAGCCGGCACTCTGCCCCTTCAACCAACCGACAGACTTAGGTGAAAAATCATATAGCTCGATACGTTCCCCGGACACTGGTTGCCCATTAACAATCTGAATCATATATACTTTCAGACCACAGGTTTCAATCTTTTTACCATCCGTTGTTCGGGCGCTGATATCAAAGTTCAACTGGTAGAAGCGGCCTGACTCACACTGAATGTCGGTGTAGAGCTGGCTCACATTCCAACTACTTTCGATTTCCATCACCTGGTTCGTTGTACTGGTTGCCTCGTTGCCCAAATAGACGGATTCTTTGCCCACCTCAATCAGTCCACTGCCATTGGCGTGCCATTGACCAATAGCACCGGCACCATTAATAGAGTTGGGGTTAATGTTATCTTTCCATCCTCCTGAGCCTACCCCCACATTCTCAAAATCCATGGCAGCTAGGGAACTAAATGTCCCAACCTTCAGCGTCGGGGCATCCGCTTGCGGTATCAGATCCACCACAACACTCTTACCACTGGCAATAACCTGATTTCCCTTCAGTACATCAAACTTGATACTGGTGAGATCGTGGCCTTTGTTACCGACACCTTTGTCATTCCCGTAGACATCAGCACCAGATACGTTATCTTCCGGATCAAATTTCACCTTGCCACTGTCGATATCCGCCTTGGTAAAGGTTCTGGTTTCGTGTTTCCCCAACTCTTTGTACTGGTTGCTGCTTGCATCCAAATATTGGATTGTGCCGGTGCCATCCTGGTTGCCGGAAATTCGGACGGTAGACGCGTTATCCGAGATCCCGAAAGACGTCCATGTCAGGGCAACATCCGAATCCTCTACTCCCATCAGCATGGTTGGAGCTATAGTCGTCGGCACATTGCCATTCAGGGTCAGCACCGCTGAATTGGACACGTCACCATCGTTATCCTTGACGGTATAAGTAAACTCTTCTGTTACGGCACCAATAGCCGGCGTGTACTTGATCGAGTCAATGACATAACCGTTCTGGTTACCGCTATAACCCAACACCAGATACTGGAAGGGGGTACTGGTCGAGATATTGAACGATTGCAAACTTCCATTACTGGAAGACGATACCAGGGTACCGGAACCGACCAACACACCATTCGCATCATAGGCTTTCCAACTTGCGCTGCCCTGTCCGCTATTAAGCTCGTTGATACCTATCTGAGCAAAATTGGATAGCGCCTTAAGCCCAATCACCAGCGATTCACCACTACCAATATCGTTCGTACCGCCACCACTTTGGGAGACGCCAATACCGGGCTTGGCATTGTTGCCGCTGGTACGAACATCCACGAGTGCCGTTGCGCTATCGGTCAGGCCGTTCAAATTCAGTGAGGTGCCATTCAGCGGCAGCGAGTTATTCTGGAAGCCATATACAGCAAAGGCAGATTTCACCGCCGCACCACCTTCGACCGCCTGCACATCGGTATCCAGCTTGCTGGTATAGGTGTAGCTGCCATTGGCATTCACCGTCAGATCCCCATACTTGCCAGCCACCGTTACGCTATCTGATGCATCAAGCACCATAGCTTGACCATTCAGGCCAGTCACCGAATACACCTTGGCTGGGTTGACATCCGAACTGTCCACCACGGTGTCGTTTGTCAGCAGACTGGCCGAACCGCTAGTCTGGACATTCAGCCCCACGGCCACAGTGCCACTATCGTTGGCCGCAATCGGGTTGGTATCCAGGATATTGATGGTATACGTCACCGTCGAACCGTCGGCCTTGGTATAGGTAAACGAGTCAGTGTCCGCAACCGAGTCAGTATGATCTCGCACCGGCGCCTGGTAAACGTACTTGCCATTCACCAGCGACACCGACCCTCCCAAGGCTGTCGCACCTGTAAAGGAAACACCATCAGCCACGTTCAGAACATTGTTCGAGGTACCTTCTACTACGTCTTGCAACGCTACTAACGAATCGTTGTCCAAGATGGTGGTGGTGACGGTGGCGTCGCTGTATTCCACCTTCTCGTACTTGCCCGCTTCGCTGAAGCTGCCGCCATTCAGACTGACCTTGAACTGCTCGCCGTTGTCCGCCAG